>NZ_JBXAJH010000055.1:0-543 GCF_058797075.1 Acidovorax sp. GW823-FHT02H02 | reverse complement strand
GGGGCTGCGCTTGCAGGCGGCCGAGCACGTTGATGACGTGCTCGGTGCTCACCCGCCCCGATGGCGGCGCACTCTCCAGGGCCAACTCCACCGCCACCAGCACGGCGTCCAGCCCTTGCTTGGGCACCTCGGCCAGTACCTGCGCCATCACCCTGTCGCCCCCCTCCTGGTGCAGCAAGCCTTTGCGCATGCGCTGCAATGGCTCGGGCAGGTCTGCAAAGGGCGCGCCGTTGCGCAGCGCGCCCGGCTTGCGCTCGATCAGCGGCACGTAATGCTGCCAGTCGTAGCGGGTCTGGTTGCGATCGCTCAGGCGCTCGTGCGTGGCCACCATAGCATCGCCGGCCACCACCACGATCTGCGCCGGGTACAGGTGTGTGCTGACCATTTGCCCCGCCCATTCGCAGGGCACCGAGTAGCGGTTGCGCGCCACCGTCACCAGGCAGGTGCTGCTCACCTTGGCCGGGTTCTCAACATAGCCATCAAAGGCCACCGGCATCGGCATCAGGTGGCTTTGCTCCAGCTCCAGCATCTCGGCGATGCTGA
>NZ_JBXAJH010000054.1:0-573 GCF_058797075.1 Acidovorax sp. GW823-FHT02H02 | reverse complement strand
GTTCGAGGCGTTGAGTTGCTTGACGGCCGCCTCCTGCTCAACCAGGCGCCGACCCAACTCCTCGGTGCGCCGTTGTGAAAACCCAAGTTCATCCTTGAGCGGCCGCAGGCTCCGCAGCTCTTCCTGGAGCTGGTGCAGATCGCCCTGGGCACGGGATAGATCACCCAACAAGCGCGCGTTTTCCTGAAGGGTGTGGACGGCTTGCTGCTGCTTGGTTGCCAAGGCTTCATTCACGGTGCGCAACTCAGCCTGCAGGTACTGCACCTGCTGCTCATGCTTGCGCTGGTCCTGATCGCGCTGCTCTTTGGTGGACTGCCGGAAATGCTCCAGTGCCTGGCGGGCATGCTGGTGCTTTTCCTCCAGGGATTGCCGGTGGCGTTCTTCGGCCTCGATGCGCTCCTGCAGATCGACTACCTGTTGCGTGAGTTGTGTGCCTTCCAGGATCTTGCCGCGCAGTGACTCGCTGGTTTTTGCATGGGCTGCTTTTTCATCGGCCAACGCCCGCTGGGTTTGTTCCAGTTGCTGGCGGGCGGACTGGGCCTCGGTATTTAGGGCCGCGGCGGCGTGCTGATA
>NZ_JBXAJH010000053.1:0-593 GCF_058797075.1 Acidovorax sp. GW823-FHT02H02 | reverse complement strand
TGGCCTTGGCTGGGGTAGGCCACCAGCCAGAAGGCCCCACTGGCACACAGCTTCATGTGCGAGACCTGCATGCGGTACTACACCCCGCCCACCAGCAAGCCGTCTTCGCTCCAGTCGAACTGGAAGGCCTCGCCAAGCTCGAAGGTCAATGGCACGAAGGCCTTGCAGGCCGCCTGTTGGCCTTCACCTTGGCGCCACTTGCGGATGAAGTCCGTCACCCGCGTGTAGCCACCTTCGTAGCCCGCTGCCTTGATCTGCGTGAACAAGGCCTTGGCCGTGCGCCGCTCCTTCTTGGGCCGCTTGGCATCGGCCTTCAAGGCTTGCTTGAGCTCCGCCTCGTGCGCCGACAGCTTGGTCGCCTTCGCCGCCTCCCGGCGGTACTTGGGCTCGACCGGCTGCGCCTCGTCCAGCCACTTGGCCACCGTGTTGCGCGACAGGCCCGTGGTCCTCGATATCTCCCGCTTCGTCTTCTTGTCCCGGCGGTGCATCCGCCGTATCTTGCCAATCATGTCCATGGTGATCACCCTCTTCATTCCCTTGCTGCACAAAACAGCAGGGTAGGTAAAACACCTGGCTCAGTTTTAGGTCGGCAT
>NZ_JBXAJH010000052.1:0-594 GCF_058797075.1 Acidovorax sp. GW823-FHT02H02 | reverse complement strand
TGAATCGCCCCGGGTTTTGAGGAGGCTCTTTTCTCTGAGAGGATTGAGCTATGAAGAAGTCGAACAAGTTCTCGCCCGAGGTCCGCGAGCGGGCGGTGCGGATGGTGCAGGAGCACCGGGGGGATTACCCATCGCTATGGGCAGCCATTGAATCGATTGCCCCCAAGATTGGCTGCGTGCCGCAGACGCTGCATGAATGGGTCAAGCGAGTCGAAGTCGATACTGGGGTGCGCGAAGGCGTCACTACCAGCGAGGCGCAGCGGGTCAAGGATCTGGAGCGCGAGGTCAAGGAGCTGCGCCGGGCCAATGAGATACTGAAGCTGGCCAGTGCGTTTTTCGCCCAGGCGGAGCTCGACCGCCGGTTGAAGTCCTGAGGGATTTCATAGACAAGCATCGCGGCACCTTCGGGGTCGAGCCGATCTGCAGCGTCTTGCAGATCGCCCCGTCGGGGTATCGAAGACACGCGGCGCTACTGCGCGAGCCCGACAGACGCTGTGCTCGGGCCCGTCGCGACGAGCTGCTGGCACCGCAGATCGAACGCGTCTGGCAGGCCAATATGCAGGTCTACGGTGCCGACAAGGTCTGGCGTCAACT
>NZ_JBXAJH010000051.1:0-626 GCF_058797075.1 Acidovorax sp. GW823-FHT02H02 | reverse complement strand
CCGTAGCGGCTTGCCCTTGAACCGCTCAGAACGGCTCAGCCTTCTTGGCCTGTTCGCGTGCCTTGATGCGTTTCTTGGCCACGGCTGTGCTGTGCATGAACCTGTGGGACTCGTTGCCCGTCTCGACGATGTGGCAGTGGTGCGTGAGTCGATCCAGCAGTGCCGTGGTCATCTTGGCGTCGCCGAACACGCTGGACCATTCCTTGAAGTCCAGGTTGGTGGTGATCATCACGCTGGTCTGCTCGTAGAGCTTGCTCAGCAGGTGGAACAGCAAGGCGCCGCCTGCCTGGCTGAAGGGCAGGTAGCCCAGCTCATCAAGGATGACCAGGTCCATGCGCTGCAAGCTCGCTGCGATGCGGCCTGCCTTGCCTTGGGCCTTCTCCTGCTCCAGTGCGTTGACCAGATCCACCGTGGAGTAAAACCGCACGCGTGAGCCATGGCGCGTGATGCCCGCCACGCCGATGGCCGTGGCCAGATGCGTCTTGCCCGTGCCGGGGCCACCCACTAGCACCACGTTGTGCGCCTGCTCGGTGAACGCCATGCTGGCCAACTGCTCGATGAGCTTTTTGTCCACGGGCGAGCATTCGAAGTCGAAGCCCGCCAGGTCGCGGTGCACGGGGAACTTC
>NZ_JBXAJH010000050.1:0-865 GCF_058797075.1 Acidovorax sp. GW823-FHT02H02 | reverse complement strand
CAAGGCCAATGAACTGTTAAAAAAAGGCCTGGGCGTCGATCTGCAGCTCCTGTCCAACCGGGAGAAGACACTGCTGACTGACGCCCTCAAGGAGCACTATGACTTGCCTGAGCTCCTTGCACAGTTGGGCCTTGCACGTAGCTCGTACTTCTACCATCGCACCCGTGCAGCGGTGGGTGACAAGTACCTCTCTGCGCGTCGTGCGATCACCGACATCTTTGAGTCAAACCACCGCTGCTACGGCTACCGCAGGCTACAAGCCTCGCTGACCAAGCAGGACATGACCATCTCCGAAAAGGTGGTGCAGCGCTTGATGAAGCAAGAGAGCTTGGTCGTTGCAAAGCCCAAGCGGCGGCGGTATGCGTCTTACCTTGGCGAGATCAGCCCGGCACCGGAGAACATCATCAACCGTGACTTCCAGGCTGCAGCGCCCAACGAGAAATGGCTGACGGACATCACGGAGTTCCAGATCCCAGCAGGCAAGGTCTACCTATCACCGATCATCGACTGCTTCGACGGGATGGTGGTGAGCTGGACCATTGGCACGAGCCCTGACGCTGAGCTGGTCAACACCATGCTGGATGCAGCCATCGAGACTGTGACGGACACAGCTGACCGACCAGTGGTCCACTCAGACCGCGGTGGGCACTACCGCTGGCCTGGCTGGCTATCGAGAATGAGCGAGGCGAACCTTACCCGCTCCATGTCCCGCAAGGCCTGTTCTCCGGACAATGCGGCTTGCGAAGGCTTCTTCGGTCGCCTCAAGAACGAACTGTTCTATCCTCGGAACTGGAAGGGCACGACCATCGAGCAGTTCATTGAAGTGGTCGACTCGTACATCCGCTGGTACAACGAGAAGCGGATC
>NZ_JBXAJH010000049.1:0-901 GCF_058797075.1 Acidovorax sp. GW823-FHT02H02 | reverse complement strand
GCAGCGCCCAAGCCCAGTGCCTGAGCCTGCAGCGCAGGCGCGGCGCCAGGCCTGCGGTCAAACTGCACCCCGATTCGATCCTGTGGGCTCTGGTTGTTCATCTGCTGCGGCTTCGCTGGTCACCCGAGCAGATTGCCCTGACACTGGCACGCTTGTATCCCCCCGGCCATGAGTACCGCGTGTCACACGAGACCATCTACAACTGCATTTATGCCATGCCCGTGGGCGAGTTGCGCAAGGAGCTGATCGCCACCCTGCGCCACGCCCACAACAAGCGGCTGCCGCGAAGCAAAGGCAAAGACCGCAGAGGCCAGATCCCCGACATGCTGAGCATCCATGTGCGTTCGCCCGAGATTGAAGACCGCCAGTTCCCTGGGCACTGGGAGGGCGATCTCATCAAGGGCGAAGGCAATGCCAGTGCGGTGGGAACCTTGGTGGAGCGCACCAGCCGGCTGGTGATGCTGGTCAAGCTCCCTGAGTTCAAACCAGCCAGTGCCGCCAACGTCTTGCAGGCCTTCACGGACAAGTTGCTGGGCATTGCCCAACCGATGCGTCTGAGCATGACGTACGACCAGGGCAGAGAGATGGCCATGCACAAGAAGCTCAGCGAGCAGACGGGCATAGCGGTGTACTTCTGCGATCCACACAGCCCCTGGCAGCGGGGCTCCAACGAAAACATGAATGGCCTGGTGCGCCAGTACCTGCCCAAGGGGACGGACCTGAGCATCTACAGCCAGGAACAGCTCGATGCGATTGCCGATGAAATCAACAACCGCCCCAGAAAAGGACTGGGGGTACGATCACCACTGGCCGTATACCGCGAGTTGCTGATCAACAGCCCGCAGCACTCCACCCTCGTTCATTGAAACCCAGGGTGTTGCACTTCACTTTTGAATCCGCC
>NZ_JBXAJH010000048.1:0-1101 GCF_058797075.1 Acidovorax sp. GW823-FHT02H02 | reverse complement strand
CGAACTGGCGCTCGAGAGCGGCAAGCCCAGCGGCGAGCATGTGCTCAACGTGCTCGCGCGTCTGAAGGCTGGCAGCCAGGCAGAGGTGGCAGCGGCCAGAACGCCGCTGACCCTGACGGTGGCGCCGCAGGCCAACGTGCAGCGCTACGACCGGCTTCGCTCGGTAGGCGACGATGACCCACAGGGGGTGCGCGCATGAGCCAGGAGATCATCGGCGCCCTCAAGGCCCTGAAGCTGCATGGCATGGCCGCCAATTACCCCGAGGTGGCAGCGCAGGCACGGCACACCGACTTCAGCCCTGAAGCCTTCCTCAGTCAGCTGCTGCGGGCCGAGCAGGCTGAGCGTTCGGTGCGCTCCATGGCGTACCAGATGGGCGCAGCCCGCTTCCCGGCCCACCGTGACCTGGCCGGCTTCGAGTTCAGCCAGGCCAGTGTGGACGAGGCTCTGGTGCGCACGCTGCACGGCGGCGCGTTCATCGAGGCCGCGCACAACGTGGTGCTCATCGGTGGTCCGGGCACCGGCAAGACACACCTGGCCACGGCCATCGGGATCGAGGCGATCCAGCGGCACGGCAAGCGGGTGCGCTTCTTCTCGACCGTGGAGCTGGTCAACGCGCTGGAGTTGGAGAAGAGCCAGGGCAAGGCCGGACAGCTGGCCCACCGGCTGGTCTACATGGACCTTGTCATCCTCGATGAACTGGGCTACCTGCCGTTCAGCCAGGCCGGTGGAGCGCTGCTGTTCCATCTGCTCTCCAAGCTCTACGAGCGAACCAGCGTGCTGATCACCACCAACCTCAGCTTCGGGGAATGGAGTCAGGTATTTGGCGACGCCAAGATGACCACCGCACTGCTCGACCGGCTGACCCACCACTGCCACATCGTGGAGACCGGCAATGAGAGCTGGCGGTTCAAGCATTCCAGCGCAGCACCCAAGACCGTTCAGAAAAGGCGGCCCAGGACGGCCCTGCCGGAAGTCATTGAGAAAGGAGAAACGAACGCACCAACAGTAGACTTATCCACAGACGCGTAGCCCGGCTACACCCCAACAGGTGGGGTCAATATTGGATGAAAAACCGGGGTCAGGATTACGCGGAAATCAACA
>NZ_JBXAJH010000047.1:0-1111 GCF_058797075.1 Acidovorax sp. GW823-FHT02H02 | reverse complement strand
CTAGTCCATTGAATCATTGAAATTGGCTGTATATGCTCCATATTGGAGGGTATGTACAGAATGCTATTGACAGACGACGAGCGCGGCCAATTGGAGGCGGTGATCCGCAAGCGCAGTGGTAGCGCGGCGCTGGCGCGGCGTGCGCGCTGCGTGCTGCTGTGGGCCGACTGCGAGCGCCGGGTTGACATCCGGGCCAAGCTCGCCTGCAACGACGCGTTCATCACGCGCTGGACGCAGGCGTTCGAACTTCAAGGTCTGGCCGGGCTGGTGTCGCTGCACCCGGGTCGCGCGCCCGTGCATCCGGTGGCCAAGCTGGAGGCCCGCGTGCTCAACAAGACGCTCAAACACAAGCCCAAGGACGGCTCCACGCACTGGAGCAGTCGCAAGCTTGCAGCAGAACTGGGCGATGTCTCGTTCTCTACCGTGCAACGCATCTGGCGCAAGCACGGTGTGCAACCGCACCGCCTGCAGCGGCACCTCGTCTCCAACGACCCGGACTTCGAGGCCAAGGCTGCGGACGTGATCGGCCTGTACCTGAATCCGCCGGCGCACGCCGCAGTGTTCTGCGTGGACGAGAAAACGGCTATCCAGGCGCTCGATCGCAAGGACCGCATGCTGCCTCTGGCGCCCGGGCGAGCCGAAAGCCACGGCTTCGAATACAAGCGCAACGGCACCCTCAGCCTGTTTGCCGCGTTAAACACCGCCACCGGCGAAGTATTGGGTATGACCGCCGCGCGCCACACCAGCGAACAGTTCGTCGGCTTCCTGAGTGATGTCGTGGCCGGCCAACCACAGGACCGCGAGATTCACGTCATCTGCGACAACGTCAGCAGCCACAAGACCGAGCTTGTGGGAGCCTTTCTGAGCAAGCACACGAATGTCCAGATCCATTACACGCCCACGTATTCGTCTTGGCTCAACCAGGTCGAGAACTGGTTCGCTCGCATCCAGCGCGACGTGATCAGCCGCGGCATCTTCACCTCGGTCAAGGACTTGGACAAGAAGCTCATGCGCTACATCCGCGAATACAACAAAGACCCCAAGCCGATCAAATGGAAGTACGACAACCCACAGCGTCGATATCACCAATTTCAATGATTCAGTGGACTAG
>NZ_JBXAJH010000046.1:0-1178 GCF_058797075.1 Acidovorax sp. GW823-FHT02H02 | reverse complement strand
GGGCGCGGAGATGAGTCACCACCTGGGCTACGCCCCCGGCCAGGCCAAGCCCGAAGGGGCTGCGGCCAATCACCGCAACGGCAAGAGCGCCAAGACCGTGCTGACCGACGCCGGCGCTCTGCGCATCGACGTTCCCCGTGACCGCGAGGGCACGTTCGAGCCGCAACTCATCGGCAAGCATGAGAGGCGCTTCACCGGCTTTGACGACAAGATCGTTGCCATGTACGCACGCGGCATGACGGTGCGCGAGATCCAGGGCTTTCTGGCCGAGATGTACTCGGTGGACGTCTCGCCCGACCTCATCAGCAGCGTCACCGACGCCGTGATGAGCGAGGTCACGGCCTGGCAGAGTCGCCCGCTGGAGTCGATGTACCCGGTCGTGTTCTTTGACGCGCTGAGGGTCAAGATCCGCGAGGATGCGGTGGTGCGTTCCAAGGCCGTGTATCTGGCCCTGGGCGTGCTGCCCGATGGCAGCCGCGACATCCTCGGGATCTGGATCGAGAACACCGAGGGCGCCAAGTTCTGGATGAAAGTGTTCAACGACTTGAAGACGCGCGGTGTCCATGACATCCTGATCGCTGTCACCGACGGGCTCAAGGGCATGCCAGAGGCACTGGGCACGGTGTTCCCGGCCACGACGCTGCAAACCTGCATCGTGCACTTGATACGCAACAGCCTGGACTTCGCAAGCTGGAAGGATCGCAAGGCGCTGGCGGCGGCCATCAAGCCGATTTACACGGCGGTCAGCGCCGAAGCGGCCGAGGCCGAGCTGCTCGCGTTTGAGGCAGGGCCGTGGGGGCAAAAATTCCCGACCGTCGTAGGCGCCTGGCGCAGGGCCTGGGACAAGGTCATTCCGTTCTTCGCCTTCCCGCCAGAGGTGCGGCGCGTGATCTATACGACCAATGCGATTGAGAGCGTGAATGCGCGGCTGCGAAAGATCATCAAGACGCGCGGGCACTTCCCCAGCGATGACGCGGCCACCAAGCTGATCTGGCTGGCACTGCGCAACATCACCGAGGACTGGGGACGGGCGGCCAACCACTGGAAATCAGCGATGAACCAATTCGCGATCCTCTACGAAGATCGGTTCACGAAATCGAGCACGTAAGATAGTCAACCAGCTTCACGAAATCGGTGAAGGTTCAATGAGCCTCACACACAGAAATTCGGACAGGCCC
>NZ_JBXAJH010000045.1:0-1205 GCF_058797075.1 Acidovorax sp. GW823-FHT02H02 | reverse complement strand
CAGGGCAATCGCATCTAAAAAATAGAGTCAAATCCAACGACACTGCAGCGCTTGAGTAATCTGCCAAGCGCTGTTTAGATGAGCCTGCTGCAACACCTGCAAAGCATCCCGGACCCCCGCATAGAGCGCACGCGCCGCCACGAACTGCAAGCGATCCTGGCTGTGGCGCTGTGCGCCACCATCGCAGGAGCGGACAACTGGGTGGAGGTGGCCGAGTTCGGCGAACAGCACCAAGACTGGTTTGCCCGCTTCGTGCCATTGCGCTGTGGGGTTGCCTCGCACGATACCTTTGCGCGCGTGTTTCGCCTGCTCGATGCCCGGCAATTGGAGCTGGCCTGCCAGCAGTGGCTTATGCAGGTGGCCGGTCAGGTGCAAGGCACGGTGGCCATTGATGGCAAGAGCGTGCGCGGCAGCCGCAAGGGCGATGCGCCCCGGGCGCTGCACATGGTCAGCGCCTGGGCCGCAGACATGGGAGTATTGCTGGGCCAATGCAAGGTCGATGGCAAAAGCAACGAGATCACGGCCATCCCCGAGTTGCTGCGACTGTTGCACCTGAAGGGCTGCATCGTCACCATCGATGCCATCGGCTGCCAAAAGACCATCGCCCAGCAGTTGCACGAGCATGGCGCGGACTATGTTCTGTCGCTCAAGGGCAACCAGCGGCACATGCACGAAGTGGTGCGAAAGCACTTTGAAACGCCAGGCACTGCCGCGCAGCAGGACAACACCTACACCGAACGCTCCAGTGGTCATGGGCGTGTGGAGCTGCGCAGCTACCGGGTCAGCCCCGTGCCAGAGGCCCTGCAGCGGGCTGCAGCCCACTGGCCCGGGCTGTCCAGCGTGGTGCAGGTCGTGCGCCAGCGCCAGCAGTCGGGCCAAAGCGCCAGCGAAGAAGTCAGCTACTACATAAGCAGCCTGCCCGCGTACACCCAGGCGTATGTGCTGGCGCATAGCATTCGCGCACACTGGAGCGTGGAGAACCAGTTGCACTGGAGCCTGGACGTAGCCATGCGTGAGGATGCTGCTCAGTCATACAAGGATCAAGGCCCGCATAACCAGACCGTGCTGCGGCGCATGGCATTGCAGATGCTCAAGAGCGATACCTCGGTGAAGATTGGCGTGCAGGCCAAGCGCAAGCGTGCGGGGTGGAATCTGGGCTATCTGGAGCGCGTCTTGGGTATCACTATTTAGATGCGATTGCCCTG
>NZ_JBXAJH010000044.1:0-1374 GCF_058797075.1 Acidovorax sp. GW823-FHT02H02 | reverse complement strand
TTTTTTTGGTGGGTACTTGCTGCGTGTCGATCGCTTGACCTCGCGCGGGAAGCTTCGATCAGGTCGTCGAGGCGGGAGCACGAAGTAGTGAGCCTGATCCAGAAGGCGCTGCAAATGCTGGGGCAAGGCGCCCGCGCGCGCCAGGTGCATGGTGTTGAGTGCACCGACGATCGCGTGCTGCGCGGTGTGAAAGCTGATGCGGGTGGGTGCCACACCGACATGCTGAGCCATCAGACGCATCCAGCGCCGCAGCAGCGTGTGCGCAATCAATACGCCCCAGACCTCTTGCATCACCAGTTCGGGCTGCTTGCTGCGCAACACGCCCTGGCCTTGCTGCAGCGACTGCTTGATTTCACGAAACCCCAGCTCGATCTCCCAACGCTGACGGTACAGCTGCGCCAACTCGGGTGCGGCAAACCGCGAGGGGTCACTCAGCGAGGTGATGAAGCGCCTGGTCTTGCCACCCGCATGCACCTGGATCAAGCGGGCCAGCCAATGGCTGGGCAGCTCTGGGCGCAGTTGCCTGGCGCGTTGCGACACCGGCATGCGGATCAGCCAGTCGCCTTCGCCCAAGGTTTGAACGATCTCATGGCGCAGATTGTCCTTGGCGCGCATGAGCCAATGGCGCTGAGCCCCTGCGTTCTGCCAGTCCAACAAGAATGCCGCTGAGAAGTACGCGCGGTCAAACAGTGTGATGGACTGATCCAGTCCGCGCAGATCGGCTGCCAGCGTTAACTCGCCGCAGTGGTAGTCCCCCAGTCTGGCATCAAGCAACTCGTGGCTGTCGGTATCGAGCAGGCACACGCCTCGCACCATGGGCCAAGGTTGAGCGCCGTATTGCGTCATCCCACTGCCCAGCACTTGGCGGTTGTCCTGGCTGTCGGGCGCAGACCAGACCACGCCATCGACTGCCAAGACGCGCAAAGACTCTGGATGCACCGGGTGGGATCGCCCCCAGGCATCGGTGAGCAAGCCGAACAAATGTGCCAAGGGCTCGCAGCCCAGTCTTTGGCGAGCCTGAACGCTGCTGCTGGGTACGGGCAGGTCTTGCCCATTGAGCGTGAGCGCCATCTCCTGCACGACTTGCCACAGCGGCATGTGGCGAAACAAGGCCAGGCCAATCACCAGCCAGACGGCGTGTTCGGCGGGCAGCTTGCGGCGACGGATGGAGGCCTTGCCGGTGGCGTGCAAGGCTTGCTCTATCCAGGCAGGATCAATCAACGATCCCAACTCGGCCATCCCACTGGCGGGCATGGCCGCCAGAGTCTCATTCAAGGTGTTTTGCAGCAGGATCGACAAAATAAAAAGGGAACGTGAAACACGTTCCCTTTTTACTGCCAATCAGATCAAGCCAAGCTTAACTGACTGGCATTG
>NZ_JBXAJH010000043.1:0-1524 GCF_058797075.1 Acidovorax sp. GW823-FHT02H02 | reverse complement strand
GAGATCTTGATCCGCTTCTCGTTGTACCAACGGATGTAGTCGTCGAGCACTTCAATGAACTGCTCAACTGTGACGCTCTTCCAGTCCCGAGGATAGAACAGTTCATTCTTCAACCGACCGAAGAAGCCCTCGCACGCTGCGTTGTCAGGCGAGCAGGCCTTGCGGGACATCGAGCGGGTGAGCTTGGCCTCGCTCATTCTGGATAGCCAGCCAGGCCAGCGGTAGTGACCTCCGCGGTCTGAGTGGACCACTGGTCGATCGCTTGTCTCTGTGACGGTCTCGATGGCTGCATCCAGCATGGTGTTGACCAGCTCTGCATCCGGACTCGTGCCGATGGTCCAGCTCACCACCATCCCGTCGAAGCAATCGATGATCGGCGACAGGTAGACCTTGCCTGCAGGGATCTGGAACTCCGTGATGTCGGTCAGCCATTTCTTGTTGGGGGCTGCTGCCTGGAAGTCACGGTTGATGATGTTCTCTGGTGCTGGGCTGATCTCGCCCAGGTAAGACGCATACCGACGCCTCTTGGGTTTTGCAACGACCAGGCTCTCTTGCTTCATCAGCCGCTGTATCACCTTCTCGGAGATCGGGCCTTGCTCTCTGGCCAGTGAGGCTTGCAGCCTGCGGTAGCCATAGCAGCGGTGATTGGACTCGAAGATCTCGGTGATGGACTGGCGCACCCTCACGTACTTGTCTCCGATTGCCGCGCGGGCCCGATGGTAGAAGTACGAGCTACGCGCAAGACTCAACTGTGCAAGGAGCTCTGGCAGGCCATAGTGCTCCCTGAGGGCGTCAATCAGCAGTGTCTTCTCCCGGTTGGACAGGAGCTGCAGATCGACGCCCAGGCCTTTTTTTAACAGTTCATTGGCCTTGTTCAAGAGGTCCTGCTCAAGGCGCAGTTGCCTGACTTCGTGGCGCAGTATCTCAACTTGGCGCTCGAGCTCTTCACGCTCTTGCGCCTGCGGAGATTGATTGGTGTGTTTCATTGATGCGGGTGCCTCACGCCCCAGAAGCTGGTTCTTCCAGTTGTACAACGTTGGCCGGCACACGCCGAGCCTGTCGGCAACAGCCTGTGCACTTTCCTGCCGGGTGCAAAGCTCCATCACTCCCGCGTGCTTCAAGCTCTCGGGATATCTTCGCTGGCCCACACTGCCGACAAGGGCCATCCTGGCTTCAGGGAATGCCTCGCGGACCCACTTGGTTAGCGTTCCACGCCCTGGATAGCCCAGCGCCCTCATGGTGGCAGCGATGCATCGATCATGTGTGAGGTAGTGCTCGATGGCCGCTGCCTTCTGGCCCTGCGAGAACTTCGGCTGCCGACGGGCATATCCCAGCGGCAGGTCGAGCCGCTGCTGATACTCGCGGTACCACCCCTTCAATGCATTCTTGGTTGGGTAACCCAGCTGACGGATGGTCGGGCTGGTGCGTTTGCCGAGCTTGATGTAGAGCTCAACGGCTCGGATTCGGTCTTCGTAGGAATACATGAACTACCTTCTAGTAGTCCAAGTTTTCGTCCGCACCCCC
>NZ_JBXAJH010000042.1:0-2910 GCF_058797075.1 Acidovorax sp. GW823-FHT02H02 | reverse complement strand
TGGCGGCGGTTCGACCAGCGATCCAGGACCGCCTGCATCTGTGAGGTATTCCACGCCATCACGATGTTGGCCATCAGGCTCAACGCATCGGCCACAGCCTGCATTTCATCGACACGTTTGGCCTGCGCCGGGCTGATCCGGCCGGTATAAATGGCGCGCTTGAGGGCGTTAACAGCCTCGCCCCGATTGAGCACCCGGCGCAACTCGTTCCTGAAAGCGTCCTTGACAAAGTAGTCAGCCAAAAACGCCGTACGCAGCAACCGCCCCAATTGCACGCCAGCCTCATAGATTGGATCGCCCTGGGCGGCAGAACCGAACCGCGCAAGAGCTGCCACCGCACTGGCATGTCCGCTCATGACCGAGGCTGCCAGGTGCACCAGACTATCCCAATGCTTTTCGATCAAAGCGACGTCGACATTGGCTTCGCACACCGCAGCGATTTCTGCGGGCACTTTGGTGCCGCGTGGCACAAAGAGGTGGCGCTGTTTGAGTTCCTTCAACCGCGGGCAAAGATCAAAACCAAGCAAACGGGCATGTGACATGGCAAAGTCGGTGTAGCCATGGGTATCCACAGCAAGCTGGCTGGTCTCCAGCTTTTCTTGGCGGATGACACCTTCAATGGCCACGCCCGCCTGGCGCTCATTGAGCACAAAGGGCTGCGCATGGAAGATGCCCCACCGGTCTTTTACATGGGAGTAGATTCCAATGGAAGGTGTGTTGCGCCGAGGATCAAGCCGGGCTTGCCACACCCGTTTGGTGGTCTCCATGCTCATCATGTCAGAAGATGCCAAATCGGACCGCCCCCAGGTGGCGGCAATCGGGTGTCGCTGCATGAATTCCAGCACAGCCTGGCAGGCCTGGCTCAGACGCCGTTCGTCCCGCGCCCAGCGCATGGCCTGGCGAATGCTGGTGGCAGACAATTGCGGAATCATGCGCGCGCATTCGACCGCAGTCAGACTGGTGCCGTGGGCCATGATGCCGGCATAGACCATCAGCAGCTCGTCGGTAGAGCGCGGCTCACGTCCGAGCATGATCCAGCTAAAGCGCACCTGGGCGTCAACGGCCAGAATCACTTCCGGCAATTGAACCTCACCGATGCGGTGATCCAAAGCCGCGCGCAGCTTGGTCACTTCTGGGTCTTCGTCCTCTGCGGGCAATGGCGACAAATGGAGTTCATCATCCACGCGCAGTACGCCACTGCGGGCTGCAGCGGCCACCGCATCGACACCGGCAGTTACTCTGGCCAGCAAAGGCTTCAAGAAAGTGGCAGCCTTGCTGGGTAACGATAGACGGGCATAGTGTTTCTTGGACTCTGCCTGCCAACGCTCGTCCGTGAAGAACAAGCGCGCACGACCCCGAAAGCTCAGGCTGTGCTCAATCCAGACCGAGCCATTGCGCACCGCGCGGCGCAGGGCAAACAGGGTGGCCACCTCCAACGCCTGAAACGCCCGTTCCCGGTCTGGGCTGGAGATCGAAACCTGCCAGATCATTCCCAGACTTGGTGCCACCACTTCAACTGGCAGCTTTCTGGATCCTTTGAGATATAAAGCTTGCAGCTTGGCAAGGTACTCGATGGCAGGATGCTCGCCGGTGGCCTGCCAGGGCAGCTTTGCAATGGCGACGAGCAACGACCGCACGGGGCGAATTCCATCAATCAATCCCTCGCGGACCAGGGAGGCCCTGCTCGGTGGTTTGCGTTTCTGGGTTTCGGTGATCAAGGCTTCAAGACGGGCACGCAACTCAGCATCTGGCACCGCACCTTGCGCGCTCAAGGCAACAAGTTCGCCGAGCAGCGTTTTGTACATTGCGGCCCAATTGACGGTAGCGGGGACATCGGCGGCAGCCTGACGCCACAGATCGGCGATCCGGCGCTGCACCATAAGGATCAACTGGTCTGTGGTGGTGAACAGGCAATACCGAAGAAAGCATGCGACCTCCACGGTGCGCGCTGGCTCTTTGATCTTGGCTCCGGCTGAGGGCGGCCTGGAGACAAGTCGGCGCGCGTAGCGGCGCAAGATGAGATCGGGGATGTCTGCCAGGTGCTTATGAACGTCCAGCGTGTAAAGCAGGTCGATGCGCTCCAGTACCTCGCTGATTTGGCGGGTTGAGTGTTTCGCCGGTGCAGCCCATAGCCAACTCTGCTGGGTTTGTCCATCTGGGCGCAGCTCTGAAACTGAGGCTCGCCAGCGATCAAGTGTTGCTGGATCAACGCTGGCGGCGATGGCGGTGCCTGTTTCAACTTCAAGCTGGGCAAGTGCCGCCGCAATCAGTGTCCGAATTGCCCGCTCGTGCACGATCACCAGCTTGTTCTTGTACAGCCATTGACGCGCCCGCACGAGTAGCTGATCGCGGTCGGCGCAGCGCGCCACTTCGTCGCGCAGTTCACGTACCAGTGAGCGGCGCTGGTGCTCGCTCATCCACTGGAATCCAAGGACCGTGCAGGCTACTTGTTGGTGATCGAATAGCGTGCGCCCGCGTTCATACATGGCTCTCAGCGAGGCGACTTCTGGTGCTGCAATGCCAAGCTCGTTGCCAAGGTGGCGCCACAAGGCTACTGGAATTACCCGAAAGGCACCGAGCAAACGCCCACTCATGCGCAGGAAACCAATATGGAGCGCCAGACCAAGCTTGTGGGAATCACCTCGGCGTGCATTGATTGCGTCGCGCTCGGCACCATCGAAGGTGAAAAATGCCTTCATCTCGAAGTCGCTGATATCGCGGGGGAGCCCACGCATCCCCAAAAACGTTGTGTGCCAACCCTGCATCGTGAACCTCAAAAGTGGGAGGCCACCATACCCGTTTACAAAGCGAACAGGAAAGTCAATGAAATCAACGGTCTACCCAGACCACCCCCGCGCCAGTGCTAGCTTTGCGTACCGTCACTTATTGCACTGAAAACGAGGAGACCCC
>NZ_JBXAJH010000041.1:0-4439 GCF_058797075.1 Acidovorax sp. GW823-FHT02H02 | reverse complement strand
GCGCGAGGTCAAGCGATCGACACGCAGCAAGTACCCACCAAAAAAAATGCCAGTCAGGGCTTAACTGACTGGCATTGGGCCGATGGCCCCTTTGTTGTCAGCAGCAAGGTATCCGCCTTACTTCGCCGTCGGCATCACAAACTCGGCGCCCTTGGGCGTACTCTCGGGCCAGCGCTGCATGATGCTCTTTTGCTTGGTGTAGAAGCGCACGCCTTCTTCGCCATAGGCGTGCATGTCGCCAAACAGGCTGCGCTTCCAGCCGCCAAAGCCGTGCCAGGCCATGGGCACCGGGATGGGCACGTTGATACCGACCATGCCTGCCTGGATGCGGCGACCGAACTCGCGGGCCACGTTGCCGTCGCGCGTGAAGCAGGCCACGCCATTGCCGAATTCATGGTCGTTGACCAGCTGCACTGCCTCGCCAAAATCCTTGGCGCGCACCACCGCCAGCACGGGGCCGAAAATTTCTTCCTTGTAGATGCGCATGTCCGGCGTGACGTGGTCGAACAGCGTGCCGCCCAGCCAGAAGCCGCCTTCGCAGCCTGCGCCCGCCTGCTTGCCGTCGAAACCGCGGCCATCCACCAGCAATTGCGCGCCTTCCTTCACGCCCAGGTCGATATAACCCGAGATGCGCTCGTGGGCGGCACGGGTGACGATGGGCCCCATCTCGGCCGCCAGATTGGTGCCGTTGAGCACCTTGAGCGCCTTGGTGCGCTCGATGAGCTTGGGCATCAGCTTGTCGGCGGCGTCCCCCACCAGCACGGCCACGCTGATGGCCATGCAACGCTCGCCGGCCGATCCGTAGCCCGCGCCGATGAGGGCGTCCACGGCCTGGTCGATGTCGGCGTCGGGCATCACGACCATGTGGTTCTTGGCACCACCCAGTGCCTGCACGCGCTTGCCGTGACGGGCGCCGGTTTCGTAGATGTAGTTGGCGATGGGGGTCGAGCCGACGAAGCTGATTGCCTTGACATCGGGGTGTTCGATCAGCGCGTCCACCGCCTCCTTGTCGCCCTGCACCACGTTGAACACGCCATCGGGCAGCCCCGCCTGCTGGAACAGGTCGGCCATCATCAGCGAGGCCGTGGGATCGGTCGGGCTGGGCTTGAGCACGAAGGTATTGCCCGCCGCAATGGCCACCGGGAACATCCACATGGGCACCATCACCGGGAAGTTGAACGGCGTGATGCCTGCCACCACCCCCAGGGGCTGGCGCAGCGTCCAGTTGTCGATGCCCGTGCTCACCTGGTCGGTGAAATCGCCCTTGAGCAGTTGCGGGATGCCGCAGGCAAACTCGATGATGTCGATGCCGCGCGCCACCTCGCCCTGCGCGTCGGTGAACACCTTGCCATGCTCGGCCGTGATGGCACGGGCCAGCGCATCCTTGTTCTGGTTGACCAGCTCCAGAAACTTGAACAGCACGCGCGCACGGCGGATGGGCGGTGTGTCGGCCCAGGCCGGAAAGGCCGCCTGCGCGGCAGCCACGGCCACATCCACGTCCGCGCGGTGGGCCAGCGCCACGCGGCCGGTCACTGCACCCGTGGCGGGATTGGTCACGTCCTGGCTGCGGGTGCTGGCGCCGGCGACGCGCGCGCCCTGGATGTAATGGCCGATGTGGATGGGCTGGGCGGCGGTGGTCATGCAAACCTCTTTCAAAAACAGTGGAACGTGGCCTGCAGTCTAGAAGCCGCCCCCTGCCCTGCCAAGACCGCAGTCGTGAAATGATTGTTCACATTGGTGAACAATAGCGGCATGAAATCGACAGACCACACCAAGCCCGAAGCCCTCTGGTCCCACCTGCACTGGCTGGTGGTATTGGCCGAACAAGGCAGCTACACCGGCGCGGCAGCGCGGCTGGGCGTGAGCAAGGCCGCCATGAGCCAGCACATCGCCGAGCTGGAGCGCGCCGCGGGCGTGCCGCTCGTGCGGCGCACCACCCGCAGCGTGGGCCTGACCGAGGCGGGGCGGCAACTGGTGGACGACACGCGCGGCGCCTTCGAACGCATTGCCGAGAGTTTTGCCGGCGTGCGCGACCGCGCCGGAGTGCCCCAGGGCCGCCTGCGCGTGACCGCCCCGGTGGCGCTGGCGCGTCAGCAACTGGTGCCGCGGCTACCCACGTTCCTGCGCGCCTACCCCGAGGTGCGGCTGGAGCTGGACCTGTCGGACAACCTGCGCTCGCTGACCCTCGAAGGGCTGGACCTGGCCATCCGCCACACCGCCGTGGCCCCCGACACCCACGTGGCCTGGCTGCTGTGCACCACGCGGTCGGTGCTGGTGGCCAACCGCGCCTATCTGCGCCGCGCTGGCACGCCCCGTGCGCCCGACGACCTGCACCGGTACGACTGCCTGCACTACCCCCGCACCCAGGAAGCTCCGGCATGGACCTTCGAGCCCCAGGTACCAGGCGCTTCGCCGCGCGTGACCGTGCCCGTGACCGGCCCACTGGCCGCCAGCAACAGCGAGGCCTTGCGCGATGCCGCGCTGGCAGGGCTGGGCATCGCGCTGGTGCCCGACTTCAGCGCCCAGGCCGCGCTGCAGGCGGGCAAGCTCGTCGAGGTGTTGCCGGATTGGCGCCCCGTGGGCACCTTCAGCGAGACGATCCATGCCATCCGCCCCTATTCGGCCCATGTGCCGCGCGCGGTGTCGGTTTTCGTGGAATGGCTGCGCGAGGCCTTTGCGCCGGGCTTTGGGGCCTGACGCAATAATGGTTTGACACGCTTTGCGCCGATCGAATCCACCCCGGAGAAACGCAGCCATGCACCCCGTCACACCCCTGCAACCGCACCCCCTGTTCAACACCGCAGCCACCCGGCGCATGGAACGGCAGGCCGCCGCAGCCTTGCCGCCCCACGCCCTCATGCAGCGCGCCGGCCTGGCCGTGGCACGGCTGGCACGCGCGCTGGCACCCCATACCCGCACGGTGTGGATTGCCTGCGGCCCCGGCAACAACGGCGGCGACGGGCTGGAAGCGGCCATGCATTTGCAGCGCGATGGGCGGCGGGTGGTGGTGACCTGGCTGGGCAGCCCGGAACACGCGCCCGCCGATGCCCGCCAGTCGTGGCAGCGTGCGCAGGCGGCAGGCGTTGCATGGGCCGACGAAGCACCCACCGACATGACGGCTTCGGACCTGTGCATCGATGCCCTGCTGGGGATTGGCGTCACATCGATCCCCTCCGCTGCCCCGCGCGAGCCCAACAGCAGGATGCTGGCCACGCTGACCGCCCTGCACTACAGCCCGGCGCCCGTGCTCGCCGTCGATCTGCCCTCGGGCCTCGATGCCGACACCGGCCAGTTTGCTGCGGGTTTCAGTGCCCCGGCGTCAGACACCCGTTCGCACCGACAGGCACGCCACACGCTCAGCCTGCTGACGCTCAAGCCCGGTCTGTTCACGGCCTCGGGGCGAGATGCTGCCGGCAAGGTGTGGCTGGATGATCTGGGGCTGCCCGCAGCCCAAGAGGCCCCCAGCGCATGGTTGGCCGGCCCCGTCCTGCCCGCGCCGCGCAGCCACGCCAGCCACAAGGGCAGCTACGGCGATGTGGCCGTGGTGGGCGGCGAGGGCCTGGCGGCGCGCGGCCTGGGCATGACGGGCGCGGCGCTGCTGGCAGCATCGGCCGCATTGCATGCCGGCGCGGGCCGGGTGCTGGTGGCCCTGCTCGACGATGGCCGGATGGCGCTGGATGGGGTGCAGCCCGAACTGATGTTTCGCCGCTTTGACGCATTGGCACTGGAAGAGCTCACGGTGGTATGTGGTTGCGGCGGCGGCGAGGCCGTGCGCACGGTACTGCCCACCGTGCTGGCACAGGCCGCCCGGCTGGTGCTGGACGCCGACGCGCTCAACGCCCTGGCCGCTGATGCCGCGCTGCGCTCCCTGGTGGTCAACCGCAGCGTGCGCGGGCTGCCCACAGTGCTCACGCCCCACCCCCTCGAAGCGGCACGCCTGCTGGGCCTGTCTGCTGCTGAGGTGCAGGCAGACCGGCTGCGCGCAGCGCAGCAACTGGCGCAGCAGTTGCACTGCATCGTGGTCCTCAAGGGGTCCGGCACGGTGATCGCGGCACCGGGGCAAGCCCCAGCCATCAACCCCACTGGCAACGCCCGGCTTGCCACCGCTGGCACCGGCGATGTGCTGGCGGGCATGGTGGGCGCCGGTCTGGCAGGCGGCAGGGCCACGGGGGCCGATGCCCTGCATGCCGCCACGGAGGCGGTGTACCTGCACGGCCTTGCCGCCGACCGCTGGCCTGCCGAAGGCACATTGACGGCCGGCGCACTGGCGCGTCACATCGGAAATTATTAACAAAATAGCTGCTTGCGCCTGATTCACAAGCGCAAGCAGCTATCAATACAAGAGCGAATCATTCCCTGCAGCAGGGCAATCGCATCTAAAAAATAGAGTCAAATCCAACGACACTGCAGCGCTTGAGTAATCTGCCAAGCGCTGTTTA
>NZ_JBXAJH010000040.1:0-5546 GCF_058797075.1 Acidovorax sp. GW823-FHT02H02 | reverse complement strand
GATGATGAAGCAGCTTTGGCGCTTTGTGATCTGGTTCATTAAAAACATACAGCCGATAAGCGTGGGCGTTTGATGGCGAGTGCCAAGTTCTTTGGAACTAGTGCTTAGCACTACAAACGCTCATGAGAGAGAAGTGAAGTTCACTTCAATTCTTAATTATGAGTTGCTTGAGACTGTCAAAGGTCGAGAGCGAAAAAAAATCAAGATCGAACTGTAGAGTTTGATCCTGGCTCAGATTGAACGCTGGCGGCATGCCTTACACATGCAAGTCGAACGGTAACAGGTCTTCGGATGCTGACGAGTGGCGAACGGGTGAGTAATACATCGGAACGTGCCCGAGAGTGGGGGATAACGGAGCGAAAGCTTTGCTAATACCGCATACGATCTCAGGATGAAAGCAGGGGACCGCAAGGCCTTGCGCTCACGGAGCGGCCGATGGCAGATTAGGTAGTTGGTGGGATAAAAGCTTACCAAGCCGACGATCTGTAGCTGGTCTGAGAGGACGACCAGCCACACTGGGACTGAGACACGGCCCAGACTCCTACGGGAGGCAGCAGTGGGGAATTTTGGACAATGGGCGCAAGCCTGATCCAGCCATGCCGCGTGCAGGATGAAGGCCTTCGGGTTGTAAACTGCTTTTGTACGGAACGAAAAGACTCCTTCTAATAAAGGGGGTCCATGACGGTACCGTAAGAATAAGCACCGGCTAACTACGTGCCAGCAGCCGCGGTAATACGTAGGGTGCAAGCGTTAATCGGAATTACTGGGCGTAAAGCGTGCGCAGGCGGTTATGTAAGACAGATGTGAAATCCCCGGGCTCAACCTGGGAACTGCATTTGTGACTGCATAGCTAGAGTACGGCAGAGGGGGATGGAATTCCGCGTGTAGCAGTGAAATGCGTAGATATGCGGAGGAACACCGATGGCGAAGGCAATCCCCTGGGCCTGTACTGACGCTCATGCACGAAAGCGTGGGGAGCAAACAGGATTAGATACCCTGGTAGTCCACGCCCTAAACGATGTCAACTGGTTGTTGGGTCTTCACTGACTCAGTAACGAAGCTAACGCGTGAAGTTGACCGCCTGGGGAGTACGGCCGCAAGGTTGAAACTCAAAGGAATTGACGGGGACCCGCACAAGCGGTGGATGATGTGGTTTAATTCGATGCAACGCGAAAAACCTTACCCACCTTTGACATGTATGGAATCCTTTAGAGATAGAGGAGTGCTCGAAAGAGAGCCATAACACAGGTGCTGCATGGCTGTCGTCAGCTCGTGTCGTGAGATGTTGGGTTAAGTCCCGCAACGAGCGCAACCCTTGCCATTAGTTGCTACGAAAGGGCACTCTAATGGGACTGCCGGTGACAAACCGGAGGAAGGTGGGGATGACGTCAAGTCCTCATGGCCCTTATAGGTGGGGCTACACACGTCATACAATGGCTGGTACAGAGGGTTGCCAACCCGCGAGGGGGAGCCAATCCCATAAAGCCAGTCGTAGTCCGGATCGCAGTCTGCAACTCGACTGCGTGAAGTCGGAATCGCTAGTAATCGCGGATCAGAATGTCGCGGTGAATACGTTCCCGGGTCTTGTACACACCGCCCGTCACACCATGGGAGCGGGTTCTGCCAGAAGTAGTTAGCCTAACCGCAAGGAGGGCGATTACCACGGCAGGGTTCGTGACTGGGGTGAAGTCGTAACAAGGTAGCCGTATCGGAAGGTGCGGCTGGATCACCTCCTTTCTGGAAAACTGCATTCAATATTGAACGCCCACACTTATCGGTTGTTGGAACAGGGTCTGTAGCTCAGCTGGTTAGAGCACTGTGTTGATAACGCAGGGGTCGTTGGTTCGAGCCCAACTAGACCCACCAAATTCCGATGGCCAGATACGGCAAGAGGACCAGGGGGATTAGCTCAGCTGGGAGAGCACCTGCTTTGCAAGCAGGGGGTCGTCGGTTCGATCCCGTCATCCTCCACCAACACCAAGAAACACATTCGGACTTCAACACCAAAGTGGCTTTGCAAAAGGCTGCTTTGTTGTTGATCAATATCGATTGATCAATCGGCTGTTCTTTAAAAATTCATAGAGTCGAAATCAGAGTTGCCAGGGGAAACTGCACATTCGTAAAGGTTTAGTGCAGACCGTGCCCCTGGTGACAAATTTTTGATTGCGTCAAAACGAATATTCAACGAGCTAAAGCTGCGCGAAAGCGTGGTGAAGTAAATTGAATTAGTAATGACGAATGTTTCTTGATAGTGATATCGAGGAATTATTCACATTACGGCATAACGCGCCAGGTGAAAGACCTGGCAAGTCCTTGAAGATGATGGCGATATCTTGAAAGAGATGTCAAAGTTATAGGGTCAAGTGACTAAGAGCATGTGGTGGATGCCTTGGCGATTACAGGCGACGAAAGACGTGATAGCCTGCGAAAAGCTTCGGGGAGCTGGCAAATAAGCATTGATCCGGAGATATCTGAATGGGGAAACCCACCTCGCAAGAGGTATCGCATGATGAATACATAGTCATGCGAGGCGAACCGGGTGAACTGAAACATCTCAGTAGCTCGAGGAAAAGACATCAACCGAGATTCCGAAAGTAGTGGCGAGCGAAATCGGAAGAGCCTTCCAGTGATAGTCAGACTGTTAGCAAAACGGAATGGAAAGTCCGGCCATAGCAGGTGATAGCCCTGTATGCGAAAACAGACTGGTGGTACTAAGCTGGAGAAAAGTAGGGCGGGACACGAGAAATCCTGTCTGAATATGGGGGGACCATCCTCCAAGGCTAAATACTCGTAATCGACCGATAGTGAACCAGTACCGTGAGGGAAAGGCGAAAAGAACCCCGGGAGGGGAGTGAAATAGATCCTGAAACCGCATGCTTACAAAAAGTAGGAGCCCTAAGGGGTGACTGCGTACCTTTTGTATAATGGGTCAGCGACTTACATTCAGTGGCAAGGTTAACCGAATAGGGAAGCCGTAGAGAAATCGAGTCCGAATAGGGCGAATTTAGTCGCTGGGTGTAGACCCGAAACCAAGTGATCTATCCATGGCCAGGATGAAGGTGCCGTAACAGGTACTGGAGGTCCGAACCCACTAGTGTTGCAAAACTAGGGGATGAGCTGTGGATAGGGGTGAAAGGCTAAACAAACTTGGAAATAGCTGGTTCTCTCCGAAAACTATTTAGGTAGTGCCTCAAGTATTACCTGCGGGGGTAGAGCACTGTTTAGGCTAGGGGGTCATGGCGACTTACCAAACCTATGCAAACTCCGAATACCGCAGAGTACAGCTTGGGAGACAGAGCACCGGGTGCTAACGTCCGGACTCAAGAGGGAAACAACCCAGACCGCCAGCTAAGGTCCCTAAAATTGGCTAAGTGGGAAACGAAGTGGGAAGGCTAAAACAGTCAGGATGTTGGCTTAGAAGCAGCCATCATTTAAAGAAAGCGTAATAGCTCACTGATCGAGTCGTCCTGCGCGGAAGATGTAACGGGGCTAAGCCAGTTACCGAAGCTGCGGATGTGCAATTTATTGCACGTGGTAGGAGAGCGTTCTGTAGGCCTGTGAAGGTGTCTGGTAACGGATGCTGGAGGTATCAGAAGTGCGAATGCTGACATGAGTAGCGTTAAAGGGGGTGAAAAGCCCCCTCGCCGTAAGCGCAAGGTTTTCTACGCAACGTTCATCGGCGTAGAGTGAGTCGGCCCCTAAGGCGAGGCAGAGATGCGTAGCTGATGGGAAACAGGTCAATATTCCTGTACCGATCAATAGTGCGATGTGGGGACGGAGAAGGTTAGCTCAGCCAACTGTTGGATATGTTGGTTCAAGCCTGTAGTCGTGCCTGGTAGGCAAATCCGCCGGGCTTAGATGAGGGGTGATAACGAGGCTGCTTGCAGCCGAAGTGAGTGATACCCTGCTTCCAGGAAAAGCCACTAAGCTTCAGCTATTGACGACCGTACCGCAAACCGACACTGGTGCGCGAGATGAGTATTCTAAGGCGCTTGAGAGAACTCAGGAGAAGGAACTCGGCAAATTGATACCGTAACTTCGGGAGAAGGTATGCCCCAAGTAGGTGAACTCGTACAGAGGGAGCCCAAAGGGGTTGCAAAAAATCGGTGGCTGCGACTGTTTAATAAAAACACAGCACTCTGCAAACACGAAAGTGGACGTATAGGGTGTGACGCCTGCCCGGTGCTGGAAGATTAAATGATGGGGTGCAAGCTCTTGATTGAAGTCCCAGTAAACGGCGGCCGTAACTATAACGGTCCTAAGGTAGCGAAATTCCTTGTCGGGTAAGTTCCGACCTGCACGAATGGCGTAACGATGGCCACACTGTCTCCTCCTGAGACTCAGCGAAGTTGAAATGTTTGTGATGATGCAATCTCCCCGCGGAAAGACGGAAAGACCCCATGAACCTTTACTGTAGCTTTGTATTGGACTTTGAACAGATCTGTGTAGGATAGGTGGGAGGCTTTGAAGTGAGGTCGCTAGATCTCATGGAGCCAACGTTGAAATACCACCCTGGTGTGTTTGAGGTTCTAACCCAGGTCCATTATCTGGATCGGGGACAGTGCATGGTAGGCAGTTTGACTGGGGCGGTCTCCTCCCAAAGCGTAACGGAGGAGTTCGAAGGTACGCTAGTTACGGTCGGACATCGTGACGATAGTGCAATGGCATAAGCGTGCTTAACTGCGAGACTGACAAGTCGAGCAGATGCGAAAGCAGGACATAGTGATCCGGTGGTTCTGTATGGAAGGGCCATCGCTCAACGGATAAAAGGTACTCTGGGGATAACAGGCTGATACCGCCCAAGAGTTCATATCGACGGCGGTGTTTGGCACCTCGATGTCGGCTCATCTCATCCTGGGGCTGTAGCCGGTCCCAAGGGTATGGCTGTTCGCCATTTAAAGAGGTACGTGAGCTGGGTTTAAAACGTCGTGAGACAGTTTGGTCCCTATCTTCCGTGGGCGCTGCAGATTTGAGGAAGCCTGCTCCTAGTACGAGAGGACCGGAGTGGACACACCTCTGGTGTATCGGTTGTCACGCCAGTGGCATTGCCGAGTAGCTAAGTGTGGAAGAGATAACCGCTGAAAGCATCTAAGCGGGAAACTCGTTTCAAGATGAGATCTGCCGGGGCCTTGAGCCCCCTGAAGAGTCGTTCAAGACCAGGACGTTGATAGGCTGGGTGTGGAAGCGCAGTAATGCGTTAAGCTAACCAGTACTAATTGCTCGTGCGGCTTGACCCTATAACTTTGATAGCCAACACGCTCACCAGCGTGAAGCTCAAAGTCTGTTATGCCAAGTTAGACGCAGTCAAAACACAAACATCTGATTCCAGACTCTATGAATTCGCCAGGCTGTTCACAACAACAGCCCAGCACCAAGTTATGCCTGATGACCATAGCAAGTTGGTACCACTCCTTCCCATCCCGAACAGGACAGTGAAACGACTTTGCGCCGATGATAGTGCGGGTTCCCGTGTGAAAGTAGGTCATCGTCAGGCTCTTACAGCCCAGTAACGCCCCGCTCAAATTTTGAGTGGGGCGTTTCTGCTT
>NZ_JBXAJH010000039.1:0-7252 GCF_058797075.1 Acidovorax sp. GW823-FHT02H02 | reverse complement strand
CGTCCCTGTAAGAGCTCACCTTTTGACTCGCTATACAGGCGTTGCACACGATAAGCTGGGCGAGGGATAGCCGGAAGCTGTTTACAACCCTTTGAGCTCGTGGCAACCGTCATGAGCAACGCTGAAAGTTTCTTCTAAGCTTGATGCTCAGATTGGGTCCCCGAAGAAGCTCACCTTGGTATTTTTGGCAACGAGCAGTGGTTCTGAATCTGCAAACTTTCTCAGCATTTGCAAATTTTCCGCTGGCCCCAGCGTCAAGGCGTTGATCCAGTGCGCGGCAATCAAAGTGGAATTGTCTTGTGGACTCACTGTCCAAGCCAGCGCAGGTTGTCGAGAACGGGCCATGAAGCCTGTCTCAACGAACATACAAGCTCGGTGGCAAGCGAGGCAGACATTCCGTGGGTTCATCGTTGAAATAGACATGCCAGATTGACAATAATTACGGTAATTATCATAATTACCGTAATAGAAGGAATCACTATGGCACGACCACTCGCCACCAAAGAACTTGTCTTTGATGCCGCCAGCTCTCTGGTATCTGATGGTACAGAGCCAAGCATCGTCAACGTACAGGCCAAGATTGGGGGCGGCTCGTACACAACGATTAAACGCTACCTTGACGCATGGAATGTCCAGCGCGAGATCAGTGCGCAAGAGGGCCTGGAAACGCCCTCCTTCGTGCTTGAAAAGAGCGCAGAACTTGGGCGCCAGCTCTGGGCCATGGCTTTGCGAGATGCCAACAAGCAAACACAGTCAGTCAGGGATGCCGCAGAAGGTAAGGTAGCAGCCATTGCCCGCGATCTGGAGTTTGCCCACTCCGAGATCCGGCGCATGGAAGAACTCGAAGAATCTCAAAACCAACTTTTAGAGAGCACCAAGGAACAGCTCTCCAAAGTCACCGAGGCGCTGACAGATGCACAAATCAAGGCGTCCAAGGTTCCAGACCTGGAAGCGCTTCTTGCCGCCGCACTGGCAGAAGCCGCCACCGCTCGCCAGGCGGCCACTGATAAGGCTGTGGAGATCGGGCGAATGACAGGCGAAACAGAAGCATTGCGCAAGCAGCTCGTTGACCTGACTTCCGCCCTGGTATCACCATCAAATCGCGCGTGAAGCTAGATTGCCCTGCCCTGCCCTGCCCCGAAGCGAATTACTCTTTCGGAAACAATGCCATTAGCTTCGACGTAATTTCATAGGCAGTCTCGGGACTGAGGCCCCTCAGACTGAGTTCGATCCGGCCGTCCTCCTCGAAGGATTTGAGTTCGCCTTTAGCGCCTTTGAAGCTGAGCGCCTCACGTGTGGAGCGAGGGCGCTTCACTGGGCCCTTGACAGCGGCTTTGCGCCTGGCCACAACGTCGCGATATCCCATGCCTGTTTTCGCGACTTCGAGAATGAGCTCGAGAGTAGCCTCATCTCCCTCGACATCCCAGAATTCGCGGAGTGCATTAAGCATCTTGTGATTTAGCAGCTCCGGGTTCTCGGCTACGGCGTGTATGACTCTGTTGGACAGACCGGCTAACGACAGCGTTCGACTGACATAGTCCTCGCCAAGGCCGAGAGATTTTGCCAATGCTGCTTGCGTCTGATAAACCTTTTTTGCTAGCAGCTCCTTCCATTTGATCGCGTCATCCAGTGGAGTCTGCTCGCGTCGTTCAACATTGGCCGCTCGAGCCTCCTCGTAGAGCTCTCTATCGCTTGCCGGACGGGGCCGAATCTCGATGCGTAACGTCGCGAGACCCGCGGCGCGTGCACCGCGCAACCGCGTTTCACCTTCGATTAGGGTGATGCTCCCTTGGTCGTCGATGTAGCCAGTAGCGGATATGCGCTGGCCTGAAGTCGATAGCGAAATCGCCATGTTGTCCACGGCAGTGGTCGTATAGACAGCGCGGGGATTGAATGGATTTGACTTGATGAGGCCAACAGGGACGTCATAGACGTTTCCTACTTGGTAGTCTGGAGGTGCCGAAGTCCGATCTTGGCTCAAACCAACTCCTGAGGAGATAAGCACGGAGCGCGTGTCTGCTAGGCCTATCTCGGGTGGAGTCATTCGTGGATCACCCACGATGGGAATGTTTGCTGCGACTGATTCGACTGCAGCGACGCGGTCAGCGGAGACTGCGCGTTTTTTGAAACCGGTAGCCATGTTTATTGTTCCTCACCATTGATGCGACGGAGGATTTCGTCGTAAACCGCTTGCATCTCATCAACCGCCTTTTGTGAGCGTTCGCGGCCTTTGAGCTCATGCACTGCTCGACCGCTCTTGCCAGTGGCCAGCCAAGAAGCACGGTGAGCAATTTGAGACTTGAACACCGAGACACCCTCGCTGGCGAAGAATTCGCGCAGTTCAGATGTTGCCTTGGCGCCTTCGATAGGTGAAACGCGAGTGAGAACGACGAAGGCTGGAATTTCGCCGGACTCGTGGCGAGGTCCCATCTCCTTCAGAGTGTCGAAGACATTCAAAGTCGATTCAACTTCTTGTTGATCAGCACCACATGGAACTAAGACGATGTCGCTGAGCAATGCGCACTCGAGCATGGTTCTATAGTTTTGAGCCCCGATATCGACAACGACCAGTGTGTATTTTTTCGAGAGATTTGCGAGTTCACGCGCTGGGTTCGGCGGCAAAGCGAGCACAGGAATTGATGGTGTGACGCCCTCATCGTTACGAATTTTCGACCAGCTCATAGCTGATCCTTGCTTATCCGTATCCAAAAGAACTACATCCACGCCATTTGTCGCGGCCAAAGCTGCGATGTGAGTCGCAAGCCTTGTCTTTGCGACGCCGCCCTTCTCTGCTCCGATGGTGATAACCATATCAAATGTCTTTCATAAGGCACAAATATATTTTGCTATTTTCATCGAAAACTCAATTCTTCGTCAATGTTGAGATCATTTCACCGAAATGATTGTTGTCAAGTGCAGCATGGGCTGCAATTCCTCGCCTGCAATCAACAGACACAATCTTGGCTCGAGCCAACATCGGTTGACTCAACCTAGCCTGGGAGTCGAGGTCATGTGGGTTGGCTCGAGCCAAGATGCTGTCTGACCACGACTCGTTTCCACGTACACCAGGTCATGCAGCCAGCAGGCTGCGCTCCTCTGTGATCGGGGCCAGGCATCCGATGGTCGTGTGCATGCGAAACCGGTTGAACCGGTTGTAGAAGCCCTCAATCCAGTCAACGATGTCCAATCTTGCCTGGGCCCGGGTGGCAAGCGTACCTGGTAGATCCTCTCGATCTCGAGCTTCTTGTAGAAGCTCTCCATGGCCGCGTTATCCCCGCAGTTCGCCTGTATGCTCATCGATATCGTGATACCAAAGTCACCTGCCAGCCGACGGTACTAGAGGCTTGCATATTGACTGCCACGATCCGTGTGCACCAGCAATCCCGGGCTCGGCTTGCGTTGCCTGTACGCTGACCTGAGTGCAGCGCACACCAGCTTCGCATCGATCGAGTCTGATATCGACCAGACTACGATTTGGCGGCTTGCCACATCCATCACCGCGGCAAGGTACAGCCAACCCTCGCCGGTCGCGACTTAAGTGATGTGCCCACCCAGGACCGGTTCGGCTGCCTGCCGTCGAACAGCCGATCCAGCAGGTTGGCAGCTATTGGCAGGCGGTGCCCTGAGTCGATGGTGACCATGTGTATGCCCGGCGGTACACCGGGCGCAGGCCTTGGCGCTTGAGACTCTGGCACAGTTGCTGCGCGATCCGGGGCCGGCCGTAGCTGCGGCGGCTGCCCTGATGGATGGCCGCCACCGTGGTGTCGAGAGCCTGGTTGGCAAGCGACCGCGCGCTGGGCGCCCGCACGTGCCAATGGCAGTACCCCGAACGCGATACCAACAAAACCGGCACAACCGGCTGACGGTTTACTCGTCGCGATGGTTCTCGATTCCCAAGCGTACTTCATCGCGACTCTCTGGCAAAGTACGCCGTCGCTTTTCGAAGGAGTTCCACGTACAGTTTCGCATCGGCAAGCTCCCGGCACAGCCGGCTGTTCTCGGCCTCCAACTCGCTCACTGGCCGGCGCGTTGACACTGCACCTGCGTTCAACGCGAGTTCAGGTACGCCTGTGTCTGCTGCGGCCGAACGCCGCTTCCAGTTACCCAACGTGGCCACCGGAACACCCAATCGGCGTGCCGCTTCGTGGCGTCCGACCGAGTCAGCCAGCTTGGTCGCCTCCACTTTGAATTCATCCGTGTACTGTCGCTTGGGCAGTTTGCTATCTCGCATCTCGATTCTTCATACAGCTTAAGTTTCCAACTTCTTGCTGTTCGCGAAATCAAGGCAGGGTCATTCGCTGCGCTGCGCCAACATTAATTCGATAACTGGATTGATTGGCTCGAGCCAACTTCGGTTGACGCAACCTAGCTTTGGAGTCGAGGTCATGTGGGTTGGCTCGAGCCAAGCTGCTGTCGCAGCACTGTGTGAACATGAATTCGATAACCGGCTTGATGGGTGCTGGTGTCTAGGGATGATTTTTGTACGATGAGTGATTTGCTCGGAGGAGAGTTTTTTGCTCGTTGAACAACTCAATGCTTGAAGAGTTGGCTCGAGCCAACTTCCCGTCGTTGAGTTTGTTGATGGCCGTGCATCATTTTCTATTTTGTTTTCAGTGTGGTCTCTTGCGGCGTTGTGAAATGTCGTAAGGGCAAGTTCGCGCTAGTGAGAAGTTGGGTTGTGAATGACGGAAGTGTCCTTGCAGGAGACTTGATTCGTGCGATCTTGTTAGGTGGAGGCTGTGGCCGAAACAAAGAGGATTTTGCGCGAGCGAGGTGTTGGAAATTCTGGGAGTTTGGAGCCGATCGGGTTTGTTTTGCATAAGTCGTAAATGCTTTGCAAGCCCTGTTCTCGCAATCAGGATATTCCCGGAGATGGGGCATCATTCATGCGGTATCACGGTGCATCGAGATGCCATGGTGACCGCTTGTGAGACGAAGATTTTTCCAAGTCACATGGATATTCCCACGTGGTCTTTGGATCGAATGTGTCAGACGTCAGGATGTTCCAAAACTGACTTTGATAAATTCTTGAGTGATGATTTCGAAAAAATTTTGGTATCGTCAGATTCACTTAAAAGCAGCAGAAATAGTCTGGATCTGTCGCTCCAATGGTGCCTTCGCGTAGATGTTCATCGTCGTGCTGATGTTGGCGTGACCTAGCTGAGCTTGAACTACTTCCATGGGTACCTCTCGTTCGATAGCGCGAGTTGCAAAGGTATGTCGCAGCCAGTGCGCCGATGCGCCTGCAAGGGCATGGCGTTCGGCAGAGGGGAGGAGGGATGCGTTAATCGCATTCCTCAACCAGATGCGTACGGTGAGGTACAGAGCCTGGTAACCAATGGATTTCATAGGATCTTTGGCGCTGGCCAGTAACGGAGCCTTCACAGGAGCTTCCTGTAGGCTGCCTAAACCGCGGGCCTTGAGGTAATCCTCCAGTGCCACCAACGCAGAAGGGGGGATGGCTACAACGCGTGGCGTGCCTCCTTTGCCCACCACTTGTAACACATACCCTCCGCTGACATAGCGCAGATCGCCCAACTTGGCTGCGAGCAATTCAGAGGCGCGTAGTCCGACACCCGACAAGAATCCGACAATGAATCGCATCCGCGCGCGGGAAGGGGAGGGGGGGTGCGCATCAATGAAGCGTTCGATCTCCGTTTGCGCGTCATCGGAAAAGGCGCGAGTGTCAACGCTGTTGACCGCAGTCTTTTTCATCGAGGTGCGGGTTTTGATCAGCGGCCATGGGTTTTGCCCGATGTAGTCGGCCAGCTTCAAATAGGCGAAAAGGGCGCCCACGATGTTGAGCAGGTGGTGCCGGCTCGATTGCGAAAGTTGTCCGCGAAATGGTGCCCAACCGGGTTGGCCGGGCCTGGCGCGCTCACGTGATATCCAGTGGGCTGGAATGTTCTCCGTGAAGGCTCGGAACGCCAAGCAGTCCTCGACTTTGACCTGTGCAAACGTGATGCCCCCACGCTCACGCTGGAGCCAGAGCATGAAGACACGCGCCTCTCGCCAGAAACTCTTGACCGTGGCGGCAGAGCCTGCATGGGTCTGGATCCAGGTGCGCATGGCCTGCAAGTCGTTCGAGGCGTTAAGCATGGAGCCTGACGTCGACAGAGACGGCTCCATTGCTGGTATCTGGAGAGACTCATGAATGGCGCTTCTAGGGAAACATTCAAGGTCAAGCGGATGGTCGGCCAGGGCAGGGGAGGGTAGGGCGAAGAGGCGCTTCAGGGGTGAGTGTGCTGCAGGGATGAGTGTGTGGAGGTGCGCTGCAATGCGCTGAGCCTTGCTTTTGCCCACACCTGGTAGGTCGCGATACCAGCGCCCGCCCGCAGAAATGGCCTGGGCCAGCTCGCCCAAATTGGTAAATCCTGCGCCGATGAGCTTGGTTGCGGTTCGATCGTCGAACCAGCCGTTAACCATATCCTGAGTTTTCGGCTGCTCTGCGTTGCTGGCTTCCAGATTGCGCAGCAACTCCAACTGTCTGCGGCGCAACCGGTCGCGCCGTTCGGCTTTGGGGTTGGTCGGGAAAGCCGCCTCATAGAACTCTAGCTGCTCGGACTCGCTCCAGCCATCCAGGTCCCGTTCAGCGATGAAATCCTCCAGGCTGGGGGGGCGCCCGCTCGCGTCCTGGACCCGAATCCGCACACCTATCAGACGCCACGCGGAGTCTCCTCGACGCCGAGCGATGGCACGAACCTGATCCACAGTCTGCCTGTGGGCGGTGATGGCCTCGTTGCCGTGTTCGATGCCAAGGTAGCGCAGGGTGCTCTCTTTGAGATCAATGCCTTCGGCCACTGCGCGTAAATGCGCGAAATGGTGTGGTCCCAGTCGGTGTACGAAACGCACGCTCGCCTGGGTCTGGCGGGGTCTCAAGTCTTTGATTGGCTTGGGTTTTTGGTCCTGACCGATATGGGAAGCGATTTTTGCCACCTATTTTTTGACTTAAGATAATGTAGCATTATCTTAAGCATATTGGGTATCAGGACACATGAAGGGCGTTGAAGTTAGAAGGAATTCATGCAGGCCGACATTGACGAAGTCCGGTGCATGCAACACGTCGTGAGCTGCGACGCCGCAGAGCGCAAGGATGGCTGGCTGGCAAAGTGGTGCTAGCGACGTGAAACTTGCGTAGGCTTTGGATTTACAAACTGCCTGGACGCGGAACCTCGACATCCGCGATCCTCAGGTCACTTGGTAGCTCAAGCACATACTCATGCCACACCATGTGGCCCAGCACGATGCATCC
>NZ_JBXAJH010000038.1:0-7954 GCF_058797075.1 Acidovorax sp. GW823-FHT02H02 | reverse complement strand
CTGCTGGCACCGCAGATCGAACGCGTCTGGCAGGCCAATATGCAGGTCTACGGTGCCGACAAGGTCTGGCGTCAACTCGCCAGTCAGAGCTCCACGGTGGATGCCTGACTTAAACCAACTGGCCTCCACGAAAACCGGGGCGATTCAGACGTGCGAAAGGTGAGCTCTTACAGGGAAAAACCTTCACCGTAAGGCTGATTTCGTCTCCATTGCGCCGCACGATGACAGCTCGGAGAACCAAGGATTGACAGCTTTATCCCGAAGGGTGAGCTTCCACAGGGACCAGGGCCCAATAAATCTCGCCCCAAATTGCGCTCACGGTTTCCGCTACTAGATCTGCCCCGGATACGTAAAAAGAAGAAAGGTGAGCCTTTCCGGGGACCTGTGCACTCTTTCGGCGGCTGATTTCGAATGGTGAGCCTCTACAGGGACCATTTTCCTGCTAGATACCCTCACTGGCCGCACCACTGGTAAGACAGAAAACCATCCCTCGCGCCCCAAAGGTGAGTCTTTACAGGGACCTTGAACGATGTAACGGCGATATTTGATTCTGGCAAGCACGCCACGACAAAGGTGAGCTTATACAGGGACACAGGTAAAGCCCGCCTTACCCGTCCAGTCCAGTTCAAGAAAGGTGAGCTTCTTCAGGGACTGTCTATCTAAGGTTTGAACCATAGAAACAAAGTGAGCGCACGCTCTCACTAAAAGTATTTGTTTATCTACATTCCTTCGATACACCAACTGACTGGTGAGCTTCTACAGGGACCTATTCAAGGCTTTGTGCCAAACGGCTACCTCAAGATGAGTCTGAATTGGGCCCCAGGAGGCCGCTCGAAAGCAGAGACATGGCCAGATAGTCCCTTGGTGAGCCTTGATCCGCCTGTAAGGCGGAATGCAAACGAAAGGTGAGCTTTATCGGGGACCAGTGGAAATCATCTTCCCGATGACGCAAGAGTTCGCGATCCTGAAGCGCGTTCAGAGATGCTCAGGAACAAGCACCAAGGTGGCTGCCATTGAGGAGGAGGAGAGGGCAAGGATAGGATCAGTTTTGCCCTGTGGGAGCTTTTGCTGTGCTTGAACCTGTACCAGGCGTGCTTGAGTGACCCTGAGCTGGCTTTCTTGTCTTTCTGGAGACTGTTTTTGGCTGTTTGTATTTATCAAAAAAGGCACCTTTGCATTGAGAATCTTTTTGAAAATACCCTTGGATCATTTAAATACAAATTAAGTGCGGCCAAACGCAGCACTGGCGCGGGGTAGGGCGCGATCCGGTGAGTGGATTCGGGGACCAAGGTGAGCATCTACAGGGACACAGGTGAGACTCAGCGGGGACCAAACGTGTTTTGGGTGAGCTTCTACGGGGAGCATAAGTGAGTGGATTCAGGGACTTTGGTGAGTCTTTACAGGGACCTGATCTCCTGCACCTGTTGGATAAATGTCTGAGGATTAAAGAGAAGCTATCAAATCAAGCGGTGAGCGCGCTATGATCGCATTGAAAAGTGAAAAATCGGTGAGCTCATACAAAGGTGAGAAAACTCAGTGAATTTTTCACCGATGATGGCGGCCATAGCTGCGGCGAAAGAGATCAGTAGGTGACACGGAAAGGCTGTCGATGGCGACAAGGAAGAGCAAGGCTCGAAGCAATGCGCTGACGACCCTCGAATCAGGCGATCTCAGGCAATTTCGAAAAACGAATGAAGCCATCGGTCTTCGTGTCGTCGAAGGTAACCTATCGTTGCTATCGCGCAAGGTCTTCAACGTGATGATGTATCACGCGCAGGAGATGAAGGAGCCCGGCCTTAACGCTCCCATCAACACGCCAGCTGCAAAGAAATATTTTTGGATTCCGTTGTCAGACCTGGCACGAGACGCCGCATACGACAGCAAAGACGTCCTGTACCTCAAGCGGCAACTGGAGGACATGCAGAACATCAAGCTGCTCATAGAGAACGAGCGTCAGTGGACCAGTGAGCGCTTGGTTTCATCTGTGACGTTGGTGAACCCCGAGGGGTTCAACAAGCATTCTGGGCAAGTGTGGTTCGGTTTCGCCTTCCCGCCAGAGGTCCATGAGCAAGTGATGGCACCGAGCACTTATACGCGGCTGTCAATCGTCTACCAAAGCTCGCTCAAATCCGGTTCGGCACTTGCTCTTTACGAGATCTGCAGACGTTATGCCACCAACCCCTCGAAGTTGACCTTTATCCAAAGTTACGAGCACTGGTACGGGGTCATCACGGGAAATCCGATATCGGCCGAGGCGCCACCGGTCTATAAGTATTTCAAGCGGGACACGATCAAGCCAGCCATCGCGGAGATTAATGCACTGACCGACATCAACATTGAGCTCGTCGAACATAAGAACGGGCGTAGGGTGGAAAAGCTTCAATTCCGCGTAGAGCAAAACAAACAGCCGCAGCTCGAATTCCCCGCACCTCCAGTGATTGATGTGGAGTTGATCGGAAGAATTATGAAGTTCGGATTCAGCCAAGCTGACGCATCAGACTTGGCCGCCCAGTACCCAGATGATGTCATCCGTGCGGCCATTTCTCGGGTGGAAATCCGAGCCGAGTCCACCAGCATGAGCCCACTGGGCACGCCGGCGGGATATTTCCGATGGACACTTCAAGACATTGCTAGAAATCCGAATTCAATACTTCTAAGCGCTCCAAAGACGACTTCTAGGAAGAACCCCGCTGGTCCGTCGGTGATGGAGAAATTCCTCGCCGCCCGCGCGCAGGATGCTTTGGCCGTTTACAAAGAGCTCGATGAAAAGGAGCACAAGCAGATCTTCGACGCGTTCAAGGCACAAAACCCGAACAAGTCCATCAAGCTCGATAAGGGCATCGAAAGCGCCATGGTCCGGTCCCTCTTCTCAGCTTGGTATGCCAAGGAGCTCTGGGGCGAGCCTACCGCTCAGGCTTTGGCTCAGTTCATTGAGCAATTTCAGCCCGCAGCATAGAAATGACCTCTGCCGTGTGCGTAGCTCTTCAGGGTGGAGCAGCACTTTCACCTTGAGCAAACCTCATGCGAGCGATTGGGTCAACAACTGAATGCACACTACATGACCAGATCTTGCCGTCACTGCCGAGGCCTTTTTCTGATCGACTATTCATTTCTATATTTTGTGCGTTGTCGTAGGAAGTGGAATGGCGATCGTATCAACTAGCTACTAATCCATGTAATGTGCATTCAAGACTCCAGGAGATCTGTATGTCCGACTTGCCCCTGAAGGAGAATCCTCCTCTGTCCCATGTGTCGAGACCTTTGGGGCCAGAGGTGTTTGAACTTTGGTTCGATAGTCGAGCCAACGACGATCGAGATTGGTTGACCCCTAAGGGGGCGGTTCTTTATCGGTTAATTTGGAAACGCTGGCTTACATCGCTAAGTCAACATACCAACATCGATGGACAATCAATGCCTGCCATTGCTTGGCACAAGGCCACTGCCGTAGACGTCCACAATTTCATCAACGGCAGCTTACGGGCCTCAAAAAAACAAGGAACAGTCAGCCCCGCCTGTTCGTGGCCACGCTGCGCTACTCGCGCGCCAGTTTCCGCTGCGTGGTCTGGAAGTCCAGCCAGCAAATCTGGGCCGAGTTGCACGAGCAGGCTCTGCGGTACTTCGGTGGCTGCCCGCAGTACGTGGTTCTGGACAATCTGAAGGAAGGCGTCTTCAAGCCCGACCTGTACGAGCCCGAACTCAACAAAGTCTACGCCGCCACCCTGGCGCACTATGGCGTGGTGGCCGACCCGGCGCGGGTGCGAGACCCCAACCGCAAGGGCACGGTGGAGCATGCCATTGGCCACACCCAGGCCACGGCCTTGAAGGGCCGGCGCTTTGAGTCCATCGAGGCCCAGAACGAGTTCCTGGCGCACTGGGAGAAGAGCTGGGCAGCCAAGCGCATCCACGGCACCGAGCGGCGCCAGGTGCAGGCCATGTTCGAGGAGGAGCGCAACCACCTCAAACCTCTGCCGCTCCTGGGCATGCAGTATTTCGAGGAGGCGGTGCGCGCCGCTCCATCGTCATCACATCCAACCGCGTGGTGCAGGACTGGGGCAAATATCTGGGCGACGCCACCATGGCCACCACCATCCTGGACCGCCTCATGCACCGCTGCGCAATGCTGGAGTTCGAGGGCAAGAGCTACCGCCTCAAGGAGGCTGCCGCACGCATCGCCATCACACCCGAGTCGTCATAATGCGCGCACCGACGAATCTGATCAGCCAAACCAATCTATGACTATCAGCTCACCGGCAACAAGCGCTTTGGGGCGTTCGGCGAAGCTTAAGCAGCAGGTTTTCTCTTTGTCCTGTGGATAAGTCACCGCGGCCCGTCGACTCTTGATCCTTTTCGTGGTCTGCCGTCCACTTGAAGACTCGGTCTGGCTACTTGACCAGCTCGTTCGTTGATCATGAGTGGCAGCGAGCTTTCCTGAGCTTGATTACAAGGAAGAAGTAGCAGCCCTCCTTTCTGGAGCCTATTCCCAAGGCAACGAGGAAGACTCTGCATCAGTCTGAGGCCGGAGGGAAGAAGTAGTAGTGAAGGTTGCTCCCCTTGCCCGGAGGATCTCGCGCGCTCTTCGAACTCTTTGCCTTAGAAGTTCTGCCTCGCGCTTGTGGAATCTTCCCAGTTGTCCAACCAGATTGCCGGTCCTGTCAACGAACCTGTACAGCTCGGCACCGGTCTCCCCAGACGACACTCGCTGCTCCAGCGCATGGACTTGCGTTCGAACGGCTGCACGGCGATGCGAGTTCCAGGATGGTTTGGCATTCACTAACACCTTAGTCACGATCATCCGTTCCGAGCTCGTGAACACTTCGTGCTTCTTCCGCTTTGCAGAAAGCCCATTCTTCCGCAGCATTCCATACACGTCGGCGATCACGCGCTCGATCTCCTCAGGTTTGAGGTTGCGTTTGCACGACATTGACATGTCGTCAACGAAGCGCGAATAGGTGATTCCATGCTCGGCCAGCTTCGCTTCAAGCAAAGGCTCCTCGCGCCAAAGCACGAGGTTCGCCAGGTAGCTGCTGGTGCTGGCTCCCTGGGGTAGCGACCCTGCCTTTGTGGTCAGCCGGGTCAACAACTCTGCAACCTGATCCGAGAAACCAAAAAAGTGCCTCCAGATATCAAAGACCTTTTCTGCGCTGACAGACGGGAAGAACTTGGTGACATCTTCACAGATGAGAACCCGGGCGCCCGAATGGAGCCGAGCATTGGTGATGTAGTCCCGGCCTTTGAGACTACCCGTCAGATAGTTGGGGAATGACACTCGCTTCAGGATCGCGAACTTGATGCGACTCTGAATTTCTTTGAGTTTTGGCTTGGCGCAAAACACCTCGCGGGTGCTTCCTGGCTCCAGCTCGACCCGCCTGTAGGATCGATCGGCAAGTGCTGCAATCGCCTGCAACTGTGCGCTGCTTGTGCGCAGCGAATCAGCGAGATTCTCCAGGCTCCAGATCGGCTTGTGGGGGTAACTTGGCTTGTTGAGGAACAGGCTCATTCAGTAGCTCCAAGGCGGTGTAGGCCAGTTGGCCAGCCAGCTCTCGGTCCAGTCGCCCCAGCTCGCTGCCTTCGGCTCCCAGGAAAAACAATATCTCCACGGGCATCGCCAGAGCATCAGCAATGCGGCTCACCGTGGACAGCGGAGGGTCGCGCCGGTTTCTTTCAAGCATGGAGAGATAAGACGCAGAGATGCCTGCTCGCTCAGCCAATTCAGCCTGCGAGAGCTTTCGCTTCTTCCTGGCCAACTGAATTGCGTTGCCGATATCCATGTGCACCTCAAGCAAGAAAAACAAAGAATGGGCTTGGGGTGTTTGGCATCACATCCAGCCTCCGATGTCCGTCATGATTTTGACGATCACCGCGATGATCTGAAGTGCGCGCTGTCCGAGCTTCATTGCCCTTTCAGCGCCATGGTCCGGTTCGAAACACTCAAGCGCTTCGATTACCGCATCCAATTCAGCCTTAACACCGACGTCGAGTTGGCTATCGCAAGCACCGCGGACCTTCTTCAGGACCGCGATGTGGTTCTCACAAGTTTGTTTGTCCATGCGGACTCTCCTTATACAGAGCGGAATGCCCTGCGTCCCCATTCAAGGCAGCGCCGTAAAGGAGCCAACTCGACACCAAGCCCACCACAGTTGCCGCTGACTGTCGAACGTCCCCTTCTGGACTTTTGCGCTGTGCATTGAGCACTGAGCGCGCCGGGCCTGGGACCTCCGCTGTCCACTCGCCGCCGACCGACCGCGAGCTGCGTTCTTGCCTCATCAACTGCCTGACGAAGCGGCGCCATCACTGGCACCCAACCACTGAGCCTTCCACCTTATGGGTAAGAGAAATCACAAACTTACTGAACCGCGCCGGGGCCATGTTTCCCCCCGCCGTAATAGGAATTGAATCACAAAACCAGGACTATTTCCATCGAAATTTCACTGGCAGTCATATTAATGTGCATCTAGCTGTAACGGCGAGTGCTCACCAGGGCCTCGTGCGTGGCGTAGGCCACAGGCTGTCGACCACCGGACATACCCCGCTATCGTCTCAGATCCTGTGTCAGGTCGATCGTCATCTAAACCGAACCAAGACCACCTTCACCTGCAGCTAAACGAGCGGCAGGAAACTGTGTCCGTCTGTGACCGTGACGGTAAGATGGGACGAGTGATTTCTATGTGTTCAATCCACTCTTTCGAGCCGGATTGAGCTACCAAACTCTCTCAGCCCTCATGCTCGACGACATCAAAAAAACCCTCTGGGCCACCGCCGACAAGCTGCGCGCCAACATGGACGCCGCCGAATACAAGCACCTGGTGCTCGGCCTCATCTTCGTCAAATACATCTCTGACACCTTTGCCGCCCGCCGTGCCGAGCTGACGGCCCGCCTCACCAACCCCGACGACGAATACTTCTACGGCGATGCCGACCCCGCCGACATTGAAGCCGAACTGGAAGACCGCGACTATTACAAGGAGGTCAACGTCTTCTGGGTACCCGAAGGCGCGCGGTGGGAAGCCCTGCGCAATGCCGCCAAGCAGCCCGACATTGGCAAGCGCATTGACGACGCACTCACGCTGATCGAGGCCGAGAACCCTAAGCTCAAAGGCATCCTCGACAAGCGCTACGCCCGCGCACAGTTGCCCGATGGCAAGCTGGGCGAGTTGGTCGATTTGGTCTCCACCATTGGCTTTGGTGAAGATGCTGCCATTGCCCGCGACGTGCTGGGCCAGGTGTACGAATACTTTCTTGGCATGTTTGCCAGCGCCGAAGGCAAGCGGGGTGGGCAGTTCTACACGCCTGCCAGCATCGTCAAAACCCTGGTGGCCATCCTCAGCCCCCACGAAGGCAAGGTGTACGACCCGTGCTGTGGCTCGGGCGGCATGTTTGTGCAGTCTGAGAAGTTCATCGAAGCCCACGGCGGCAAACTGGGCGATGTGAGCATCTACGGCCAAGAGGCCAACCCCACCACCTGGCGCCTGGCCGCCATGAACCTGGCCATCCGGGGCATCGACTACAACCTGGGCCGCGAGCCTGCCGACACCTTCACCCGCAACCAGCACCCCGACCTGCGGGCCGACTACATCCTGGCCAACCCGCCCTTCAACATCTCTGACTGGTGGCACGGCCGCCTGGAGGGCGACCCGCGCTGGGAGTTTGGCGACCCACCCCACGGCAACGCCAACTACGCCTGGCTGCAGCACATGCTGCACCATCTGAAGCCCACGGGTCGCGCGGGCATTGTGCTGGCCAACGGCAGCATGAGTTCCAGTCAGAACAACGAAGGCGTGATCCGCGCCGCCATGGTCGATGCCGACGTGGTCGAGGTCATGGTGGCCCTGCCTGGCCAGTTGTTCTTCAACACCCAAATCCCCGCCTGCCTGTGGTTCCTCAACATAGCCATCAAAGGCCACCGGCATCGGCATCAGGTGGCTTTGCTCCAGCTCCAGCATCTCGGCGATGCTGA
>NZ_JBXAJH010000037.1:0-8004 GCF_058797075.1 Acidovorax sp. GW823-FHT02H02 | reverse complement strand
CGTAGCCCGGCTACACCCCAACAGGTGGGGTCAATATTGGATGAAAAACCGGGGTCAGGATTACGCGGAAATCAACACACCATGCCATCGAAGCAGTCGATCACAGGCGAGAGGTAAACCTTTCCCGCCGGTATCTGGAACTCTGTAATGTCGGTGAGCCACTTCTCATTCGGTGCCGCCGCCTGGAAGTCACGATTGAGCAGGTTGTCTGGAGCAGGGCTGATCTCTCCGAGGTAGGACCCGTATCGACGCTTCTTGCGCGCGGGAACAATCAAGCCCTCCTGCTTCATCAGACGCTGCACGACTTTTTCAGACAGGTACAAGCGGCGTCTGCCCAGCGCCGCCCGCATGCGCCGGTAGCCATAGCTGCGGTGGTTGCTCTGAAACACATCGGCAGCTGCAACGCGGGCGTCAGCATATTTGTCAGGCCTTCGCTGGCGGGCGCAGTGGTAGAAGTAGGAACTGCGAGCAAGGCCAAGTTCGCCAAGTAGCTCTGCGAGCGAGTAGATGGGCTTGAGGGCGTCAACCAGCAGAGTCTTCTCCCGATTGCTCAGGAGCTGAGGGTTGACGCCCAGGCCTTTTTTTAGCAATTCATTGGCCTTCTTCAAGATGTCATGTTCGAGCTGAAGGCGGTGAATACTCTGTTGAAGCGACTCGACCTGACGCTGCAGTTCGGCAGCATCTGGCACTGGCGGTGAGTTGTTTTGACGCTTCATGGATGGGGGCACCTCGCGGCCGAGCAACTGATTCTTCCAGTTGTACAGCGTAGGCCGACACACCGCCAGCTTCTGGGCAACTTCTTGTGCGCTGGTCTTTCGGGTGCAAAGCTCAATCACCGCTGCGCTCTTAAGCGCGTCGGAGTGCAGGGTGTTCGGTGCCCGGCCCACCATTCGGTGGCGAACTTCGGGGTGCAGCTCGTCAATCCACTCGGCCAGTAGTTCCCGACCGGGATATCCCAATGCCCGCATGGTCGAGGCAATGCACCGATCGTGATCAAGGTAGTGCTTCACCGCCGCATGCTTCTGCTGATCGGAATACTTCTGTCCCGATCGCGAATACCCGACTCGCAGATCCTGGCTCCGCTCGTACTCCCGGTACCAGCCAATGAGGGAATTCTTGGTCGGATAGCCCAACTGACGGATGGTGGCCCCAAGGCGCTTGCCAAGATTGATGTAGAGCTTGACGGCTCGGATGCGGTCTTCGTAGGAATACATGAACTACCTCCAGGTAGTCCAAGTTTTTAGCCGCACCCCCGGTGGCTCAATTTTGAATCGGCGCCAACATATGCCGACCTTGGCTATTCAGACGCCGCAGAAATGCAGCGTAAGGCTTCTCTGGCGGCAGAAATTGCACGGGCAATCAAAGCTCGGCGCCTGACCCAAGACGCCGCAGCAAATTTGCTTGGGATTGACCAGGCAAAAGTTTCAAAGATCACTCGCGGCCAATTCCGTGGCGTGAGCGAAGAAAAATTGCTTGAGCTGATGGCAAAACTTGGCCACGATGTGACCATCATCGTGGGAAAGACCAAGCGACAAGGCTCCGGAAAGATTGAGCTTGAGTTCGCTTAGTCGTCCAACAACTAGGCCCCTATTCGTCAGCGTGGGAACTTTTTACATTGGCGCTGCACTTTCCCAGTTTTCGTGACGAGGTCATCCTTGCCAAGCAGCTCGGCGTGAAAAGGAGTACGGTCAATCGTATGGTTCAAAAAGATCAGCTTTTGCCCCCCTATGCAGCGGAGAGTGCTACGCGCTTGCTGGAACTTGACCAGATGGCGATGGATGTTTTTGCAACCGAAGAGGATGCTTTCAAGTGGCTTCGGCAACCTCATCCGATGCTGGAAGGGGATACGCCCTTGGACGCTGCAGAAACCTCCCTCGGCACAGCGCGCGTCAAGGATATTTTGCTGTCCATCAAATTTGGAGGTGTTGTTTGACTTCGTTTGGCCGAGGGAAGGCGCTCATGCTGCAGCCGTTATGAGGCGTGACTAAAAATCAGAAAGCGGTGCTCGCTTGCCTGTCCTCGGGACGTTCAGCATCTTGACGATAGCGACTGTCTTGAAACGACCCAAAACAGACATTAATCCATCACCCGGAAAGCGGTCTGCGATACTCCAAAATCGATAGCATCCAGTGGGCTGACCTTTTAGGATACGGCCAGTCCTGCGAGTGCACGCTACAAAGTATGAAAAAGCGTACTCGGTACAGGCAAGCGTTCCCGGTGTTTAGGCTATAGTGAATTTGCGAACGTGCTCGCTGATCAAGTCCATCAGTCGCATGGAGCGCAAAACAGGCGCGCCAAGTTTCGTGGATTTTTTATATCTGTATTTTTACGTAACGCATCAAGCGCCAAACTCGGCTGCAAACAACTTTCGGGGGGACGCCGTGTCCAGAATATCTTGCATCCTCAAAAATTTTTCGTAAATTCTGCGGTCTACATTGACATAAGAGATTCCCCACCAAAGTCAAACGAATTCCCCTTTCATTTGTTATCCGTTAGGAGTCCTGGCATGAACGTCAACCTAGATCTGCTGGCTTTTCGATTTTTTAAGTTGTTCGCCCAGTACGAATTTACTCTTAAGGAAAACGGATTCTTTCATGCGGACCGATCAGGAAACGTCATTGTTGATTGGGACAGTTTTGCGAACAAAGTAATTGGCAAAAGCTTTAAAGACGACTTGGGCGATCTCGCGTCAGCCGCAGAGTACATTCTTGACCAACCGCCTAAACGTCAAATGGTTGAGGGTGGTAGAGTGGTTTGGGTTGATGTGCCGGCAACCGACAAGTCAGTGCAAATTCTGTTTGGCCACATTTCGAGAGTGCGAAACAATCTATTTCACGGTGCAAAATTTAATGGCACTTGGTTTGACCCGACCCGAAGTGAGACCCTGCTAACGAACTCCTTGTCTGTTCTTGAGCGATTTCGCCAGAAGGCTGGCGTATGAATGCTGCTAATAATTTCGTCGAGAGCGACTGCCCAAAATCTGCGCTTCTGGGCTCCTTTCACGGCTTCGCAGCTACGGTGACCCCTTACGTCAAACTTTAGGCTCTCTTTTAAATCCTATGGCGCAGAAATTCAAACACTAACGAGGGAGCATCTTGAAAGCAATTTATTTATTTGTCTCATTTGCATTATTGACCGGGTGCGCAGGGCAGCAAACAAAAACCGATGCAGCAATCGCTTTTAGGGGTGCCGTTATCGGATCCGCGCCCCTTCCTGAAATGAAGCCACTGGAGAAGTCGCAACCAAGACTGGGCATCTCGTCCAGGGAAATTTCGGATGCATACACAATGCCAAACGAACCTATGAATTTGGGAGACTTGAAAATTAAAGAAGTCACCTACGAATACATCGGGCAAAGGCTTTTTCGCATCGAAGTCGACTTATGGACAGACAATCAGAAGCGTTGCCCCAAGGCATCTGAACTCATTATTGCACTAGAGTCTCAATACGGGATTTCTATGAAGCAGCATCAGGCTGACTATATTAAGCCTCAGTTCCTCTCCCAATGGCGTGGGCCTCAAGCTTGGGTGTCATACATTTGCCAACCCTGGAACTCAACGAACTCAATAATCATTGAGAGTCCTGCCCTTAGCCAGAAAGTTAAAGATCGATTGAAAGCGGCAAGGTCCGAGGATGAAAGCAATGCCGCCGAAAAGATGAAGCGAGCACTTCAATAAGAATCATAGTTTTCCTATGCCAGCGATTCCTACGTCTGCCACCAGCCTAACTGGTTGGTCAGACAGAGAAACCACAAGCTTCGCACTCCAGTGCAACTTACCTCGGGCGTTGAACGACCGGTATCGAAAGTGGGTAGTGGTAGCTATTGGCCGAATCGAGACACAACAGATCCCATTTTCCCAACCTGATCGGTCACTCCCCTGCGGCCAGATCGCCCCCTCACTCCCCCACTACCAACATATCCACCCAGCAGGTCGTGTACGCCGGTGACCTATGCTCCTGCCGCATAGCCCAGCGTGCGCGCTCCCCTGGCTCTTCAACGCCACCCGCAGCCAGCTTGACCGTTCCACGTCCATTGAGCTGGTTGAGTTCATCCATCACCCCCATCAGCCGCTCGCGCGAGCTCTCCAAAGAGTCCAGTCCAGCGGCTCCGGTTCCAGTTCGCCCTGCCGGAATCGCGCCGAGTGCAGGTCGGGCAGCATGACGTCCGCCTTGGTGAGCTGGTAGCCCGGCCGGTAGACCGTGCGCAGTCCCGCCAATGCCGCCTTCACGATAGACACCGTGTCACTGGTGGGTCGGAGCAGCGGCACGGTGATGGAGCGGGCGTACTGCGGCCCCTTGCGAAAGGGGCTGGTATGGATGAACACCAGCACATGGGCAGTACGGCTTGCCTGTTTGCGCAGCTTTTGTGCTGCCATGCCCGCAACGGTGGAAACCGCTTGCTCCAGGTGTTGGCGCCGATTGAATCTTGACAGTGTGTGCCGATCCAACTTTGATAGGGGGCGTGTAGCCAGCGTTGGTTAGGCTGACTGTGGATAACTATAGTCTCCTACTGGGCTTGCACCTCCAGACTGGTTTCGGTCTTTCTGTTCAATTCCCTGGATTTGATCTTTCCCTTGGCCTCCTTGGAGCTGTGGCGGAAGCGGTAGGACTCATTGCCAGTTTCAACGATGTGGCAGTGATGGGTGAGCCGGTCCAGAAGAGCCGTTGTCATCTTGGCATCACCGAAGACAGCAGACCACTCCGCGAACGTCAGGTTGGTGGTGATCAGAACGCTGGTGTGCTCGTAGAGCTTGGACAGCAGATGGAACAGCAATGCTCCACCGGCCTGGCTGAATGGCAGGTATCCAAGTTCATCCAGAATGACCAGGTCCATGCGCATCAAGCTCATGGCTATGCGCCCCGGATTTCCCTTGGCCTTCTCTTGCTCCAACGCATTGACCAGATCCACCGTCGAGTAGAACCGCACACGTTTGGAATGGTGCGTCAGCCCATTGATTCCCAGCGCCGTTGCCAAGTGGGTTTTGCCGGTGCCAGGACCGCCAATCAGGACAACGTTCTGCGCATCATCGGTGAAGCTCAGGTCCGCCAGCCTCTTGATCAGCACCTTATCCACGGGTGAGACCTCGAAGTCGAAGCCAGCAAGATCCCGGTGAATCGGGAAGCGTGCTGCTTTCATCTGGTGGGCAATCGAGCGCATGTGCCGATCCACGTCCTCCGCTTGAAGCAGGTGCTCGATCAACCAGCGCGAACTCTGAATCGTGGAGCCGCCATCCTGCTCCATAAGGTCAGCCCAGGCGCTGGCCATGCCATTCAGGCGCAGGGCCTTGAGTTCGCTTTGCACATCGCGTTGGGAATCAGGCATGGAGGGCTCCTTGATCATCGTTATGGGTGGGGCGCAGACGGTCGTAGCGTGCCGTATCTGCTGTGGGCAGGTGGGTGAGTTGCAGTGAGGTCTGTGCGTATTCCGGCAAGGGCGGCGCATTGAGCCGTGCCAGCACATTGCGTACATGCTCGGCACTGACACTTCCGTTGGGCGTGGCACCTTCAAGTACAAGATCAACCGCCACCAATACTGCGTCCAAGCCCGCCTGCGGCACACTGGCCAGCACTTGGGCCATGGTGCGGTCGCCGCCGGGATGCCTCAGAAGGGATTTGCGCAAGCGCTGCAAGGGCTCAGGCAAGTCCAGGAACGGTGCGCCGTTGCGCAGTGCACCGGGCTTGCGCTGCACCAGTTCAATGTAGTGCTGCCAGTCATAGGTGACTTGGCCACTGCCCGGCGTGCGGGCGTGGCTGGCGATGATGGTTTGCGCGCAAGCAATGTCCACCCGATTGGGGTACAGACGCGTGCTGACCAGGTGCCCAGCCCATTCGCAAGGAACGGAGTAGCGATTGCGCGCCACCGCCACCAGGCAGGTGCTACTCACCCGCGCCGGCTTCTCCACATACCCATCAAACAGCACAGGCACGGACATGAGGTGGGGCCGTTCCAACTCCAGCATCTCTGCCACCGTGAACTGCTTGTGGATCGGATGCACGGTGTCCGCCCACACCGAACGACAACGCTCCCCCAACCAGGTGTTGAGTTCGGTAAACGATCCAAAGCGCCTGCTGGTCGCCTCGATCCAGATCCTCCTGCGACTGTCCTGCACGTTCTTCTCGACTACCCCCTTCTCCCAACCCGAGGCGACGTTGCAGAAGTCAGGATCAAACAGGTAGCCGTTTTTCCCATCGATAACCCTGAATCCATCCAATCAAGGACATGGCATGACTATTTCCGAATCATTGTTAGCCCGACTGAAGGACCGAACACTTGTGCAAGAGGCGGGGTTCGTTGGCGGGATTTGGCAAACGGAATCCAGCAACAAAAAGACGTTTGAAATTACAGACCCTGCGACAGAAGAACTGTTGGCGACACTTCCGGATCTGGATATCGCTGATGCTCGATGTGCCTTTAACCGGGCCTATGTAAGTCAGAAAGCATGGGCTAAGAGGACGGCGAAAGAGCGCAGTCAGGTTCTGCGCCAATGGTTCGACCTTGTCATCGCGAATGCGGATGACCTCGCTGCGATCATCACCGCGGAGATGGGGAAGCCCCTCGCAGAAGCCAGGGGGGAGGTTTTATATGGTGCCTCGTACGCAGAATGGTTTGCCGAGGAAGCAAAGCGCACGTACGGTGACATCATTCCTCAGCATCAGGCAGACAAGCGGCTGCTCGTTGTCAAACAACCTATCGGTGTTGTAGCGGCAGTGGCACCGTGGAACTTCCCGTGTGCGATGGTGATTCGAAAAGTCGCACCCGCATTGGCGGCAGGGTGCTCCATTGTGTTCAAGCCGGCACCGGAAACGCCACTTTCATCGATTGCCCTGGCGGTCCTTGCTGAACGCGCAGGCGTACCTTCGGGCCTCTTCAGCGTCATCACGACAACGGCTGCTTCAGCGTTCGGAGAAGAAGCCTGCTCCAATCCGAAGGTAAGAAAAATCACATTCACTGGCTCCACGCAGGTCGGTCGCATCCTAATGCGCCAAGCATCCGAGCAGATCATGAAGGTGAGTCTTGAGCTGGGCGGCAACGCACCTTTCATCGTTTTCGATGACGCCAACATCGACGAAGCTGTTGAAGGCGCCATGGCTTCCAAATTTCGAAATGCCGGACAGACGTGCGTATGTGCGAATCGCATCTTTGTGCAAGCCGCCGTCTATTTGGAGTTCGCCGAGAAACTGTCGGCACGAGTATCGGAGCTGAAAGTGGGCAACGGTTTCGACGCGGAAACGACTATCGGACCGCTCATCAACGACAAGGCTGTTGTCAAAGTGCAGGGTCACATTGAAGATGCCATCGCCAAGGGTGGAACGGTGATTTGCGGCGGTACCACGAGTAACCTCGGCCGTAATTTCGTTCCTCCCACCGTGTTGACGGGCGTCACTGGAGACATGCGAATCGCGAGGGAAGAGACCTTCGGTCCAGTTGCCCCCTTGTTCAAGTTCGAAACGGTCGATGAAGTAATCGAGTTGGCCAACTCGACGGAATACGGCCTCGCTGCGTATTTCTACGCTGGCGACGTCAGTCGCGTTTGGACCGTCGCAGAGGCGCTGGAGTTCGGGATGGTCGGTGTCAACACAGGGCTGATTTCTACAGAGGTGGCTCCATTCGGAGGCGTGAAACAGTCTGGAGTGGGCCGGGAAGGGTCCCGATATGGGATAGAAGACTACATGGAGATGAAGTACATCTGCATGGGTGGTATCAAAAATTAAGTCAGGGCAGAACACCTTGAACACCACTCCCACGAACACAATGCCGCGAGTTCCACGTCAGGAAACGTCGTTGCGTGAAAGAACGACGCTGACGCTTCGTACGGCCATACTTGATGGGTTGTTCACGCCTGGGCAGAAACTGTCGGAGCGCGATCTGTGTGAGCAGCTTGGTGTGAGTCGCCCATTGTTGGCGCCGATTCAAAATTGAGCCACCGGGGGTGCGGATAAAAACTTGGACTGGTTTTATGCCGCAAGTCCAAGACTCACCCTGTATTCGATCGGACTGAGGGC
>NZ_JBXAJH010000036.1:0-8330 GCF_058797075.1 Acidovorax sp. GW823-FHT02H02 | reverse complement strand
AGACCCCAAGCCGATCAAATGGAAGTACGACAACCCACAGCGTCGATATCACCAATTTCAATGATTCAGTGGACTAGTAGTCGATGGTATCGACGGCCGGGCGCATTACCTCCGGCTCCAGGCCAACACCGACCTGGCGGAGCTGCCGGTTGGCGGTATTGTGGAAAGCAAACCGCAGGTGCTGGATCGTACAGGGGACCGTACGCTCATGGAGCTGACGCGGGATGGGATGTACACCACGGCCCAACATCGCGCGCAGCTTCTGCGGGCAGGAGATCGGGATCCACAGGCAACGGTCGAAGTCCACGTGCGTCGGCTGGAGGCGCTATGCCGACTGGGGATCGTGGAACGCGTGGCCGATGGCGTCTGGGCCGTGCCACCGGACTTATTGCAGAGGATCCAGCAACAGGGTGCTCAGAAGGATGCCAAGTATGCCGTCGAACTGCGCTCGCACCTGTCACTGGAGCAGCAGATCCGGTCCGTAGGATCCTCCTGGCTGGACCGGGTATTGGTGGTTAATGGCTCGCCCCAGCCAACTGCTCAAGGGTTTGGTGCACAGGTGTGGGAGGCAATGTCGCAGCGCGTGGATTTTCTGTCCGAGGAGGGGCTGGCGGAGCGGCGAGGGCAGCGCGTCATTTTCGCGCGTAATCTGCTCCGCACGTTACGCCAGCGGGAACTCGCTGCAGCAGCGCGCGGCGTCGCCAGAGAAACATCCTTGCCTTATTTGCCGTTAGTTGACGGCAACCCAACGTCGGGTTTCTACCGCCGCAGCCTATTGTTGGTGAGCGGTCGTTTCGCGGTGCTGGAATCCGCGCAAGGCTTCGTCCTCGCCCCCTGGGTATCAGCTATTGAGCCCTTTGTCGGTCAAGCGCTGAGGGTGACAACGCGTGGCGGAAAAGTATCCTGGAATTTGGGAAGGCTGCGAGGCCCGTCAATAGAGTAATACGATCAGAGAAAGTGCACCATTGCTCATTTCGTCCCTTTACTGGCGTATTTTACCGGTAGTGACGATTGATAGTTCGACGAATGTTGGAACCGATTGAGAGCCCGGGCGGAAGCTGACTACATAGCCACCCAAATCCAGCATGGTTATTGAATTGAGGGCTTGAAGGAAGGCATCGCGGCTAACTCGTGCACCCATACGCCTAGCTGCCTCGACAATGACTCTACCTGCAATGTATCCTTCCATCATGGAATAACTTACTGGCACTTCGGTCTTACCGGCCTTCGCGAGCGAATCTGCAAAGTCCTTTGTTAGTTGGCTTGTTACGCGATACGGATTTGGGGTCACCTGGGCAATGACTATTCCTTGCATTTGTTCGTCAGAGAGCCGTTTGCTGAGCTGCTCAACATCTGCGCCAGAATGAGAGAATAGTTGAGCTGCGCCGCGAGCCGCCCGATATTCTTCGACGAAAGCCGCAGTGACAGATCCGCTGGCAATCATAATGATCGCCTGAGGCTGGGCAGCGATCATCGCACGTACCGTTTTTTCAAAGCTTGTGGAGTTCAGTGGATGAGATGCCTTGACGAGAACCTGCGCTCGCGTTCGGTTCGCTATTTCGTCGATGCTCGATCGTAGTTCGTCGGACTGAGCGCCCTCCTCAAAAAAAAAGCCGATTCGGTTGATACCGACCGTGGCAAGGTGATCTGCAATCTTGTTGATTTCTGCCTTCAAACCCGCACGAACGCTATAGAGGTAGGCAAACTCGCTTGTAATTTCGCCCGTGCGATAGCCAACGAGGGCGATGTTTTCCTTTTGTAGCAGCTCAGACGAAACTATAGCTGCGACGCTGCGGCCGTTGACATAGCCTGAGAGAACTATCGGTTTTGACTCCGCAAGCAACTGCTTGGTGGCCGCCACAGCGGTTTCCGGTCGGCCACCATCGTCCTTACGCAGGAGCGCGAAAGTATGGCCGCCGACGCCACCTGCCCTGTTGACTTGGTCGAAATAGAGGCGTAGACCTGCAGAATATCCTCTGCCCTGATTGGCGTCTGTGCCTGTTAGAGGGGCAACTTGCCCCACAACGAGCTGCGCTGCTACCGCAGTTTGCGCCACAGCGAGTACTGCCCATGTCGAGATACGGCACAGTAATGTCCAATGTTTCATTAGCTTGCTCTTCGATGGTAGTTAAGATAAACATTTCTGACAGAGGAAAAACCACTTCGACTAATCTTTGGCGCGTCGATCCGCCCTGCCCGTCCTTGGAGGCGGACGTATAGCTAACGCATCGAGCTGATGTATTCGGCGCTCCCTGAAAGGAAACTCTGTGGTGCAGGTCGGGGGCTAATCGGTTTTCCAAAAAAAAGCACCGGGTCCAGCCCGGTGCAAACCTTGGAAACATGCCTATTTCAGAATGTGTGGCGAATACCGAAATCGACTCCCGAGGACGATTGGTTTGGACCCGTAGTTGATCCGTTGAGCGCTACCGCAGCACCTCCGCTGTTGCGGACCCGCGCGTAGGTGCTGTAGATGGCGGTACGCTTCGACAGTGAGTGCACGTAGCCGACGGACACTTTCTTGGTTTCTGGATCGCCAGGCGCTGTGGTGCCATACTGTGAATACATCGCCTTAAACTCACCGACGCCCAAACGCCAGACTCCCGCCAAATGTCCTCCCTTCCCGGTTACACCTCGGGTCGTGTCAACCTCGTCGCGGAAGTAGGCTCCCATTAGAGCGAAAGCGCCTACGTTGTATCGCGCGCCAATGCTGGTGGACACGATGTCTCCAGCGGCAGCCGTTGCCGCATATTTCGTTGCGGCATGAGTCATAGAAACGTCGATCGGGCCCCCAGTCCACCCGAAGCGCACACCCCCGCCGGTTCCTTCGTTCTTGCCAGCGCTTGAGTTACTAGCGTTTTCCCCCAAGTGATATTCGGCGAGTCCGTAGAAACCGCCCATATTTGCCGGTAGGTGGTACGAGATTTGGTTGGAAACGCGGTTGATTAGGCCGGTTGGGGCGCCCAAAAAGGCCTGTGATGCACCAACCCCGTTGTTGCCGTAAGGGTCATAGACGAAACGGTAGTAGTGGGCAGAGTAGTCTCGGCCAAGTCGGAGTTCACCCCAACTGCTAGTCAGGCTTACCGTAGAGCGTCGGGCGAAAGTCAGTCCCTGCGCTCCTCCTAGACTTGCTGGCACCCCGCTTGCTTGGTTGTTGGTGTTTGTTGCGCCGCCGGAGCCGTTGTCGACATTCACCGCGGCTTCTAACCAAAACGATGCGGACATGCCGCCGCCCAAGTCTTCCTGACCCCGAAAACCGAGGCGGGAAGATGCGTTGGCCCCTGAGCCAAGTTGCGTGCGATCTGCGATACTGCCTGACCCGGCCTGCAATGCAGCGTCCACAATGCCGAATAGCGTTACAGACGACTGAGCCGCCGCGAGTCCGGACATGGCTAGTAGTGCCGAGGTGATTGCGAGTTTCTTCATAGGTGACTCCATTAGATTTTTTTGGGCTCAACTCTTGCGCGTCGCAACAGTTCGCATTACGCATTCGAGCGAGCGAAGACAAACGACACCTCCCTCCCGGCCGGCGCAAAGCTGGCGGAATACAAGGCTGCCGAAGAGGTGGAAGTCTGTGGCTAGGCGATAAGCGATCCTTTCGCGGTCTAAGAGTGTTTCTTCACACCTGACTCGCGCCTGCCCCGCCCCTGATTTCTCTTGCAGAACAAGCACTTTGACACGAATTATTCGGTGCTCAATCCCACGGCGCAAATCAATTGAGAGGGCTCATTTATAAAGAAAGTTGATGGCCCTCAGCTGAAACGGGCATCGTCCACACGATGGATGCGCGTGGGACGATTGAGCGTAAGCGCACGGTCATCCCACCCTTGAAGGGATTGGTCTAAGCGGCAACGATGGTGTCCACCAAAGATTTAGGTGGACACCATGAATGAAGCCAAGAAGAAGACCCGCCGGCGGCACAGCGCCGAGCTCAAGCAGCAGATCATTGCTCAGTGCGCCGAGCCGGGTGCATCGGTGGCCAGCATTGCCTTGTCGTACGGCATCAACGCCAACGTCGTTCACAAGTGGCGCCGCGAAGCGGGTGGCGCGCTGCCTGCACTCCAGGCCCCCGCATTCGTTCCAGTGCCGCTGCCGCCAGCGGCATGTTCACCAGGGCCTGCACTTGCACCAGACATCCGCATCGAGCTGCGCCGTGGCGCCACCACCGTCTCGGTGACCTGGCCATTGGATGCGGCCGACCAGTGCGCCGTGTGGATGCGAGAGCTGCTCAAGTGATCCGGGTTGATGCGCTGTGGCTGGCCACTGAGCCGCTGGACATGAGATCGGGCACCGAGACGGCGCTGGCTCGCGTGGTGTCGGTCTTCGGCGCAGCGCGCCCGCACCACGCCTACCTGTTCGCCAATCGACGCGCCAACCGCATGAAGGTGCTGGTGCACGACGGCATCGGTGTGTGGCTGGCAGCGCGTCGCCTCAACAGCGGCAAGTTCGTCTGGCCGCGTGATGCGGCAAGCACCGCCTCGCTCACCCGAGCCCAGTTCGATGCGCTGGTGCTGGGCCTGCCCTGGCAGCGCCTTGGCAACGGTGGTGTCATCACCGTGGTCTGACTCTGAAGCGCAGACCGGTGCTTGCCAATTGGGGCATGCGCCAATGGTGCGCGTGTGCCAGTGCTGGCACAGTGGATGCCCATGGTGGTCGAGCCTCAATCCCTGCAGAGCCTGAGCGCAGAAGAGCTGCGTGAGCTGACCACGCGCCTCATGACGCAGCTGCGCCACCAGAGCGCGTTGCTGGACAAACTCACGCACGAGAACGCGCTCTTGAAGCGCATGAAGTTCGCAGCTCAATCCGAACGCTTCAACCCCGAACAGAAGAGCCTGCTCGAAGACGAGATCGAGGCCGACCTGGCAGCCGTGGCCACCGAGATCGATGCGCTGCAAGAAGCGCAGGCGCCCGCCAAGGTTGAAGAGAAGAAGGTTCCCAAGCGCGCGCCGCTGCCAGCCAACCTGCCGCGGCGCGAGATCCGCCACGAGCCCGACTCGACCACCTGTGCCTGCGGTTGCCAGATGAAGCGCGTGGGCGAGGACGTGGCCGAGAAGCTGGACTATGTGCCTGGCGTCTTCAGCGTCGAGCGCCACATCCGGGGCAAGTGGGCTTGTGCGAAGTGCGAGACGCTCACCCAAGTCCCCGTCGATCCGCACATCATCGACAAGGGCATCCCCACCACCGGGCTGCTGGCGCAGGTGCTGGTGGCCAAGTACGCCGATCACCTTCCGCTGTACCGCCAGGAAGCGATCTTTGGTCGAGCTGGTCTCGCGATCCCGCGTTCCACGCTCGCTCAGTGGGTGGGCGCGTGTGGCGTGCAGTTGCAGCCACTTGTGGATGCCATGAGAAACGAGCTGCTGCAGCACCGCGTGCTGCATGCCGATGAGACGCCGGTGTCCATGCTCAAGCCGGGCAACGGAAAGACGCACCGGGCCTACCTCTGGGCCTATGCCACGGGTGCCTTCGAGAACACCAAGGTGATCGTCTACGACTTCTGCGAATCACGCTCGGGCGAACATGCCCGGCGCTTCCTGGGCGACTGGAGAGGCAGCCTCACCTGTGACGACTTCAGCGGCTACAAAGCCTTGATCGCCAGCGGCGTGACCGAGGTCGGTTGCCTGGCGCACGCGCGGCGCAAGTTCTTCGATCTGCATGCAGCTAACCAGAGCCAGATCGCCGAGTTCGCGCTGCAGCAGTTCGGTCGGGTCTACGAAATCGAGCGCGAGGTCAAGGAGCTCAGCGCCGATCAGCGCCGGGCCATCCGGCAACAACAAACGAAGCCGCTGCTCGATGCCTTGCACCAGTGGATGCTGCTGCAACGCCAGAAGGTGCCCGAAGGTTCAGCGAGCGCCAAGGCGCTGGACTACAGCCTGCGGCGCTGGGTGGCGTTGACCCGGTTCGTCGACGATGGGCAACTGCCTTTGGACAACAACTGGATCGAGAACCAGATCCGGCCCATTGCCATTGGTCGCAACAACTGGCTCTTCGCTGGCAGCCTGCGCGCGGGCCAACGCGCCGCCGCCGTCATGAGCTTGATCCAGTCAGCGCGCATGAACGGGCATGACCCCTACGCCTACCTGCGCGATGTGATGGCACGTCTGCCCATGCAGCGCGCCAGCCGCATCCATGATCTTTTGCCACATCGCTGGCAGTCCACCACTGCTTCAAATCTGTAGCGGAGGCGACTGCCTCTCCATTGCCGCAATCAGCGGGCAACGGACTTTGCCTCTCCCAGAACTGCAGAGATCGATCAGTTCAGAGAGTACGGCTTCCATTCGGTGCAGGTCTGCAAGCTTGAGTTGAACTTCGGCGAGCTTGGACTCTGCGTGTGTACGGGCTTGAGCGCAGCTCGCACCATCGTCGAGTTGCAGCAACTGCGCGGTCTCATCCAGGCTGAACCCCAGCCGCTTCGCAGTCTTGATGAAATGCAATCGCGATAGGTCATTCTGGTCATATCGCCGAATGCTGCCCTGGGGCCGTTCTGGCTCGGGCATCAGCTCCTTGCGTTGGTAGAACCGTATGGTCTCTACATTGACACCGGCCGCCTTGGCCAGATCACCAATGGTCAAGCCGGGGTGGGCATGCGGAAGAGGAAGGCTCATGGTGCTTGACTCCGTACCAATGTACGGGACTAAGCTTAAGCCATGTCAACAAAATCTACAGACATTTCTGCCCGTGCCACTGGCGGTGGAAAGGCCTTGATCGCGGGTGGCCTGTCCGCGCTCCTTGCGTCCGCCTGCTGCCTTGGCCCTCTGGTGCTGATCATGCTGGGCATCTCTGGAGCATGGATCAGCACGTTGACGCTGCTGGAGCCGTACCAACCACTGTTCATTGGTGCAGCCACTATCGCCTTGATCTTTGCGGCGCGCCGGATATGGCGCCCGGTTGTGGCCTGTGAAGCGGGACAGGTATGTCAGCGGCCGATGGTCAGCCTCTCCTACAAGGTGCTGTTTGCCCTGGTGACCCTGTTGCTGGTGGCCGCGCTGGTGTTCCCCCTGTTCGCCCACTGGTTCTACTGATGAAAGGCTCCGACATGAAGCGGTTGATCATGACCACTGCAGCACTCTTGCTGCTGACGCCCGGCTGGGCTGCCCAACAAAGCGTCACTCTGTCGGTGCCCGGCATGAGTTGTGCCACTTGCCCCATCACGGTGAAGAAGGCACTGACCCAGATCGACGGAGTCATTGGCGTCAAATCCAACCTGGCCAAACGAGAGACCACGGTGGTCTTTGATGACACCAAGGTCAAGGTGGACGTGCTGACCAAGGCCACCACGGAAGCTGGATTCCCGTCATCTGTTGCCCCGGCAAAGCCGTAATGGATTTGATCTTGGACTCTGTTCTGACGTGCCCTGAGTGTGGGCATGCCAAGAACGAAACAATGCCGACGGACGCGTGCCAATGGTTCTACGAGTGCGAAAGTTGCCACACGGTCTTGCGCCCAAAACCGGGCCATTGTTGTGTGTTCTGCTCGTTCGGTTCGGTGCCGTGCCCTCCAATCCAGGCCGGTGGCGACGAAGCTTGCTGCGGCTCCAAAACGTAGGGGTCACTCCACCTCTGCGACTTCCAGCGGTAGATCAGGGTGGGGTGCCCGGACGCTTACGATTGAGCCAACTGTGAGTCGGGACCGTCGGCGGGAGCGGGAGCACCTCTGGGGCCGTAACCAAAGCGATAAGCAGCGGTAGTGCGTGCATTTGTGTCCTCAGCGACGCCGTCTGTCTATACCTTCCAGCTGCGAAGCTGGCTAGGTTGACTGCGCCTGATTAGGAGCCGCTCTTACCCAAGGTCATTTCTGAGTCATTGCGGCAAATTGCTGGTGGAGGGCATTGCCCGCTCCCGCGATGAGGAACACCCCCAGCCTGCACACTTAAATAGGGATGGTACTTACACCTGCGTTCAGGATGTGCTGACACGGCTGGCCACGCGCAAGGCCAGCCGGGTGGAACAACCTCGATCGCATCGGCCGGAGAACACTGAGCGGCCGATCGATAGCCGGTAATTTGCCCCTTCGCCTCGCTTGCATCTCTCATCCTCTTGACGTCCTGGCCTTACGTGCTTGCCTGCCTGTCTTCTGTCTCTCTACTCTCAGCGGTCAACAAGGCATTGCCCGAATGCTTACGTCGCGTCGTTGGGTTGTTGATTTCCACGCAAACCTAACCCACCGGGGGTTAGTGGGGGTGCGGATAAAAACTTGGACTGGTTTTATGCCGCAAGTCCAAGGCTCACCCGGTATTCGATAGGACTGAGGGAGCCAAGAGAGATCTTGATCCGCTTCTCGTTGTACCAACGGATGTAGTCGTCGAGCACTTCAATGAACTGCTCAACTGTGACGCT
>NZ_JBXAJH010000035.1:0-8938 GCF_058797075.1 Acidovorax sp. GW823-FHT02H02 | reverse complement strand
TCGTCTGTCAATAGCATTCTGTACATACCCTCCAATATGGAGCATATACAGCCAATTTCAATGATTCAATGGACTAGCCTGTGTTGCCGGTGCTGTAGCGCGTGCAGCAGGAATTCCTTGACGCCGAATACGGTGGCTTAGAAGCCTAATTGCGCCACCAGATAGGTCGCCACCCGCCGGCTAGGAGCCTGTCGGACTTGAGTCACCGCAACGTGCTACAAGCCGAAAGTCAAGTATCTCGCGCCATTTGCAAACAGACTTTTGCCTTGTAGTGCGTCAAATCTGCTTATAAATTAAGCAATCACCCTTGGATAGCTGAAAGTCCGACAGGCTCCTAGGCGCGGCTGAATGCACTGTACCTCCACTAGTGAGGGGGCCTGGGGTCTCCTCGAGAATCTTTTAGCGCCCCTGGAACACGGGTTCACGCTTCTCGATAAAGGCCTTGACCGCTTCGCGGTGGTCTTCGGTTTTGCCGCAGTGAACATGGTGTGTGGCTTCCAGGTCCATGCATTCGTCCACCCCGCCGGCCATGGCGCGGTTCAGGTTTTCCTTCATGTAGCGGTATGCCACGACCGGGCCGCGTGCCAGTTGTTGGGAAATCTCGCGGGCACGCTCGGTCAGGGCGTCCGGCTCGGTCACCCAGTTGCTCAGGCCTAGGCGCAGGGCTTCCTCGGCATTGACACGGCCACTCAGCAGGTAGAGCTCGCGCGCCTTGGCGGCGCCGACCAGTTGCGTCATGAAATAGGTGCCACCGTAATCCCCCGCGAAGCCGACTTTGGCGAAAGCAGTGGTCATGAAGGCTGTGCTTGCCATCAGCCGCAGGTCGCAGGCAAGGGCCAGTGATAGCCCAGCTCCCGCTGCCGGGCCCGGCAGTACCGCGAGGGTGGGCTTGGGCATCTTGAACAGCCGCCCTGCCGTTTCGCGCTGGCTGTGGCGCTGTTGGTGGATGGCCTCGTCAATGGTGCGCGTGCCCACGGCGCGGTCACCGGACGCTTCCATGCCCTTGACGTCCCCGCCAGCGCAGAAAGCGCCGCCGGCCCCTGTGAGCACGATGCAGCGCACGGCCGGCTCGAACTCGGCTAGGTGCAGTTGCTGCTGAAGGGCCTGCAACATGGGGCGCGACAGGGCGTTGCGTGCATGGGGGCGGTGGAGCACCAAGGTAAGTACGCCTTCGTCCCGGTAGGCTTGCAGGTCGGGAGTTCCGGTGTCGATAGCGGCGGTCATAGGCGGGGAAGTGTTGGGTGCTAATTCGGTCAATATAGGATGCACCGCGCGCCGCCAGCAGTCGCAAGGGAGACACCCATGTCCTCAGCCGCATGCACCTGTCATGGTTCATTCCAATCAGGGCTGCCAGTTAACCGGCCACGAGTGGCAGACCTTCCCGCGCGACCACAACCTGGTTAGTAGCATGAGCCGGCGTGGCAACTGCCACGACAACTCTGTGGCCGAGAGATGTTTCCAACTGCTCAAGCGCGAACGCATCCGAAGGCGGGTCGATGCAACCCGTGACGATCCGCGAGCTGATGTCTTCAACTACATTGACATGCTCAATAAGTCACAGTGCCGTCATTCGTAAACGGCAGGTCTATCACCTGTAGAGTTCAAGCAATGCAATTCCTAGCTGCTCATGAGTGTCTAGGAATGCCGGGGCGATTTAGTCACTTCAGTATGCGATAGCAAAGCACAAATGCGCAGGCAACAGCCACGCACCAGCGTTCAGGTGGCACCGCCAAGCACAGATATCTTCCCATGAAAGTCTGATTGTTTACTGCCAGGCGCTTAGCGCCCGCTCGCTGTCCTCGCCCAAGTTGGGAGCGGGCTTGTAGATGGCCGTGGGGGTTTTGGAGAACAGGGCCGTGGGGCGAGTGGCTACTACTTCGCCTTCCGTGGGGTGGGTCATGGTCTGGAACAGGCCAGTGCTTTGTACCTGGGGGTGGGTTTGAATGGTGTGGATGGAGTACATCTCAGCCACGGGAATGTCCATCTCGCAGCACACCTCCATGATCTCCTTGGTGGTGTATTGCGCAGTAATGTTTCGCAGCTCCGCGTAGATGGCTTGAATGTTCTTGTTGCGTTCGGTGCGGCTGTTGATGTTGAACTGGTCGATGAATTCACCGCGTCCAAAGCGGTGGAAGAACGCTTTCCAGTGCTGCTCGGTATAGGGTAGCAAGGCGATGTGTCCATCCTTGGTGGGTGCGGGCTTCCGGCCGCCCTTGAGCAGCCGGGCATAGCCCGCATCACCAATGGGCGGGTGAAAGCCCTGGCCCCCCAGGTGCTCCGTCATGGTGAAGGCAACCATGGTCTCAAACATGGGCACTTCCACATACTGGCCTTCGCCGGTACGGGTCTTGTGCACCAACGCGCCGAGGATGGCGTTGGCGGTGGCGAGGCCTGCAATCTTGTCGGCGAGCAGTGTTGGCGGGTATTCGGGCACGCCCCTTTCATGACCTACCAAGTGGGCAAGGCCACATGCGCCCTGGATGATGTCGTCAAACGCCGGCTGACCTGCAAATACGCCGCTTTCTTCAAAGCCCGTGGCCGCGCAGTAGATGATGCCAGGGTTGATCTTCGCAACCTCCGCATAGCCAAAACCCAGCCGCTGTATGGCTTTGACGCGGATGTTGTGCACCAGCACGTCGCTCTGGGCTATGAGCCGGAGCAACTGTGCCTTGCCTTGCTCGCTCTTAAGGTCGATACATACCGAGCTTTTGTTGCGGTTGATGTTCATGAAGGTGGAGCTCATACCGGGCGTGCGGCTTACGCCGTTAGCACGCATGAGGTCGCCTTCGGGCGGCTCCACCTTGATGACGTCAGCTCCGTAGTCCGCCAACACCTGGGTGGCCACCGGCCCCAGCACCACGGCGGTCAAATCCAGTACCTTGATGCCAGTGAGCGGGCCACGATTGGGAGATTTGTTCTCGTCAGCTACTTCCATCTTGTTCATTCCGTTCATTTGTTGACTCACTTCTAATCGTTAATACCTAGATTTGGATCGCCATGTTCAATATACATTGTTGCTTGTAAGCAAGCAAGTAAGGAGAAACATGGATACGCTGCACATCAAGGTAGGCGAGCTGCCGCCTGAATGCGAAGAGCTTCGGGCGGAGGTAAGGGCCTTTGCCAAAAGAAACATGACGAAGTATTCCAAGGTCCAGCGGGCCCATAACTGGACCGGCCGGGACCCAGCCTTCTCCAAGATGATGGGCGAGAAGGGGTGGCTGGGAATGACCTGGCCCACCGAGAGTGGTGGGGGTGGTCAAAGCATGCTTGAGCGCTATGTGATGCTGGAGGAGCTGTTGGCTGTGGGTGCCCCTATGGGCGCACACTGGGCGGCCGACCGGCAGATGGGTCCACTGCTCATCCGCTACAGCAAGGATAAGCTGGCGCCCAAGATCATTCCTCAAATTCGCCGGGGCGAGGCGTTCATCTGCATTGGCATGAGTGAGCCGGACTCGGGCTCGGATTTGGCTTCCATCCGAACCCGGGGGACCAAGGTAGAAGGAGGCTGGAAGATCAACGGCCGCAAAGTATGGACATCAGGTGCGCACCATGCTCACTATATGGTGGCCCTCGTGCGCACCAGTGATAAAGGGGAGGATCGCCACGCTGGCATGAGTCAAATCTTCATAGAGATGGACCTACCTGGCGTGAGCGTGCGACCCATCGTCTCGCAATTGGGTACCCGGATCTTCAATGAGGTGATTCTGGACGATGTGTTTGTGCCAGACGACCATTTGGTGGGTGAAGAAGGCAAGGGCTGGAACCAGGTGACCAATGAGCTGAAGTTTGAGCGGTCTGGCGCCGAACGTTTTTTGAGCAGCACGCAGCTGCTGTTGGAAATGCTGGATGAGGCTGATCCTGGCAACCGCCAGCAGACCGTAGCCATTGGCAAGTTGATTGCGCGTTACGCCAGCCTGCGACAGATGTCGCAAGGCATCGCGCTGATGATGTCCAACGGTGAGGACCCGTCGCTGGCCGCCTCCATCGTTAAGGATCAGGGCGCGCTGCTAGAGCAGTCGCTGCCCGATATTGCTTACGAAATTTTCCCCGACAAGCTGGGTGACGGCAGTGATTTTGACCAAGTGCTGAATCTGCTGACTCTGGCGGCGCCATCGTTCTCTCTGCGCGGGGGCACGCGGGAAATTCTGCGCGGAATTATTGCGAAAGGACTGGGGCTGCGATGAGCGACAACATGATTCAGGAAACCGTACAGCGGTTGCTTGCCAACGAGGTCAGCCGTGAACTTCTGATCGAGGTGGAAGCGGGAACCTTTGCCAGTGATTTGTGGCGCACCATTGCCGAGGCAGGCATGACCAAGATTCTCTGCCATGAGGAGCATGGCGGTATTGAGGCGACATGGCTGGATGCACTGTCACTGTTCTTTCAGGTGGGCTATACGCAGGCGCCAGTGCCGCTGGCACAGGCAGTGGTGGGGCAGTATTTCGCATCACGCTGCGGGCTGGATCTACCCGCTGAGAGCGTGCTAGCGCTAGCCGCTGGCGCGCAAACCCAAAGCTTAATGGTAGCCAGCAACTCTGCAGGAGAGCCCGCGACCTTCACCGGTCGGATGGAGGCGGTGAAGTGGGCGCGCCATGCGCACTGGCTGCTAGTGGAGATAAATGGTTACATGGGCCTTGTGGATGCCAAGGGCGCGGGGGTGCATGTGGTGCATGGGGTGGATGCTGCATCGCTGCCAGCCGATACGGTGGTGCTGGAGCATGCGCTGGTGGCCCATGTGCTGCCGATCCGCATTGAAGGGCTGCCGCAGCCGGTGCAAGTGGCCTATGCCGCTGTCATCGCCGCGCAGATGACAGGCGCCCTGGAATATGCGCTGGATCTGGCCGTGCAGTATGTGAAGGACCGCGTGCAGTTTGGTAAACCCATTGGCAAAAACCAGGCCATCCAGCAGCAACTTGCCGTGCTGGCCGGCGAAGTGGCATGCAGCTATGCGGCCACCAGCACGGCGCTTCGCGACTTGCCAGCCTTGCAGCAAACCAGTGCTCCGCAGGCCGAGTTCAGCGCCGCAGTGGCCAAGGTAACAGCCAGCGACGCAGTGAAGAGCGGTGCTTCCATTGCCCACCAAGTGCATGGCGCCATTGGCTTTACCTACGAATATCCACTCAACTTTGCCACTCGGCGCCTTTGGGCCTGGCGGGCTGAAGCGGGTGGCAGTACCGAATGGGCGGAGCGGCTTGGCCAGGCCTTTATAAACGCGGGGGCTGAGCAGTTCTGGTGCCACTTGACGGCGCGCGCATTGCCGACAGAGGTTGCACAACCCACCCGCCAAGACTCTTACCAGAACATGAATAAAGAGAGGATGGCCCGTCATGCCTGATACGCCGGAACAATCCATTTTGACCAGCCGCGACGGCCACATCGCCATCATTGAGCTGAGCCGTCCACCGCACAATTTTTTTGATGTGGAGATGATTGCTCAAATTGCAGATGAACTGGACCGATTGCAGGTGGATAAGCGCTGCCGCGTAGTGCTGCTGCAGGCGAGCGGTAGTGCCTTTTGCGCAGGAGCGGATTTTTCCAAGCGCGACGACGCCAGAGGTGCGCGCAGTGCCTCGCGCATCAACCCCATCTACCAGGAGGCGCTTCGTATCTTCAGCTTTGGCAAGCCCATCGTCGCTGCCATTGAGGGATCGGCCGTGGGTGGCGGTTTGGGGCTGGCGCTGGCGGCGGACTTTCGCGTCTCATGCGTGGAGGCCCGCTTCTCGGCCAACTTCAATCGCCTGGGATTTCACCCAGGGTTTGCGCTGTCGTACACCTTGCCTGCTCTCATCGGTAAGCAGATGGCGGCGTGGATGCTGTTCACCGGCGCCCGTGTGGATGGCGAGCGTGCCAAAGAGATTGGGCTGGTGGACTTTATCGCACCCAAGCTCGAAGTGCGCGCCGCCTCCATTGCGCTGGCGCGGGAGATTGCCACCTCATCCCCGCGCGCAGTGCAGTCCACCAGGCAGACCTTGAAGGCTGATTCGCTCAGCCACATCCGCAACGCCATTTCGCGCGAGAGCGCGGAGCAGAGCGCTCAGTTTGCCGCGACGGACTTGATGGAGGGTGTGAAGGCGATGGCGGAGCGACGAGCCCCGGTCTTTGAAGACTGAGCGCCTCCGACATCGCCTTTGATTCGTCGCTGCTTATGCGCACTGCTTTAACTGCAGAAATTGTGTGTGGGAAGGCGACCTGACATTGCAAGGATTCAAGCACGAATCTGTCGATTCACTGGGGTGTGTTAGCTGCAAAAGCAAACTTGATCAACATGATTTAAAAGGAGACAAGACAATGCAAAGAAGACAATTTGGCGCCAGCCTGCTAGCGGGAACGTCGGTACTGACCTTTCCCTACATTGCGCGGGCACAGGACAAGGTGATGCGCATCATCGTGCCCTTCACTGCGGGCAGTGGCTCTGACGAAGGTGCACGCTTTTATGCTGAGCAGATCTCAAAAATTATTAACCGCTCAATCATTGTGGAGAACAAGACTGGTGCCAGCGGTTTGATCGCTGTGCGTGCCGTGCTGGCTGAACCCGCAGATGGCAACACTATTTTATTGGGTAGTAACTCACTCATCGCGGTGAACCCTGTGATGGTGAAAAACCTGGGCTACGACCCGTTCAAGGACTTGGCACCCCTGCATGGGCTAGGTATATCGGCGGCAGCCTTCGTGACAAGTAGCGATTCGCCATACAAAAGCATTGATGATGTGGTGGCCAAATATAAGGCCACGGGCCAGCCGATCTCCGTGGGCAACTACTCCGAGGGCTATAGGCTTGTGGGCGAGTGGTTCGCGCAGGAGGTGGGCATCAAGACCACGCCCGTGCCCTACAAGGGCGGCGCGCCCATGGTGACCGACGTGATCGGCAATCGGCTGGACATTGCGCTTAACGACATCACCGGCGTTGCCCCTATGGAAAAGGCAAAAAAGCTGCGCGTGCTGGCCATTACTGGGAAGGAGCGTGACAGGATGCTGCCGAGTACTCCAACAATGAAGGAGCTGGGTTACCCGGATTTTGAATCGTACGTCTGGTCATCGCTTTCTATGAAAGCGGGAACCCCGGCAAACCTAATGAAGGACCTTGCTGATGCCATCACCGCAGTGCAGGCTACCGAGGCTGCCAAAGCGTACCAGGCAAGCAGAGCTGGTACATTTCTGACAAAGTCACTGGGGGAGCTGGGCGAGTTCCAACGATCGGAATATCAGCGCTTCAAACGCGTGGCCGAGAGGGCTAATATCCTCCCCGCCTGAAATAAAAAATCGGCTTGAGAGCCGATTTTTTTATGGATCGCAATTTGAGACGGGTTTCAAGATAACAAGATATTACGCACCTATGAAAGAAGCCAAAAGTCGCACACAGGAGCAACGACGGGAGGAAGCCATCAACTGTATGGTGCAGGCTGCGATTGAGTTGATTGCTGAAAAAGGTGTGCCCGGACTTACTATGGCCGAGGTCGGCGTCAGGGCGGGGTACAGCCGGGGTCTGGCGCACCTGCACTTTGGCTCCAAGGAGAAGCTGTTGTCAGAATGCTTGGCATATCTGTCGCATGACTTCAACATCCAGCGCAAGAAGGACGGATCGGACACCACTGGCATCAACGGTATCTATTCGCTGGTGAATGCCTATACCCAGCGACCGGAAGACTCGGTAAAACGGATCCGCGCCATGTTCTTCATCGTTCTGGATTCATCCGTAGCCGATTCGCCACTATACGGCTTTGTGCAAGACTACAACAAAAAGAACATGGCCTACGTCGAGTTCAAGCTGAGTGAGGCGAAGGCTCTTGGTCAGATCAAGCCAGATGTGGACGCGCAATCTGCCGCCTTCATCATCATGAGCCTGCTGCGCGGCATCTCTGTCCATCGACTGAATAACGCGGCCAAAGACTCAGTAGCGGTGAAGAAAGAGATTTTGCGGATGATAGGAAAGTGGCTGGTGTGATGAGGGCAAATGAACGCTTGGGTCGATTACAGGCTGAAATGGTTCAGCCTCGACCGGTCGAACGTTTTCATGCGATCTTGCGTTCGTAGTGCAATATTGTTCGTGTGATTGAGCAACTGCAGCATACCGAAATGCACACCAAAAAAGCGTGCCGACGCCGGCGAAGGAGTCGCTGTCTGTCGTTAACGCTGGTACGAGACACAGTGTAAAAATGCTGCGTAATCCGCAGGATACGAAATACACGAAACAGGGGAAAGATCAAAATTTTCGAGCAGCATACTCACTGCTCTACCATTCATGGTTTCAGCAAAATGGATTGTGTACGGTCACGAGACTCTAGCGCCAAGTGCGCTTTTGCAGCATCGTGCAAAGGAAAAACCACGCTGACAGGCGCCTTCAAAACGCCTTGCGAAAAAAACCTGAAAAGTCTGTCAGCCGCGTTGCGTCGTTTCTGCGCGGTCCGTAAGTGCTGGAACACGCTCGGACGCGAAAGGGAATTCGATTTGGGAAACAGCCGCGACACCTCGAACGGTGGCACCGGCCCCGAGGCTTGACCGAAGTTAGCCAAATGCCCGCAGGGTGCTAGACATTCGAGAGAACCGAAAAATGTGTCTTTGCCCACGGCGTCGTAGGCCACCTGTACACCTTCACCGCCGGTGATCTGGTGCACACGGTCCACAAAATCCTCCTCCCGGTAGAGGATGACATGCGAACAGCCTGCAGCGATGGCTACCTCCACCTTTTGTTGTGAGCCCACGGTCCCGATCACGTTCGCGCCCAAATGGCTGGCCCACTGGCACAGCAGCGATCCCACGCCACCAGCTGCCGCGTGTACCAGCACCCAGTCATTCGCGCGCACGGCGTAGACGTTTTCCACCAACACCTGTGCAGTGAGGCCCTTAAGCAGCGACGAGGCATCTGTCGGTTTACCTTAAGTCTGTCACTTTTACACCTTAACTTGGCATCAAAAAATAGCTCCAACGTGGAGAAATCCTC
>NZ_JBXAJH010000034.1:0-12148 GCF_058797075.1 Acidovorax sp. GW823-FHT02H02 | reverse complement strand
CGGTCTACCCAGACCACCCCCGCGCCAGTGCTAGCTTTGCGTACCGTCACTTATTGCACTGAAAACGAGGAGACCCCCAATTGCGCCACTACAAAGCATTCATGCAGTTGCCACTACAAAACTTCCGCAAAAATGTGCATAAGTCGTTGATTCACATGGAAGCGGCTTCACCAAAAATGCGAAATCGGCATTTTGGTGTCGAACTCGGGTTGCCAGGCGCTGCGACCATCCTTCTGTGTTGCATTCCGCGTCCCGCTGTCATGCCTATGTCATACCGACGATCTACCATCCTTTCATGATCGATCTGTAGATCAAAGTTACTTATTGATTACATGATCGAATCAGCATGCCGGAAGGAGCCGCAGTTTGCCCTCCCGATTATTCGTTGGAAGACCTTGGAGCATCACCATGTTTGCAGAGCAGCAACGCGAATATCTCGACAAGGGATATACGAAGATTGAAAGCTTTTTCTCCGCGGAGGAAGTAGCGAAGATTCTTGAAGACGTCAAGCAAATTGAATTGGGAGCTATTGGCGTAGCTTCGGACAATGAGACTTACCAGTTCGAAAAGAAGAATGGCGAGACGACGAAGCTACTGCGTCGCGTCGAGAATCCTCACCTTTATTTCGATGCAATAGATTCTTTGGTCAGGTCGGAAAAAATCGTCGATTTGCTTCGGCATTTCCTGGGCGAAAACATCCGTTTGCACAATAGCAAAATCAACTTCAAGCCGCCATCAGGCGCGCCAGTCCAGTGGCATCAGGACTGGGCATTCTATCCCCACACAAACGATGATTTTCTTACTCTCGGAATTTTCCTCGACGAGACAAGTGAGAAAAATGGCGCGATGGCATGCTTGCCAGGCTCCCACAAAGGAAAAGTGTACGACCACCGGAACGTCGAGACGGGCGAGTTTTGCCACGCGATCTCTCGCTCCAACTGGGACGAAGCGCTCGACCCGACAGAAGGGGAGTTACTGACGGGACCCGTAGGAACTGTCACGTTGCATCACGTCCGGACCCTTCATGGTTCAGGCCCAAACCACTCAACGATCAGGCGGCGTTTTCTGCTCATCGGCTATGCCGCGGCTGATGCCTGGCCACTTCTGGGCTGTGGCAACTATGGGGATTATGAAAGCCTCATGGTCTCTGGCCGATCCACCGTATTCCCGCGCATGGTGGAACTCCCTTTGACTGTCCCGTATCCGTTGTCGATGTACGGTGATCGCATCTTTGAAAGTCAACGAGCTTTGACTCAAAAGTACTACTGAAGTCTTTAACTCACTGAGGTCATAATGCAAGTTTTTACTCTGTTTTCGAAATTCAAGAAGGCGTTAACGCGCGCCATTCTTGCCTTTATCGCCACAATCATAGTGTGCACACCCGCGCAGGCAGCTGAGGTTGTCAATGGTAAACTTCACCTGCGTTTTGCAATTGCGCCGTTGCGTCCAACGCCTAGCCAGACCATCAAAGAGTTTGAGCCGATATTCAAGTATCTCGCCAACCAGCTCGGCGCGACCTATGAAATCGTCTCCCCGGAAAGCTGGGCGGCAATATCTGTGGCAATGACAAATGGCCATGTCGATGTGGGCTGGCTCGGACCCTGGGGCTATGTCTTGTCGAATAAAAAGGCCGGCACCGAAGTGCTTGCAATGCCCAAGTACCGCGGGGAGCCGTTCTACAAAGCCCTCATTGTCGGTCGCGCCGATCTGCCGATCAAAAAATGGCCCGAGGACGCGAAGGGTTTGAAGCTGTCACTCAGTGATCAGGGCAACACTTCTGGCTGGCTCATCCCGATGGCGTACTTCAAGAGCATCGGCATCGACCCTGCGAGCTATTTTGAATATCGTGAAGGTGCCCCGTTTGGCCAGAACGCAACACAGATTCAGCACGGACTGATCGACCTCGGATCCGATTTTGATCGGGGCCGGAACGGGATGATCGAAGCGGGTCAAATCGATCCTTCGAAGTCCAAGATCGTGTGGGAATCCAGCAAGCTGCCGAACGACGCGATATCCGTGCCGAAGGATTTAGATCCTGCTCTGAAAGCGCGCATCACGGAAATACTGACGTCCTTGTCCGAAGAGAAAGCACAGTCGCTGATGGGCTCGGGCTATAACGGCTTCGTGAAGGCAAAGCACAGCGATTACAAGGTAATCGAAGACGCCGGCCGCATCGTGGGAAAACTGTAAAGCACGAGGGGTCCGTTCTTGGATGAGGGCAGCGGACGACAAGGTGGACTGACGCACGCCAGCTCCTTGTCTCCGCTGCACGAACATACGGGCGCGCATCGCAATACCACAGAGGATGAACCAATGAATCAGCGAATCGAAGAAGTCATGCTGGCTAATGTCAAGAGGGACGTAGCCAGGAGAAAGCGGCATTTTGCAACGTCGGTCGTAGTACTCAGTTTGCTGGCAGTGGCCTGGTACGTGTGTCAGATAGAATTCCAGAAGCTAGGCGCCGGTTTACCGAGACTATGGTCATTCGTCGTGCAGATGTTTCCACCCGACCTGAGCGACCTGGACGTCATTCTAAAAGGGGCTGGCGAGACGCTCGCCATGGCGACGATTGGCACGATATTCGCCACAATCATGGCATTTCCGCTGGCACTCATGGCTGCGCGTAATACCTGTCCGAACAAGTGGACCTATCGGGTATCCCGCGCCATCCTGAACGCCAGCCGCGGCACGGAGACATTTGTCTATGCACTTGTATTTGTAGCAGCAGTGGGCTTCGGTCCGTTCTCCGGCGTACTGGCCATTACTTTCCACATGGTAGGGGCAATCGGCAAAATGTTTGCTGAAGCCATCGAGCCCGTTGACCAAGGGCCGTTGGATGCGCTCGCCTTGACCGGTGCCAGCAGGGCAAAGATTATTCGCTACGGTCTGATCCCGGATGTTATGCCGCACCTGATCGCGAGCGTTCTATACATTTGGGAATTCAGTGTCAGAACGTCCACAGTACTGGGCATCGTAGGCGCAGGTGGAATTGGGCAGACCCTGAAAGATACTGTGGACTTGTTGGAATTCAACAAGATGATTACGGTACTGGCGGTTGTATTGCTGATGGTGTGGGCAATCGATTTCATCAGTGACCGGCTCAGGTACTTGATATTGGACACAAAACGCGAGGGATTCGAAACTCTCCCTGCGAATAACTGATTGCTTCACGTATTACTGGAAGGGCGGTTCGCAATGAAAGATGTAGCGTTGCAGTTAAAGAATGTCGGTAAGTCATACGGCAATAAAGTTGTCCTGGAATCGATTGACTTCGAAGTACGTCGAGGCTCAATGGTTGCCTTGCTCGGCACAAGCGGGGCAGGGAAGTCGACGCTTTTCCGATGTCTCACTGGCCTTGAGCCGATTGACTCCGGTTCTATCGTGGCGCTCGGAGAATCCATACATGAACTGTCTCCGGCGCGTCTGCGGGCAGTACGTGGCCAGATCGGGTTCGTGTTCCAACAACTGCACCTGGTGAAAAGGTTCTCAGCACTCGAGAATGTATTGGGTGCGCGTCTGGCAGAGATGCCCATTTGGCGCGTCACATTGAAAAGCTTCAGCCGGGCTGACAAAGTGCTCGCGTTCGAATGTCTGGACCGGGTCGGCATGCTCGATTATGCAAACACGCCTACGCAACTGTTGTCAGGCGGTCAGCAACAGCGTATTGCGATAGCGCGAGCCTTGGCGCAGAAGCCCAAGATTATTATTGCGGACGAACCCGTCTCCAGCCTCGATCCGCTGACGGCGCGCTCGGTTCTGCAAACGCTGAAAGCCGCGGCTACAGATCTTAATGTCGCGGTCCTGTGCAGCTTGCACCAGGTAGACCTGGCACTTGAAGTGTCTGATCGAGTCGTGGGATTGCGGGATGGGCGAATCAGTTTGAATATGGCTAACCAACCGAATGATCAAGGCATGATGCAAAAGATACGATCCATTTATCAGCAGCGTGCCGTACACAGCGTCAGAGACGAGCCGTTGCAGCGGCATGTCGCGTAGTTCGTTCCTCAGAGGTCCCATGAAACCAAGAATCGTAACAACGCATCGAATCCACCCCGACACGCTGGCCCTCCTTGAGACCGCCGCTGAAGTAATTTCCAATCAGTCCGATTCAACCATGTCGCGGGAAGAGGTACTGTTGCGCACCAATGATGCGGACGCGATGATGGTGTTTATGCCGGATAGCATAGATGCGGATTTCCTATCCGCGTGCCCCAATCTGAAGGTCATCGGCGCCGCGCTTAAAGGATATGACAACTTTGATGTCGAGGCATGTACCCGCCATGGGATTTGGTTTACGATTGTTCCTGATTTGCTTACGAGTCCCACAGCTGAACTAACGATTGGCCTGTTGCTGAGCATCACACGGAATATGCTGCAAGGTGATAATTACATTCGATCACGCCAGTTCAATGGTTGGACCCCGCGGTTTTATGGCACAGGTTTGACGGGTAAAACCGCCGGCATCATTGGGATGGGAGCGGTCGGGCGGGCGGTCGCAAAGCGGCTGGCCGCCTTCGATATGCAAATTCAGTACACGGATCCGCAGCCTTTGCCGCAAGAGTCGGAAAGGGCATGGAATGCGAGCAGAACATCGCTGGACCAGCTATTGGCGACAAGCGATTTCATCATTCCCATGCTGCCGATGTCGTCAGATACCCACCACACCATAAATGCTCGGGCATTAGACCGCATGAAGCCCGGTGCGTACCTCGTCAATGCCTGTCGCGGCTCCATCGTAGATGAGCGGGCCGTGGTGCATGCGCTTCGGACGGGGCATCTGGGCGGTTACGCCGCAGACGTCTTCGAGATGGAGGAATGGGCGCGTCCCGACAGGCCGCATTCTATTCCTGACGAATTGCTTGATCCTGCTTTACCCACATTCTTTACGCCTCACCTGGGTTCGGCGGTCAAATCGGTACGGATGGAAATCGAGCGTGAAGCCGCCCTCAGTATCCTCGAAGCGTTGCAAGGGCGCATTCCACGCGGAGCGGTCAACCATGTTGGAGCGGGGAGATGACTGAGTGATTAATCTCGATCACGTTGAGAGTTTTCTGGCCGTAGTCGCAGCCGGGGGCTTCCGCGACGCCGCAAAACAACTCGACATTTCGCAGTCGACGGTGACGCAGCATATCAAGAAGCTTGAAGAGTCGCTTAAGATGGAAGTGATCGTGCGAAGCAATGCCGGTTGCAGCTTGACAGCCGAGGGTGAAACTTTTTTGCCGTATGCGCAACAGCTCGTCAACCTGGCGTGTAAAGCCGGAACTCTATTTGAAAAGAAAGATGAAATCACGATTGGTGCGAGTTCTAACACGGGCATATACTTGCTTCAGCCATATATAAAAGAGTTTGAAGAGCGAACGCCATTGTCAAACGCATTTGAAATTTGAGCCACTTCGCGCGGTATTGCGCAAAGTAAATCTGAACCAATGATTATTTGGCTGTGGACGGGAAGTGTCCGGCCTTGCGTTGCTGTTTGAGTCGGTAGCTGTCTCCTTTTATTTGGACGATATGTGAGTGATGCAAGATGCGATCAAGCATGGCTGCCGTCAGCGTGGTGTTGCCCCCAAACGTCTGATCCCATTGCGTAAATGGCAGGTTGCTGGTCAGTATCATGGATCCTCCTTTTTCATAGCGCTTGGCAACGATCTGGAAGAAGTGGCTTGCCTGGTCGTCGGTCAACGGCAAGTATCCGATTTCATCGACGATGAGCAAGCGCGGCCCCAACACGTTATGGCGCAGCACGGCGTTATAGCGTTCTTGACGCATGGCAGCCTCCAGTTGCAACATCAGATCTGCTGCGGTGATGAACTTCGTTTTTATGCCCGCTTGGGTTGCGGCGTATCCCAAGGCGATGGCGACATGGGTTTTACCGACGCCAGACGGCCCTAGGGATGGTGTTCAAAACCGGCGCAGCGAAGCTCGGTGAACGCATGAATCTTGCGACATGAAACTGCCGCGCCCGTTTTGATCGATTTCAATGCCACTGAGGTCGATTTTTCGGCCTTTTGAGACTCCATCGAGGCCCTTGGGCGCGCTGCAGGCGCACTCATCCCTGCGCCCTCTGCAAAAGCCGATGCCGCGCCATCCAGAGATTGGAGAGCGCGAACAGTGTGTGCAGTTGCGCCGTGTTCTTCATCAGCCCTCGGTAGCGCACCTTCACAAACCCGAACTGGCGCTTGATCACACGAAACGGGTGCTCCACCTTGGCTCGGATGCGCGCCTTCACATGCTCAAGCTTGTCCATGATCGCGCCCATGGGCGTACTTTTGTCCAACGCTTTGCGCTTGCCCGGGCGCATGGCCACGTGCCAGTTGGCCTTGATGCCCTGCGTCTCTTCGCGCTTGGCCACACCCTGGTAGCCCGCGTCGGCGAACACATCGGTTTCTTCACCGTGCACCAGCGCGCTGGCCTTCGTCACGTCATTGACGTTGGCCGCTGTGCCCACCACTGTATGAACCAGACCCGAGTCGGCGTCTACGCCGACGTGTGCTTTCATTCCGAAGTGCCATTGGTTGCCCTTCTTCACTTGGTGCATCTCCGGGTCACGCTCGCCAGTGGCGTTCTTGGTCGAGCTGGGTGCCGCAATCAAGGTGGCGTCGATAGCTGTGCCGCTCTTGAGCAGCAGGCCCTTGGCGGCCAGCGTGCTGTTGACAGTAGCCAATATCTGAATGCTGAGCTGGTGCTCTTCGAGCAGGTGGCGAAAGCGCAGAATGCTCACGCGATCCGGAATGCGCTGGGCGCTGGAGAGGCCCGCGAAGTCGCGGTACAGCGGCGTCTCGAACAGAGCCTCTTCCATGGCCAGGTCCGACAGGCCGAACCACTGTTGCAAAAAATGAATGCGCAGCATGGTCTCGTGCGCAAAGGGCGGACGCCCCGTGCTGGCTACAGGCGAGGCCGCTGCGATCAACGCGATGAGTTCGCGCCACGGCACCACCAGCTCCATCTCGTCCAGGAACACGGCCTTGCGCGTGCGCCTCGTGCTCAGATTCAGTCCCAGTTCGGCTTGTTTCTTCATGACCTGATTGTTCTGCTTCACCAGCCTTCACGCCATTGGGGACGGCACGGAGTTTTGAACACCATCCCTAGCAGGATGACGTTCTCTCCCCGATCGATAAACCGCAGGCTTGCCAGTTCATCGAGCTGCTTCTTAGGCGCACCCACGGCAAAGCTGTAATCGTACTGATCCAGGGTCTTGATAGCCGGAAATCCAGCCATACGCACCAGTGTCTGGCGAGAACGTACTTGGCGGGTGTCGCGCTCAAGGGCTAGAGCCTGTTCTAGGTAGTCAAGAAAGCTCCAGTCCTTGCTTATTCCTTCGGCGGCCAGTGCGCGGTAGTTCTGCATAAGTCCTTCAAGCTTAAGCGTTTGGCAATGCGCGTCGATGCGTTCGTGTTGCAGATTCATGCTTGCACCTCGGTCAACAGCTGCTGGTAGACCGATAGAGGGTGCTGTAGCGAGGCATCCATGTCAGGCAATGGGCGCTCGGTGAGTAACGGCACTGACTGCGGTGCGCGGACGAATGCGGGTAACGGCTGCAAGGCAACGCGCTCTTGCTCTTCGAATAGAACAACGGGTGCCTTGTTGGTGACCGGGTGAATGCGCTGATTGGCCACATCGCGCAACCACTTACCGACTTCGGCATTGGCGGTCTCGACGTCCAGCATCATGCCGGACTGCTTGAGCCAACTGGACAGAGGCACATAGAAGTTACCGCGCAGATAACGATGGAAGCGTTCTACCTTGCCCTTGGTCCGTGCTCGATATGGCTGACACAGGCGCGGCATGAAGCCGTAATGCTTGGCCAGATCCAGCATCCCGGCGTGCCAACGGTGATGGCCTTGGCCATACGCATCTCGATCAATAACGATCGTCTTGGCATTATCGTAGAGAATCTCCCTGGGTACACCGCCCAGGCTCTCGAACAAGGCGTGGTGGCAGGCAACGAGTGTGGACGCCTTCTCATTGCTGGCAAACTGCACCCAACGCCAACGGCTGTAGCCAAGGGTCGCCGTAAAGGCATAAAGAGGGCAGCTGCCCCGGCGAAACACCACGAAATCGCACTGCATCTGGCGTCCAGGCGCGGTCTCGAAACGCACAACCGGATCGGGTGTTGGCCTTGGCCGATGCGCCTGCATGAAGGCCTGCACGCTACGCAACTGGCCCTGATAGCCGTGTGCCTTGAGCTCTCGCAGCAGCGCCGGCGCAGCGATTTGATCCGGTTCGGCGGCCTGCATGCGCTGAACAATGTACGCGTGAAACGGCTCCAGCTTCGTGGGCCGCGCTTCACGCGCTTTATAACGCGGTATGTCGGGCGAGGCGAGGTAGCGCGTTACGGTGTTGCGGGAAATGCCCAGGCGTCGCGCGATCTCGCGCAGAGATAAACCTTGGGCCTTGAGTACATGGATGGACATCCACTGATCCTTCTGAAGCATCGTCGGCCTTCGCGCACAAAAGGCTAACTTTACGGAAAAGTGGTTCAGTTTTACTTTGCGCGAAGTGGCTCATTATTACTTTGCGCGCAACACCATTTTCAGTCAAGGTGGTCATCGATAGAAACGAGGCGATAGCGCGGACCATAGAGAATTACGACCTGGACATCGCTGTCGTCGAAAGATGGGACGAGCGCCCGGGATTCGCTGCCAAGCTGTGGCGACGAGAAGAGCTGGTACTTATCGTACCGCTGGGGCATCCGTGGGCGGGCATGCGGAGTGTTGGGCCGAACCAGCTTGAAAACCAAGTCTTGATCGGAGGCGAGGCGGGCTCGGGCACCGGACGGGTCCTTCGGCAGTATCTCGGTACACGGGCAAATACGCTGAGTGTTTCCTTGCAACTGGGCAGTACCGCCGCTGTAAAAAGTGCTGTGCAGGCAGGACTGGGGATATCAGTCGTGATGAAAGCGTCCGTCGAGAACGAGTCCCGACTTGTCTTGTTTTCAACGGTTCCCTTTGAGGGCGATCCGCCCCGGAAGGAGATCTACATCGTGTTTCGGAATGGCATGCTGAAGCATCCGTCCATCGCTGCTTTCGTCGACATACTTTTGAGCCGTCCGCACTAAATCGGCTTGTGAGCTCGGCTTGTAATGCCGCCGCCGACCCTGGGCGCCGAAGTTCGGGCTGTGGCGTCGCCACACCGATTCTTTCCACGGCAGCTTCGGCTACGACGGAGTGAAAGATATGGGCGAGGGCAACAAACAAAATAGCCAGTCAAACGACTGGCTCTTGAAATTTTGAGGACAAAACCTTTGAAGTCTAGCCTCTCATCCCGATAAAGTGACCTGCTCCGTTTTTTCATACCACCGCCATTTGGGAAATGGCATGGATTGATAAACAGTTCCTCAAGCTTTGGGCCATTTGCAACGGCGTCAGGTAGCCCAAGCTGGAATGCGGTCGTACCTCGTTGTAATGGCGCCGCCAATCCGCGATGACGATTCTGGCCTCGATCCGGTTGCGAAACCATTCCAGACTGAAGCACTCGTCACGCAGTTTGCCATTGAAACTTTCGGTGGTGCCGTGCTGCCATGGCTTGCCCATAGCGGGGATACCGAAAAGCTAACTCCTTCAGCAGAAGTTTGCCTGCCGGAGCCTCTCTTCGCTGTGAGATGGTATCGGTTGCGCAGGTACAGATTAGACGGTATTGAGCTGGTACTGTGCAGGGCCATAGACCGACGCCCGCATCGCCCCATACAAGCTTATTAATAACTCGTAATCTCGCAGTAAGGTCAACTACAACTTGGCAGCCTTTCGGACAACTCCGAGTTTAGTTTGATCTCGGTGAACTCTTTGCGGCGGTTGGCTCAGCAACTGGGCATCCAGGCCCCGGTTGCTAGCGTTGTAAGCCCACACAACAAACTGCTCCAGCAGTCTTTCGTTCTCGACCTTAAGCCGGGCATTTTCGGCCTCAATACGCTCAAGACGTTCTAAAAGCGCCTGTGCTTCTGTAGCTCCCAAGCCAAGGGAGCTTTTTGACCGAGCATTTGGAAGCCCTGCAACGCGGCTCTTCGTTAATTGGAAGGCCTGCTTTATGCGAACCCTGACCTTGCCCCTGTTTGGTGGAGTTCTTAACCCACAATTCACGCGGCCTTTTTGCGCTGTGCCTCGTACCAGCGTTGCTCGTATTGCATCGGACTGAGGTAATCCAACGTCGAATGCAGCCTACGGTGATTGTAGAAGGCCATCCAGTCCATCACCGCCCGCCGGGCCTGAGCGCGGGTGGCAAATTTCTGCCCGTGCACACTTGCTGTTTTCAGCCGGCCCCAGAAGCTTTCCGTGGGTGCATTGTCCCAGCAATTGCCCTTGCGGCTCATCGATGAGCGCATGCCCCAGCCCTTCAAGGCATCCTGCATCTCATGGCTGCAATACTGGCTGCCGCGGTCGCTGTGGAATATCAATCCCTCGGGCGGTCGGCGCCGCCACCATGCCATGGTCAAGGCATCCTTGACCAGGCTGGCCTGCATGTGCGGCTGCAGGCTCCAGCCCACCACCTGACGACTGAACAGGTCGATGACAGCGGCCAGGTACAGCCAACCCTCGTCGGTGGCGATGTAGGTGATGTCGCCACACCACAGCTGGTTGGGTACCTCGGGATTGAAGCGCCGCTGCACCAGGTCTGGTGCCACCGGCAAGCTGTGCTTGCTGTCGGTGGTGACCACAAACTTGCACTTAGTCCTGGCCCGGATGCCGTGCTGCTGCATGAGCTTGCGCACCCTGTCTTTGCCCACCCGGACGCCACGGGCCAGCAGTTCCTTGTGCATGCGCGGCCAGCCGTATTCGCCCTTGACCTGTGCGTGGATGGCACGGATGTGGGCCAGCACGGCCTCGTCGCTGTGGCGAGCGCCAGGCCTGCCAGCCATGCCCTTGGGGCGGCGCAGCCAGTTGAAGTAGCCGCTGGCGCTGACCTCCAGCACGCCACACGAGATGCTCACCGGGTACTGGCTCCTCATTTGGTGAATCCAGGCGTACCTCGCAGCGTGTCCTGCGCGAAGTACGCCGCGGCTTTTTTTGCGATGTCACGCTCCATACGAAGCCGAGCCACCTCAGCGCGCAAGCGCGCTATCTCCATCTGCTCGGGCGATATCTTCGCCTCCTTGTCATCGCCACCGGCACTGCTCAATATCCCCTTGGCCGCCTGGCGTACCCAGTTTCCCAGGCTGGCCTTCGGTATCCCCAATACCTTGGCTACCACTGCAATGGCCTGACCCGCGCGTACCTGCCGCACAGCCTCCAACTTGAATTCTTGCGTGTACTGCGCACGCACCTGCTTTGCCGTCATCTCTTGACTCCTTGTCGGTATTTTCAACAAGGTTAAGAACTCCACTCCTCAGGGGCAAGGTCACCCGCTGATTTAGGGCTTGTCTTGTGTATCGGGCGTTAAGTCGTTGCTCGACAATCTCAATGAGTAATTCCCAAGTAAGCTTCCCCTCCCAGCCGTCGAGAATGCTAACTATGGCTTCTATATCCTGGTCTTCCAAGTTACGTGCTCGAACTTTCGGCCTATTTCTAGCCATCATTTTTCTCCATCGCGAGCATCAGGTTGCGCATGGTTTCAGTCGATATAATCGCACTAGGAGAGGGCTCCGGCCGGTGCGTTAAAGCGGCCCGAGCTACTTTGGCTTGCTCGATTCTTGACGGGACAGGAAGGTTTGACAGTTGGATGACCGCACCATGAGGAATACTGGGGTCATCAAGAAGGGCACACAATTGAGCCAGCCTTTTTACCGTCAGCTCGTGATGGTCTACCCACCGACTAGCTCCAAAGTAACCGTCAGCATGAGCCTGCTTGGCTGCCTCTAGATTCTCTCTAGCAGTCACCAGCTCATCCCGAATCCTGGCTGACCGAACCTCATCGCCTTTTACGCAGACCTGCTCAGAACAATTGAGGCAGTCAGCATGTAGCTGGCAGGGAGCCATGGTGTAATCATGGATACACACACCGAATTCGAGGGTCGGCAGGGATTCATGTAAAAAACCGCAGAAACAGGCTTAAGTCCCTGTCACAGTTGGGTTTTTATCATTCCTCTGTGTCATTTTTTCTGCCCCTTCAACAGGGTCTTTCGCGGACGCATCAGGACTGGGCACCGTAGCGCTGAAACGCTCCAGCATGCTGACCACGACCTGCTCTTGCGCCGTGACGGATGACTTGGCTGCGGTCA
>NZ_JBXAJH010000033.1:0-12856 GCF_058797075.1 Acidovorax sp. GW823-FHT02H02 | reverse complement strand
TGACCGCAGCCAAGTCATCCGTCACGGCGCAAGAGCAGGTCGTGGTCAGCATGCTGGAGCGTTTCAGCGCTACGGTGACAGCAACTGCTACACCCACTCTGGGAAGCGATCAAGAAGTTGGACAGTTCAAGCGGTCGGTACTGCCAACATGCTCATTGCCGATGCTATCGTCGCCTCACGGGGCTTTGAATCGGGTGGTTTGTACTACGGCAATTTTGGTCCGTCAGGGAGCTTGCTCCCGGAACAATATATTGCCAAGGTTCGACGCATGATCAAAAATGCGCATCCGCTTAGAGAAACTGGCTGGGTGAATGATGTTTTCATCAAACCCAAGATAGCCGGCATGGAAATTGTCTCGGCTCTCAAGGCCGCAGTCGAGAAAAGCAAGCAGGCGTTTGACGAAAAAAGTCGCGGCCAGTTTTACGACCTCATTGGGGTTGAAGGCTGTACTGACTAAAAATCAGGAACTCCTACGGAGCTTTAAAAAACAAAACCCGCCCAGGCATGCCTGAGGCGGGTTTTTTATTGCGGAAGCCGATCAGATGTACTGGCTGGCCAGGCACGCCCCATCAGCCGCCATCTGGTAAGCGACGACACCGGCCACTCCCGCATAAAGAATGCCGAGCACGAAGCCAGCAATGATGGCCTGGCGAAGCGTGAATTTGCTCCTGGAAGGTTCGCCCCCAGGGGGATCGGCCGAATTGTTCGCCGCACTCTGTTTCAACGCAATGTCCATTGCACCTTCAAAAAAACAAACTCTACCCAACACGCGCAGCGCGCACAACAGAGCCCGTCGAATAGGGTTGCGCTTCTCTCAATATGTGCGAAAGTTCATTTATCAACGGTGAGCAAATTTAATTAGAAATGAACATTCATAACGAACAATACGTGCGGGAGAATCTGCCTGCAGGAGTCAAGCCAAATGAATATCACCGCGTTGTGACTATCGCACTGCTCCTGCCGGCCGATGAAGAGCTTCGCAACGCCATCATCTCCAAGCTGGCACCGTCTGAATCCATTGGTGGGATGCAGATCCTGGACGTGCGCCATGGGTTCGCGGGCATCGAGTTGGACGCAGCACGCCAGCTCATCGAAGAGCCTGAAGGCTTTGTGGAGCACTGCGGGAAGCTGGCCATGCAGCACAACCACACCCTGACCTTGGTGCTGCGCCGGGAAGAAGAGGGCCAGGACATGGCATGCCCCTCGGCCGTGCCAATGCTCCACCCGTGGAGAGACATGATGCGGTCGCTTCGCGATAACCTGCTGGGCGTTGCCGCCACTCTCGCGGTCATCGCGATCCTTCAAAATCTATTCGCATGAGGACGAATATGACCGAAGAATTCAGCTCAAAAGACTACCTCCAGTTCCGCAAAGCCCTTGGAGCATCTGTTGAGCAGTTCGCCCCATTGATTGGCATGGAGCCCGAGTTTCTTCGCGCGCATGAGGCCAGTGACCTCCCCGTACCAAAGCCGGTCGCGACGGTGATGCGCTATCTCGCTCAAGGACTCAACCTCACCGAAGACCCCGAAAGCTCCGACGTAAGCGCGTTTTCCTGGTGCATCCCGGTGGAGAAGGGCACAAGATCCGCCCCCATGCTGCTGCACACGCTCTATCCGCGATTCCAAATCATCCTCATCGGACAGGACAAGCTGGACTTCTACATTCGCAGCTTCTCAGAGCATTTCGACATGGCCAAGACCACCTTGAATGGCAGGGACTGGTATATGTTGACTCTGCTCATTGATGAGCCAATCTCGTACCCCCACAAGAAGGTTGAAAAGGGGATCGAGATCATCATGGGCAAGATTCTTGAGATAGAAAATGCACGGTGAGTAGAGGCGTATCGGCGCGCAAGCGAGGCCCATTTGTTGAGTCGGCTGCAGCGTTCGACCCAGGAATCCTAGGCCCTAGGATTGCCGCTCCATAGGCGCCGCACGGGGTGGCGGCACCCCATTGCACCACAAGCACATTTGGCGCAAAATAAGGCCACCTGCTTTTGCAGTCATGGCCTTCGTGCCATCCATCATCAACCCCTTAGGGCAACGCCTGCAGGGGAGTTGCCCCATTAATTGGAGCAACAAAATGCAAAGCGTTATTTCTTACCCGGATCGTGGCCACTGGGGCGATCCGAAGTGGCGTGGCAACTGTTCAGGCCGGGTTTACCAAGACCTGTTCGACCAACTTCAGCCTAAAACCTTCGCTGATCCAATGGTCGGCTCGGGCACGTCTGTTGAAGTTGCGAAAGAAATGGGTATTCAAGCCTGGGGGCTCGATCTTCACAGTGGTTTTAATGCCATTGCAGATTCGATCCTCTTGGCCGTAGGGCAGCAGGTTGACCTCTGTGTGTCGCACCCGCCTTACGGTTCCATGATTAAGTACAGCGGAAGCGTGTGGGGCTCTGAACCACATCCAGGTGACCTCTCTCATTGCTCCTCTAACGAGGAGTTTCACGAGAAGATGCAACTGGTTTTGCTTAATCAGCGTGACGCGACAAAGCCGCAAGGGTTCTACGGGACCATTATCGGCGACTATCGCAAAGCTGGAACCTACACTTCGTACCAAGCCGAAATGATCGCCCGCATGCCAAGTTCTGAACTGGCGGCAGTGATTATCAAGCAGCAGCACAACTGCGTGTCCGATGCGCGCAGCTATGCCAAACTGACTTTGCCGCGCATTCAGCATGAGTACATTTTGCTCTGGCAAAAGAAGTCTGCGCCCATCCTGATGCTTCTCGGCGCAATGGCAAAGGAGCAGTACGCGCGGCTGACGGGGACGTGGAAGTCCATCGTTGGCCTAGTAATGCAGCGCCTGGGCGGCAAGGCCAATCTGGATCAGATCTACCATGAGGTTTCGCGGGCAGCACCAAACAAGCTGGCCGAGAATCCAAATTGGAAGGCGAAGATCCGGCAAGTCCTCAACAGCACCAGCTTGTTCAGCTCTTCTGAGCGTGGCGTCTGGATGCTGGCGGCCTAACCGCAAAATCAACCGAATGGACCTCACCCGCAAGGTGGGGCACCCATTTGGCCATGGAGTAGAGCGGGTCGTCTTTGGGAAAAGTCACAGCCAAAACTCAATCTCCAACCAACACTGTGGCAATGCTCTGCATTCGCCTCATCAACAAGGTTCCGCCATGAATCAATACCGAATGGTGGCCCCGAGGGAACATGCCTTGCGCATGAAGATGAAGCCTGTACGATCAACTCAGAAAACGTCCCTCCTGGGGCGCTGGAAGGGAAGGGCGCACATGCAATTCATCGTCAATTTCGATGCTGACTCCACAATACCTGACCTTGTAAAAAACAAGGCCGAGGAAGAGGGAATCACGCCGGAAATGCTCATCAAACGGGCCATATCGGGCTATCTGGGAACCTACGGCAACGTAGAGCCTCAGGAGCCTCAAAAAGCGACAAGCCTACGCGAATTCTTCCAGGATCGCGGCTTGATCAATAAAACTTAGAGCCCCTCACGGGGGCAGGAGAGTAGCATGGCTAATCTTTCTGCCCCGATAGGGGCGGTGGTGCGTGTATGGTTTCCCGAATCGGAAACCGTCATGCAACCAGGTCCGAAATTCAGGCCTGGCCTGATTCTTGGCTTCGATGACAGCAACGGGCGCCGCAAGGTACTTGTTGCCTACGGAACAAGCCAGCGCACAAATAGCAGGGGTTGCGGTGAGTTCACCGTGCTTCTGGAGCGCAACAACTTGGAGGGCAAGAAGACAAAGTTCTGCTTGAAAAAGCGGCTTTGGTTGGAATTGACCCCCGAGTATTTCCGTTCAGGAAACGGCAAACAGCCTGAACCTGAAACGCTAGCCCAGGAATTCATGAAATCATTCATGGATGCCGCGCAAGAAGCCGGTCTAATCTAGACCATTACCTTGGGTCGTAAAAAACCCATATTCAAAAACATATTGGATACTCCGACGTGAGAAAAAAAACACAAGCCCCATCCGCTCTGAGCAGATGGGGCTTTGTGCTTTCAAGAACTCTACGTTTAGCCAAATCCATGATTTGCCATGTCGTGCATTATTGTTAGAATTCACGACAAGCAACAAACAAACATTGAATATTCAAATGACCAACAAGCAAAACAATATAACGATTAAAGAGCGTTTCTGCGATGGATATGGATTGGACACCGGGCTATTTCATCTCGGCTATGCACTGATTCAGATGCGTTGCCATGTCTGGTCAATAGCGCCAACCGTCCAGTCAAGAATGCGAAAACAGTGGCAAGATTTCGCGTCTACGCTCTCGAAGCGGGGTGTTATATCCGCCAGCAAGCTTGATTCCGAGGTTATCTCGTGGGCTATCAAGCAAGTCTTCAAGAAAATAGAAACGCACGCAAGGGATTCCGAGCAAGCTAACAGGCAGAAAAAGGAATTGATATTCACGATTAACAACGTGTTCTCTGGCCTCCCTTTGCTGCAATGGAGCCCCATCGGACTTCACCCAAATGGTGATGTATCGCTGACATGGACCCGGCCAGAGAAACCGGCAATTTCAGAATACGACAAGCACAGTCAATCACAGAAAATGGAGTGGCTTGGACGATGCATGGCTGTGGCGAACTCCGGTGCCGCGAGCACACTTAGAAATTTGGGCGGCGAGATATATGCTCACTGCTATCGGGGTGAACTTTCTCACGCATGGATTTCTACCTACAAAAAGGCGTGGTCGGCTTTTATCAAGTGGTGCCCTTACGAAACAACCGATCAGCTCACGCATGACGACGTAGAAAGCTTCGCGCTGTGGCTTCTGGCCAGGGCAGATGACCAAGCAGAGCCTATGCCGGTGGAGGTGTGCGTGTTTGCCCTGAACATGGTGAATGATGGGCTGGCGCGTCTCAGAGGGGAGCATTGGCAACGCGTAGAACAGCCGTTCACGGCTGAAGAGGTGGCGCGTGTGCCCCACCCCGCGCAGATTGCAATCAAATCCATCGCAGCGGCAGAGGCTCATAAAACCACCGTGCCGATAGTCAAGTCAAACCTGAAGTCCGAACACGTGCGCGACGACGTACGGCAAAATTACTTCCTGGGTTCTTCCATGCTGATAGTCGGCCAGCGCATCATGAAACTCCGAAGCGACAAGTCCAATTCTGATGTTCACAGCTTGAGCAGTTCAAACCGCTCTCGCAGCTGGCAGGTGTTCTGCGCCTTCATGAGTGCAAGGGGGATTCAGCATTTGAATCAGCTAAATAGCAATCTCATTGAAGATTACATTCAAGATCAATATAAACAACTGGAACTTGGAGCCATCAGAGAATTTACAACCAGGGCCAGGATTGCCCATCCACTTGCAATTATCAGCAGCATCTTGCCGCTCGATTTTGAACAGAATAAGCATTTTGCAAATAACAAATGCATCAACCCTTGGACGGCTCCTGTCGCGGCAGACGACTCGCATATTCCCAACGACATATCAACGTCAGAATTTTTTGAATCCAGAATATTAAACGTTGGTCTAGGCAATGGACTGATTGCGCCTGCATATCAAATACTTCTCAACAATGAAGATTTCGATATTACCGATCAGCAGAAAGAGTCATGCGCTGTGACATTCGGGGTATATCTCAAGGATGCCGGACTCAAGCAGCTTCAAGAGGTGAGTAGCAGTGTTGCTGATGATTTCTTCGATCAACTCGAAGATCGAATTGATAGCGGTCTGACAAGCCGCATCTATGCACGGCATGTTGCCGAATCCGTCAACATTATTATGCAGGTGATGCAGAATGACTGGACGCCACGCGCAATCGAAGAAAGGGCCACGAAGGGCGGCATAGATCCCACAAAAACCAGCACTGATATTTCGATGGAGCGAGTGAACCAGAAGCAGCGCGGGTCATGGAAGCGCACTTGACAAAATCTACTTATCCAGAAAAATAGAACAATATCAACCAAACTAATGGATTAACAAATGTTCCAAATAAAAACTATCGCCATGATTATGGTAGCCGTTGCCATCACAGCCTGTACTGGTTCGGCAGGAGATAAATTTGTCGGCAAGTGGGTGAACGTGGGCGACCCCGACATTACTCTCGAAATTGAGAAGAGCGAGAGTGGCAAGAGCTTCAAGGTAACTGATCGTATGACGTGGATGGGAAAGCCCAAGGTGTCCACGCATAAGGCCACGGTTGCCGACGATAGCTTGATGATAAACACCTGGGCGGGTAACCGCTACCTCATGATCGAAAAGGATGGAACCCTGCTAGCGACCATGGGGCGCAGTTGCCCCAACTGTGACCAGTGGGAACGGGCCAAGTAAGCTGGAGACCAAGGGATTCACACTTGACATTTTCTCTTCGGCGGGAAACAAAAAAGGCCATCCCCGTGAATGAGGGTGGCCTTCTAGGCGTCTGCAGACCACAAAGGGTCGGCTAACAGTCGAGCATTATTCCAAGGGTCAGTAGAAGCACCGGGGGCAGACTGGCTTATAACGACTGTCACCACCAATCTCCAGTACATTGCCCGTTCTGACAGAGTTTCCGCAGGCGTCAATGCGTTGATTCATTGTCGCCTTTTCTCCACATCGGCAGAGAGTGCTGATACCGTGAAGGTCATCGGCCAAGGCCAACAACGTCGCGGAGCCAAGAAACGGCTTTCCTTGAAAGTCGGTGCGCAGGCCAAAACATGAAATGCGCATACCGCCTTTGGCTATTCGCAAGGTCACCCTGCAGGGTGGGGCCCTGCTAGGGTTGAAGGGGCGCCAGGAGGCGCACGTAGGCGTTGCATGCGTGCCGCAATCATGCCACATGCGGGCCTGTTAAACCAGAGCCGCCTCCATAACCCTTCCCGAACTTCCGGCAACAAAAAAGCGGCCTTCATGCCGCTTCTTGTTGAGCTTGAATGCTTCAGGCGATCAGGAACTGCTGACGGTCCTTGTCACTGATCCACTTCGGGGCCTTGCCGCGACCAGTCCACGTTGCGCCAGTTGCTGGATCGCGGTACTTGACTGCAACCGTGGCGCCTTTGCGGACACTCGCCCGAGCTGCGCCGCCGAAAACATCACGTTCGGTCAAATCAAAATCGGCCACGTCTTTGCGAATGCGTTCGATAACGCCTGCGCGCTCCGCATTACGCACTTCCTTGATCTTCTGCTCCAAGGCGTCACGTTCTGCAAGCAATTTTTGGTATTCGGTGTTCATGTTAACCCTTTCAATAAATCTTCGAATATACCGTTCAATTAAAGCACAAGATGTGATAGCCAGCAATAACCTTCATGAGAGTATAAATACGTAGATTTTGCTATCCCATCAAATTTCATGGGGTTGTCGAGTAAGCCACGCCACAAATGGCCGTTCCGCCATGGTGCAACCTGGGGGTAACTCCTGCTGTGAGATCCTAGCAATGCCTGCATCCGATTCATTACCTCAAGCTACGGCGTTTAATGGCCGATGCTCGCGCAACGCGTGGCCGGGGCTTCTTATTCGAAGAGGATGGGGCGCCACCAGGCAAAATTTCATCGCTTTTCATGCTCGCCACTTGGCGCTCCAGACCACGGTTAAGCCCTCGCACTTCCGCCAGCTCCAGCTTAATGGTGGCAACGAGATCGGCCGCATTGTTTGCCCGCTGCCGATATGCGGACAGTTCCGCATCTTTATGCTCATTCACGGCCTTGAGTTGATCGCGCAGCTCTCTTTCTGCATTGCGCGCTGAATCGATCTGCAACTTCACAAATTTCATCTCGCCGTCGTATCGTTCCGACTCATGCTGACGCAATGTGCGCTCGGCCTCCAGGTCGCGCGAAAACCGCTGCTCAGCTTCTTGACGGGCTCTTGCCTCACTCTCTGCCTGTTGCTGCCACTTCGTCAGTGACGACTGCAAGGCTTCGATTTCTGATATTTGACCCTCGACGCGCTTCTCTGCGTTTTCCCGGCGTTCTCTTTCTTGGCGCAACTCTGCTTCACTGGCCTGGGCGCGCTCCAGCATCGAGCTGGCCAGCTGCTCGGCCTCTGCCATTTTGCGCTGAGCCCTGTCCACCTCGGTTTCGGCCTGCAGGCGCTCCGCGTCGAACGTCGCGGTCGAATTGGCCACGGCCTGGTCCCACAACCCGGCCAAGGCATTGGCAAAGTTCTCCAGTAGCTCTTGCGGCAGGTAGGGAGCGTCAAGCTTCACACGGGCCTTATCACGCAAGTCATGCCAGAACTCGTGAAGGTCGCGATTGATGTCCGTGAGGGAGCCTTGCTGCGTGTACGACAGCACGACTTTTGCTGATGGATAGATCCCATGTTCAAAGAACAGTAGCGAGGCTGCTTGGCGGGATTTTTCCTTGCGGTGCGCATCTGCGGGCATTCGCGCCCGAAGGGTTGCCAGGATTCCGGCATCAACTTGTGAGGAGGATTCGTGTTTTCCAGCCATGGGGACTCCGCTGAGGTCAATTTGAAGGAATTTTAGCACGGTTACCTATTTCGTAACCTATTGAATTAACGTTACATTCATAACGTTTTAATGATTGTTTTTATGATAACTTGTGTTATCATAATTTTCAGCTACACTGGGAGCACTTTCGCAAGCAACAACTCTCGATTGGGTTTGACAAGATAGGCCTGTCTCTGCAACCACGCCGAATCGGACAAGAACAAACCCAATGAAAACAATCACTTGGCTGGCGCAGGATGCCAAAAGGAGATTCGCGTAGTGTCCAAATACTTGACACAGCAGTTGCCGCAAAAACCGCGCGCCGGGGGCTTTCTGGCCAGCCGGCTGCGTGACAAGGGCTGGGGTATCCGCGATGCAGCCGAATACCTGGGCGTATCGCGACAGCGGCTCTATGACGTGTTCGGCGACCCCGGCCGTGCGCGCCTTTGGGAATGCGCGATAACTGGGATGCCTGAGTGCACGGATGAGATCGTCAAGGCCCTCAAGGAAGCGCGCAGCAAGCGCCCCAAGCCCGTCCCCAGGGTGAAGATCCCGACGACTGAATTTGAGGCTGGCGATCTGGTCATGGCGACCAAGCACGCCGGCATCTGCGATGAGGGCATGGAAGGCTGGATTGCAGGCCTTCGCGGTTGTGGACCGAGCCTGGAGATCTTGGTGAGGGCACCCGATGGCGAGGACTGGTTTCCAGAGGCGCTATTCCACGAGTTCTTTGCCTCCACCGGCCTGAAAAAACTTTTCTGAAACACATGCAAGAAAACACCCCCCCACAGATCTTCCTGACCGATGCGGACGGCCTGGAATCGTTCACAAAAGATGCCATGGTTGTGCTCGCCCTGACACGTCATGAAATCGAATCTGGACACTTCGCCAGCGCCCTAGAGCGCCTGCATGTTCTCGCGGGCTCCCGCGAGTCGGCAATGCGGTATCAGGAAAGCCTGATCTTTATCGTTGAGGGATACGACGATGACCCACGTGAGCTACAAGAAGTCCCCGAGGTGCGCGATTTCTTTGCAAAACTGACCGACCAATGGCCGCACTGGCTCTGGTTCCTGAACCGTCAAATGGGTTCGATCTCGCTGCTCATGTCCCTGCTGTGCAAGTCAGAAATTTGCCGCGATAGCAGCGGCGTCATTGGTGTCGAGATTTTGGATACGAACGAGCTGAAAACCAAGCTCCTCGATCTGCTCAGGCGGGGGAACGCGATGTTCGCTTGCTTCGGCATCACGGATGAACAGGCCAACGCATCCGTCCAAAGCGCGCTGGACAAACTGGGGTGATAAAGATGGAATCAGCACTTACCGTCCCACCTCGGGGCGATGTTCAAGTTGAGGTTGTCTCCTCCAAAGTGGACAACGACGCGTACGCGATCAAGGTCTTCCTCGACACCTACAAGAACAAGTCGCGGCACACCCAGCGCTCATACGCAAAGGTTTGCCAGCGCTTCCTGATTTGGCTCATGTCAACCCGCGAGCCGAGCCCCTGCTTGCTGCCAGCAGTAGAGGTTCAGGACATCAACGACTACCTGGCGTTCCTCAGCAACCCGAGCCAATTCAGCGAATCGTTTCTGAACGCTCATGGCTTGAAGAACCAGCCTTTTCGCGTGCCTCTTGCACGCGAAAGCATGAAGCACGCCATCACCGTGTTGCACAAGATGTTTTCAGCGCTGCGCGAGCTTAAAGGGCCTGGTGGTCAGCCCTACTGCATGTTCACGCCAACTACCTTGGCCCATAAAGGCATCGCCGGGAAAAAGAAGAATGATGAGATCGAGGAGGCTATGACCGAACTCGAATGGGAGGCCGTGCTGAGCACCATCGAAGAGCTGCCACGGGAAACGGAACGAGACCTGAAGCACTACCACCGTGCACGCTGGGTCATACAGCTGCTGTACCGTACATTCTTGCGCCGCGATGAGGCTGCGCATCTCACCATGGGCAGCTTTGAACCATCGCCGGCGGGCTGGAACATTCGTGTGTTCGGCAAGGGCAACACAGAGATCACCATTGTGGCCACGCACAAGCTCATGGAAGAACTCAAGGTGTACCGCACCTCCCTCGCCCTGCCCTCGCTTCCCTATCCGGGTGAGGTGCGCCCTGCAATTCTGGCGGTAACCGGGAAAGATAAAGGCGTTTCAGCACAAGCCATCTACCTGCTGTGCACGGAGATCTTCAAAAGGACAGCTGAACGCCTTAAAGATACCGACCCGAGGGCTGCTATGCGCCTGAATAAGGCAGGTCCCCATTGGATGCGACATACGGGCATTTCTCACGCCTTGGAGGCGGGAGTCAACCCACGATATGTCCAGGCCCAGGCGCGTCATTCGAGCCTCAACGTCACCGCCAGGTATGACCACAAAGCTCGCAAAGCATGGAGGCAGGACTTGGACCGTGTTTGACGGCGCACCTCGCGAATTCTGGCGAGGATTTGACCGGGGCTGCGCCACGACGGGGCCACGCCGGAGGAGCAGCTTTCAATGCTGCAGGGCGCCCCAAACAATCGCACATCTTGTGACCACCGAGTAGCCCAAGGGACTCCATAGGCGGGAACCCTCTGGGCAAGTAACTTCTGATCGCCAAAACTTGCGCTGTTGAATCTAAAAGGCTTAGAATAGGCGCCAATGCCTACGGCATTACGTCGCCCCGTGCGATCCTTTATCAACCCTCATGGGACTAGCACCCATAAGGCGCAAGTCTCTTTTCAAAAAGGAACTTGCGAAATGAGCACAACCCGTGTCCTAGCTAGCGCAAAGAGGCAACGTTTCTTTGGCCACATTCGTTCTACGAATGTCCTCCCCATTTACCACCTGGTACGTGTCGCGAACGCCAAGGAACAATACTCGCCTCTCATGCGAGCTGCAGCACTACGCAACCTTGTTTGCATCGCCCCTCTGGAAATAACCAAGGGGGCATGCTATTCGGAGCGTCGCCGTTCTGTCCGAGCCTTCTACGGCATCTGACATTTCTCGAAAGAATTTTCAACCCTCAGGGTCACCGCCCTGCAGGGATGGTGTCCCTTCTCAAAAAAGGAAGAGCCATGAAGAAGACCGAATACCCCTTGGGAATCACCCAGGAAATGATCACTGCAGCAGAAGTCTTTTTGCTTGCAAAGGTCTTAGAAGAAGCCATTGAACCTGTTGTCACCCAGTACAGCAAACGCATCCTGGAAAAGCACGAGTTCAAAGCAAGCGATAAATGGAATGAATTTCCAGAGGTCGCCAAGAAAGTGATTCTCGATCCAAAGCAGGTCTACCTGCTTTCGGAAGAGGACATGGCCACCTACCTGGCTGAGGCCTTCATCGCCCGCGACAACGCAGGCTTGAAGGTAAGTCACCCTGAGAATTGCCCATACCTGGAGGCGAAGAACCATCGAGTCATGGCTGAAAACGCCCTATTCGACACGGTTTCAAAGCATCCCAAATTGGGCAACCTGAAGCCTCATCTACTCACCCTGGATGAGCGTTCTAAGGTGATTGATCTCATCCTGAGACTCTTGACTCCCTATGTTCGCACCGGGAGTGAAATCCTCGAATCCAGCCGCTATGAAAATGCGGGAGATTCAAAGGTAAATGCTGACGGTTCTGTCAGCACCTTGGTGGATAACGGGGATGGTTCTCTTGGAACTCTCACTGTTAATTGCCCCAATCCTGGTCCTCTGTACCTGGATTTTAAGACTGGGCGAATTCCTCCCAGCACTTCAAACTGAGTACGTTTTCTTTTCAACCCTTGCGGGGTCATCCCGTAAGGGGTGGCTCCTTTTTTAACTTTGGAGCCATCATGAAAATCTCGAAAATCATCTCTTCCTTCATCCTCATCGCTCTCTCCTTGGTCACCCAAGCGGTCAGCGCACAGGACTGGGACACGGGGGCACAGTCCCGCACCCGCTACGAAACCCTGTCCTCTGGACGGGTGCTGGAAGGTGTTGTTGTGCAAACGCGCAACATCACAATTCAGCCCACTACCACCTCCAATATTGCCTCGGCGGGTATTGGAAGTGTCCTTGGGGCCGCTATTGGCTCCAGGGCTGGCAGTGGCCACGGTCGCATGCTTGCAACAACGCTGGGCGGCATCATTGGTGCAGCAGCAGGGAAAGTGGCAGGCGATGCGTTTTCCGGGACTCAAGGCCAAGAACTCATCATTCGTATGGGCTCCGGTGCTTTGATGTCTATTACTCAGTCGGAATCGAATCTGATGCCTGGTCAGCAGGTTTATCTTGTTGAGTCTGGTGGAAAGATACGAGTAACTTCGTTCTGAGAAACGGTATTCAATCAACCCTCTGCGGGTCGCCCCGCAAGGGGTGACTCCGCTTATAAATAGGAGTCAATCAAATGTCTAATATGACAACTGCAGAAGGCGTTTTTGAGGCAATGAAGCAGAAAATCGAAGCACCAAACTTCAATTTGCTGCAACACTGTTGACGCCGACCGAAAACTGAGCCACTTTTTGGTGTGATGCCGACCTAAAACTGAGCCAGGTGTTTTACCTACCC
>NZ_JBXAJH010000032.1:0-14000 GCF_058797075.1 Acidovorax sp. GW823-FHT02H02 | reverse complement strand
ACTGCTCGATGAGCTTTTTGTCCACGGGCGAGCATTCGAAGTCGAAGCCCGCCAGGTCGCGGTGCACGGGGAACTTCGCCGTGTGCATCTGGTAGCTCACTGAGCGCATGGCCCTGTCCGTGACTTCCGCTTGCAGCAGGTGCTCCAGCAGCCAGCGCGAGCTCTCCAGCGTGGCGTGGCCGCCTTGCTTGACCAGGTCCTCCCAGGCCCCGGCCATGCCGTACAGGCGCAGCTCTTTGAACTCCTTGTCCAGCTCACGCATGATCGGCCTCCTGCATGTCGCTGCCAGCGCGCAGGCTGTCATAGCGCGCCGTGTCGGCCAGGGGCTGCGCTTGCAGGCGGCCGAGCACGTTGATGACGTGCTCGGTGCTCACCCGCCCCGATGGCGGCGCACTCTCCCGCCTGTAAATCGGTATGTCTTCGCAATGAACGTTGTGCAGCGGTACGCGCTGTAGTCAACCAGAGAAAGCACCTGAAGACCGGACGGCCAAGCCGCTCTCAGCAAGCTGGAAATCACGCAATTGCACGAAGTGCGGCTCGTCAACCTCGGACGATCAGATGCGTGGGCACAATCTTGCGGATCTCACGCCGCGCGTGGTCGATGAAAGGCTTGAGAACCAGGGTCGAGGAGTTTCTCGGTGAGATGACCATCGAGTAATCGGTCACGATGTCTGGCTTGAAGGGGATGAACCTGACCTGGTCACCGGTGTAGCCAGTGGCCGTCAGCGGATCGATGATGGAAATTCCTGCGCCCGCTTCGACTAATCGGATCACGACTGACGAGATTTGCGTTTCGACATTGATCCTTCTGTTCACGCCGTAGGAAAGCATCAAGGAGTCGATCTTCATGCGTGTCTCCATCAGCGGCGCCATGGAGATGAAGCTTTCTCCCTCGAAATCTTCCGGGTTCAGGACCTTGCGGGTCGCCAGTCGATGCCCGACAGGAATCACTCCAACCATCTTGGCCGAAACAAGGGTCTCACTATTGCCATGCCTCGTCGCATGAACGGGCACCATGGCGAATCCCAGATTGCAGCGTCCGCTCTGGACCATATCCAGAACGGTTGAAGAGCTATGCATGTGCATTGTGATCAAGGTCTCTGGACGCTCCAGGCTGAAGCTGGCGATGGCGCGTGGCAGGAAGGACAAGGCCATGTTGGGGGCCGCGGCGATCTCCAGGTGGCCCAGCTTCAGTGCCTTGATGCCGCTTGCCGCATTCGCGATCCGCTCGATCCCCATCAACGACTGATTGACGTCGGCAAAAAGCAGTGTGGCCTCTGGCGTTGGAGCGAGGCGTCCCTTGTCTCGGGTAAACAGCGCAATCGCGATGCGCTGCTCCAGGTCGGCAATCAGGCGGGTGACGACGGGTTGAGTCACCCCAAGCATCTCGGCGGCACCGGTGACGGTCCTGCGCACCATGACCGCCCGAAAAGCCTCCAAGTGGCGCAGCGTGATTTTCATGCTCATAGTATTTAGACATGGTTTTATTGCAAGATGCTATTTTAATGACATTTTAAAGAAAAAAAGTTCAATAAAAACAATGATTTAGCATCGAAACAAAGAGGTATTGCATAAAAACATTGACTATGGTTTTTACCCTGGCGACCTGAGGTGATCTTGCTTACGATGAAGGCTGTCTTGAAGCAAACAACAGACGGTTCGCAGCCATCGCAACTCACCTCTCGGTCAATGAACCCTCATTTCCATTCACCCCAGGCGATCCACTTGACGGCGCTGCTGAACCCTGGTGGTTCTGGCAATGCGGGGGCCGCGCGCAGCCTGCGCATCGACCCGAAGAAGAAAGGTCTTTGAACATGCAGCGTGAATACGACGTGATCGTTGCGGGCGCCGGAATCGTGGGCGCCGCGATTGCATACGGCCTGGCCGGGTACGACAAGCGGGTCTTGATGCTCGATGGTGCCGACACTGACTACCGGGCGGCAAAGGCCAACTTCGGCTTGGTATGGGTCCAAGGAAAGGGTTACCGCTACCCCGAGTACCACCGGCTGTCGGCGGCGGCGGCTGATGCATGGCCGGAGTTTGCTGCGGGACTGGAGGCAGAGACGGGAATTTCACTGGACTACCAAACCGGCGCCGGTCTGAAGTTCTGCCTGAGCGACGACGAGTTGTCTGCTCGCGCCAAGATGCTGGATGCTTGGGAAGCTGAGACGCCAGAACTGGCCCCCTCCGTGCGGATTCTTGATCGCAGCGAACTGGCGCGTCGTTACCCCACCATGCGACTCGGCCCTGACGTCGTGGGCGCGAGCCTGGGGGAGCAGGACGGTCAGGCGAACCCGCTTCGACTCCTGGCTGCACTCCAAGCCGCCTTCCAGCGCCGGGGCGGCATGGTGCGCAACGGGCACCCTGTGACCTCGATCAAGCACTTGGCAGGCGGCGGCTTTGAGGTTAAGACCAGTGAGCAAACGGCCCGAGCCGAACGTGTAGTGATCGCTGCCGGCCTTGGGTCGGTGGCGCTCGGGAGAATGATCGGACTGGACGTCCCCTTGCATCCCGAGCGAGGACAGATTCTCGTGACCGAGCGCCTGGCGCCTGTCCTGCCTATACCCGCAAGCGGGCTGCGTCAAACCGGCGAGGGCACAGTGATGATCGGCGTGACTCAGGAGGACGTGGGGTATGACCTGAGTACCACTTCCGCCGCAGCTGTGAGGATGACCCGAAAAGCACTTCGCATCCTCCCTGAATTGGGCAAAGCGCGCCTGGTGCGTCAATGGTCGTGCCTGCGAGTGATGACGCCGGATGGGTACCCCGTCTATGCCAGCTCCCCGATGTACCCAGGCGCGGAGATCGCAACTTGCCACTCTGGGGTGACGCTCGCTTCATTCCACGCTGGCCCCTACGCGCAGGCATTGGCCAGCGGCCGTCATCTCCAGACTCTCAATGCCTTTCCTCTCGAGCGATTCAATGTTTCGAAAAATCAGTCCCCCCAGCACACCACCGCTGACGCTCACCATTGATGGGAAGTCAGTCACTGCCGAGCGCGGTGAAACGGTGGCATCCGTGATGATGCGTCAGGCGAACCCCAGCTGCCGCCACACGCCCGTTCACGGCAGTTCGCGTGCACCGTTTTGCATGATGGGCGTGTGCTTCGACTGCCTGGCAATCGTCGACGGTGCGTCGTCAACTCAGACCTGCCTGGTCCCGGTCGCCGAAGGCATGTGCGTTGAGCGTCAACTCGGCCGGCCGAAGGTGGCGTCATGAGATCCTTTGATGCGGTGGTGGTGGGCGCGGGCCCGGCCGGAATGAGCGCAGCGATTGGGCTGCGGGCTCATGGCCTTTCCGTTCTGGTCGTCGACGAGCAGCCAGCGCCTGGCGGACAGATCTGGCGTGCTGTAGAGGCGGTGGCACCAACGACTACTGGCGCCCTGTTGGGCGAGGAGTACCTTGCCGGTGCCGATCTCGCCTCGCGTTTTCGATCCTGTGGTGCGAGCTATGAGCCTGAGACCAGGGTTTGGCAGGTCGAGTCCGAATGGAAGGTCTACATGACCCGCAGGGGTCAGGCGGAATTGGTGGAAACTGGCCATGTGATCTTGACCATGGGCGCGCAGGAGCGACCCGCGCCATTCCCGGGCTGGACTTTGCCTGGTGTCATGACCGTCGGATCGGCCCAGATTCTGCTCAAGACATCGCGACAAATCCCCTCGGAGCCCGTATGGGTCGTTGGCAGCGGGCCGCTACCCCTGCTATACATGGCTCAATTGATCCGAGCTGGAGGCAAGATCGCCGGGTGGTTGGATACGTCGCCCGCTGGCGGCTGGCGCCGTGCGTTGCCTTGGATCGGTGCGGCCATGGCCAGCTCCAAGGACCTCCTCAAGGGGTTGGCCTGGATGAGGGAACTTCAAGCCGCCGGAGTCAAACGCGTGCGCGGTGTCACGGCTGTTCGCGCCCTGGGCCAGGATCGTTTGCAGGAGATTGAATACATCCAGGCCAATGGCAAGACCATGCGCGTGCCGGCCAGCTTGCTTCTGTCCCATGAAGGCGTCGTGCCTTCGATTCACATGACGCAGGCGCTCGGGTGTGGCCACGAATGGAGCTCGCAGCAGGCGTGTCTGGCGCCGGTTCTCGACGAATGGGGGCAAACCGACAAGCCAGGCATTTACGTGGCAGGCGACGGCGCTGGGATTGGCGGCGCCTATGCCGCCTGTGTACGCGGGGAGCTAGTGGCACTTGGAGTGGCTAAGCGAGCTGGCCGCCTGTCGAGCGAGGCAGCGTCGGTGCAAGCGGCGCCCCTTCGCGAAAAACTGAAGAAGTTGTTGCGGCTGCGCCCCATGCTGGACGCCCTGTACCCGCCGCGCGCAAACATCGCGACGCCAACCGACGACACCGTCGTCTGCCGGTGCGAGGAGCTGACTGCCGGCGACATTCGCAAAGCCGCTGCCATCGGTCAGCCCGGTCCGAACCAGCTTAAGGCATATACCCGTGCGGGCATGGGGCCCTGCCAAGGCCGTCAGTGCGGCTACACCATCGCGCACATCCTTGCCCAGGAGCAAGGCCGAACGGTCGCCGATGTGGGTTTTTATCGCATCCGGCCGCCGCTCAAGCCGGTGACGCTTGCGGAACTGGCAACGTTGAACATCGACGAGCAGGAAGCATGAACACGGCAAACCATGTAGTCATCTCAGTGAGGGCCTGCTGCACAGGCCCAAGGCGCCAGGGCTGTAACAAGACAAGAGGGGCTTGTCCCTCACCATTCGTAAAGGAAAAATTTATGCGACTGAATATCTCGACCATTGGACGTAAGAACATCTTGCTGGCACTGTGCTTTGCTGGGGCGCTCCAGGCGGCACACGCGGAGTACCCTGAAAAGCCCGTCCGCTGGATCATCCCGGGGGCCGCGGGCGGCGCGGCCGATGCCACCGCCCGCATCATTGCCAATGCGGTGAGCGCGCGCTGGGGACAGCCGATCGTCATCGATAACCGTCCGGGGGCCACCGGCACGATCGCCAATGACGCAACGGCGAAAGCCAAACCGGACGGGTACACCTTGGGTCAAGCGACCATGTCGACCTACGTGATGTCCAACCATGTGCTTCCCCGCCTTCCCTACAAACCCGCAGAAGATTTCACCAACATCGCCAAGTTGTGCACCAGCCCCTACCTCCTGGGCGTGACGCAGAGCCTGCCGGTGAACTCGGTGTCCGAGTTGGTCGCCCACGCCAAGGCCCGGCCCACCGAGTTGAACTATGGCTCCTCTGGTAACGGATCTGCACTGCATGTGGCGACGGAGCTTTTCCGCTCGAGCGCAGGCATCAAGATCACCCATGTGCCCTACAAAAGCGTTCCGGCTTCAGAGATGGACCTGATTGGCGGCCAGATCCAGATGATGATCGGCAACTTCGCCACGATGGCCACCCATGTGCAGTCCGGCAAGGTCCGTGCGCTCGCCATCACCGGCCCCAAGCGCTCGCCCCTGTTGCCCAATGTGCCGACGATGGCCGAAGCCGGAATCCCTGCCGCCGAGCTCACGACCTGGATTGGCGTGATGGCACCCGCGAAGCTGCCGCCTGCCATTGCCAAGAAGATCCATGAGGAGTTCACCGCTGCGGTGAAGGACCCGAAGGTCATCAAGCAGCTTGCCGATATCGGGTGCGATGTCGACCCGACGACTATGGAAAACTTCGACCGTCTGGTCCAGTCGGAAAACGCGCGCTGGGGCGCCGTTGTCCGTCAAAACAACATCACCGCAGACTGATACAGGCAAGTCGGGGGACCCATGGTCTCCCGCTGCCGTTGTTTTCATCCGGGACACGGCACACGGCGCTGGCTCGGGATTTTCTTGTGGCGCTCGGTGGGCGAATCCCTATAAGCCGAAAGGGCTGAGCGTATGCGAAACGAAGATGGAAGAAAAGTGAACCGGATCAAAGTCGGAATTGTGGGTGCCGGGAGCATCGGCTTGGCGAGCGCGGCCTGGGCCGCCCAGCGCGGTCATGGGGTTTCGGTGTGGGCACCTAGCGGCAGCGCAAATGCGCTGCGAGACGAGCCGTTGAGCGCAATGGGTGCATTGGAAGCGACGCTTGCCGTGGGGGCCACCGATAGCGCGCAGACGCTGGCGGCACAGTCCGACGTTATCCTGATTGCTGTCCCACTCAATGCCCATAAGGCAGTGATGGACGCACTTTTGCCGAATCTACGGTCCGGGCAGCTGGTGATTGTCAGTTCCATGGGATCGTTGTCATCGCTGTACCTGTATGAGCGCGCGGTCGCGCGTGGAATTGCCCTTTGTGTTGCGAGCTTCGGCACGACCGCCCTCACGGCGCGGCGCAAGGGGCCGGCTCAGGTGAACATCATGACTCGGCGCAGCCAGGTTGCGATCTCCTGTCTGCCACAGACGGCCGCCCCTCAGGCGCTCGCTGCTTGTGAAGCGCTGTTTGGCGACGGGTTCAACGTGGAAGAAGACCCGCTTGTCTCCAGCCTTGCGAATACCAGCGCTATCACACACGTGCCGCTCGCATTGTTCAATTGGACGAGGATTGAGCGAGCAGAAAACTGGCCCCAGTATCACTACATGACGCCTCGCGTGTCCTGCGCCATTGAGGCCATCGACTCTGAACGCCTGGCCGTTGCCGGTGCATTCGGTATCGAGGTGCGCAGCGTCAAGCAACACTTCTCGCAATCGTTCAAGACCGAAGGGGATCGTCTAGAGGACATCGCCGCCGAACTGCACAAGAAGCGTGGCGGACCGCCCGGGCCCACCCAGATTGATACCCGATACCTGTCGGAAGATGTGCCATATGGGCTCGTATTCCTCATGGCACTTGGCCGTGTGGCCAACGTCGAGATGCCTTACACACAGGCCATGATCAGCATGGCAGAACTGATCGTTGGAGAGGATTTTCTTGCGGGTAATGATTTGATCGATCATCTGGGACTCGCATCCTCGTCCGTCGAAAGACTCCTGTCTCGTGTGAGAGTCTCTGGCGTCGTAATTTGAACTCATTGTCGGGGCAATGCCGTGGCACTCAAGTTGAGACAAATCGAGGCGTTCCGCTCCGTCATGCGCGAGGGCAGCATGGTGCGCGCCAGTTCGGCGATGGCGATCACGCAACCCGCTATAAGCTACCTGATCAGTGGTCTCGAAAAAGAGGTGGGGTTCGAGCTTTTCAGTCGACGCGGTGGCAAGCTGACCCCTACGCCGGAGGCTCTGCAACTCATGGCAGAGGTCAACAGGCTCTACGACGGTCTGGACGGTATCAAGGCCGCCGCGCAACAGATCGCCAACCATGAGCGGGCTACTGTCCGCGTGCTCCTCACACAGGCCCTTGCGAGCGGCCGCATCATGAATGCGATCGGGCAATTTGCAGTCGCGCATCCGGGACTGAAACTGGATGTCGATGTGGACCATCGGCTGACCATCATGCATCGGATCAGCTCTGCCCAAGCGGATCTGGGCATTCTTTCGTTGCCACCGGAAATGGACGGGGCTATTGCGACGAAGCTATTTGACAGCGAGCTCCTGTGTGTCGCGTCCGCGCCTGGCTTCCTTCATGGTGGAGTGAATGTCTCGCCCGCTGACATTGATGGCATACCTGTCGTCGGGATCAAGCCTGGTGGTGTGATCCGGCCGATGGTCGCAAACTGGTTTGCGGCGGCGGGCGTCAGTCCAAAGTTCGTGATTGAGGTCGGTGATGCGGGGGCAGCCATCGAGCTGGTGCGTGCTGGCCTGGGTGTAACGATCGTCACCAGCATCAGCTTACCTGAACATCAGCGAGAAGGTCTGATTTCACTACCTCTTGATCCCATACAAAAATTTGAAATCGGAGTCATTGTTCCGTTGATGCAGCACCCGAATCGAGCGGCGCAAGCCCTTGTCGAATCCCTTCGGGTCAGCCTAAAAAACTAGCCAGTGCCGGCAGATAGGGCCGCCCTATCAAAGGGACTTATAGACCGATCTGATCATTTGATGGGCTTATTTCACTGCTTCGAAAGACAATCGATTCGGCTTACAAGTCCACTGAAATTACCCCAAAACAGCAGTCAATTGCGGCATGAAGGGTGGCATCAGCGGGGTGTCCAAAATGAATCGGAGAAATGAATGAATCGGTATCTCAAAAATCTTCTGGGAATTTGTATAGCTGTTGGCGCCGCCTTTAGCGCACATGCGCAATGGCCGGATCGCGCCATCAAGATCGTGGTGCCTTACCCAGCAGCAAACTCCTCAGACGTTGCAGCTCGACTGATCGGTGAAAAACTGGCAGCGCAGCTTGGTCAACCGGTGATCGTCGAAAACCGTGCGGGTGCAAGCGGGACACTCGGCACCGGCTATGCGGCCAAACAGCCTGCAGACGGTTACAACCTGGCCATAGGTGCGCCCGGCCCCCTCAGTGTTGGTCCCTGGACAACCGTGAGGCCCCTCCCGTATGACCCGATAAACGATTTCGTGGTGGTCGGCGCTATCGCGTGGGCGCCGCAGGTGCTCGTCGCGAAAAAGGACCTGCCTGTCAAGAACTTCCAGGAGTTTCTGGCCTACGCCAAGAAGCCCGGCGCCACACTGAGTTACGGCTCATCCGGCGTGGGAACAGTGCCGCAACTCATCGTGGCCCAAATGCTGAAGCAGACGGGTATCAAGGCCGAACATGTGCCCTACCGAGGCGGTGCGCCGGCAATCACTGATCTGCGAGGCGGCGTCATCGACTTCATGTCGGACACCGTGCCCGTGGTGAGAGGCATGATTGCCGAAGGCACGATCAAGGCGTTGGGTGTGAGTACAGCGGAACGGATTCCATCGCTTCCGGACGTTCCGACTCTCCAGGAGCAAGGCGTCAAAGACTTCAACCTGCAGGGCTACATCTTGTTGGTGGTGCCTGCCAAGACACCGGACCAGATCGTCTTCCGCCTGAGGAATGCGATGGACTCTATCGTCAAAGAGTCAGATGTGCGCAAGCGTCTGCTTGAGTTGGGGCTGACCCCGATGGAGTTGCCTCGGGAGCGCTTTGCCACTTTCCTCCAGAACGAGTCGGTCCGTTGGAAGGCTGCAGTTGATGCCGCAGGTGCGGCAAAGACCATGGAGTGATTGTTTGTGCAGTGAAGCCGGAAGTGCTCATGGCATTCACGGCTGATCACGCAGCCTGAGTCTACTTGCAGGTTCCTGGAGACGTCGGGGCAAATGCCGCCGATGGCTCCAGACGGCCAAGCGAATACCTCCGGCCCACCTTGCAGCGTCAAACTGCACGCAGATGCCCAGTCACATGCGCGTGCCAATCTCCTACGCTGATCCGCGCTGGGCGTAGGTGCCGCAACCTCATCTCCTTTGCGCAGCCAATGCAAGCAGGTTGTCTGCTTACGCATCTATCCCGCAGTGAGAGGTCGTCATGCAAATAAATGTGACTTATTGGCTGGCATTGAACATTGATTTGCTTGATGGGGTTGTCACAGGAAAAATCGGACCCGCTTGATTGATCGGCGTGAATCGCGCTCCTTACTGGGAGAACCACATCAACACGACCGATTCATGAGCATGCGCTGTGGCAGCAATAGATCTTCAGGTGCCGGTATATCAACGGCCCGGCAAGGATCCCTTGCGTAGCCTGGCGTTAGAGCTTCTGCACTGAGAAACGACTAAAGGATTTTTACAATGATTCGCATCGGCGTTGACATAGGCGGCACCTTCACAGACTTCTGTGGGTGGCGAGAAGGCAGTGGCACTGAAGTCATCAGCTTGAAGGTTCCCTCTACGCCTCCGGCTTTCGAGGAGGGCTTTCGCCAGGGCTTCGAGTTGTTGCTGGAGCGATTGGGACCTCAGGACGGCGAGCCAGCGGTCGTCATGCACGGCACGACCGTGAGCACGAATGCCGTGATCGAGCGCAAGGGGCCGAAAGTCGCTTTCTTCGTGACCAACGGCTACCGCGACCTGCTGGAGCTCCAGCGAATGGGGGTTCGCAATCCCCTGAACATCTTTGAGACGCGGACCAAGCCACTGGTGGAACGCGCGATGGTCTTTGAGGTAGACGAGCGGCTTTTGCACGGGGGGACGGTTCGAACCCCAATTCGTCAAGAGGCGATTCAGGAACTGGTCAAGCAGGCCAAGGATGCAGGCGCGAACGGTTACGCGGTTGCACTGCTTCACAGCTACGCCAATCCAGCGCACGAACGGGCTGTCGAAGAAGCCATTCGCACCGTGGTGGGTGCCGATGCGGAAGTCAGTCTTTCCAGCGAAATCTGGCCGCGTGTCGGTGAGTATGAGCGGGCGATCGTGAGCGTGCTCAACGCGTTTGTGCGAAAGCGCATGAACGAATACATCGGCGCCGTTGAGCGGTATGTTAAGAGCCGGCTGCCGGGTTCACAGTTGTTTGTCACGCGCTCCAACGGCGGCGCCATGGCGGCCGCTGAAGCGCGGCGCTTCCCGGTGCACACGCTGCTTTCCGGTCCGGCCTCTGGCGTCACCGCCGTCCAATATCTAGCTCGAGCGGCTGGTGAGCGCAACATCCTCACGATGGACATGGGCGGTACGAGTACCGATATCTCGCTGCTGCGAGATGGCCAGGCCATGACATCGAATGCCGCCGAGGTCGGCGACTTCCCTGTCGTGATGCCGGTCACGGGCATCGAGGCCATCGGTGCGGGCGGAGGATCCATCGCCATGATCGATGATGGTGTGCTGCGGATTGGGCCGCAAAGCGCGGGTTCGTATCCGGGGCCAGCCTGCTTTTCTCGCGGCGGAACGGCTCCCACGCTGACCGACGCCTACCTGCTGGCCGGATATCTTCCTGAAGCTCTCCTGGGCGGGAAGATGAAGCTTGATCGAACTGCCTCTGAGCGTGCGATGGCTCCCATCGCCAGCGGGCTGAAGTCTGATGTATTCGGCGCGGCCGATATGTGCGTGGCGGTAGCGAGTTCAAACATGGTGGCTGGCGTGCTTCCCTACCTGGCGCGCCAGGGGGTCGACCCCGAAGACCTGACACTGCTCGTGTACGGTGGTGGTGGCGGCATTCACGGCCCCCTCCTTGCCGCTGAACTTGGCATCAATCGCGTGCTTGTGCCCACAAGCCCTTCAACATTCTGCGCATTCGGCGGGCTTGTCTCTGAACTCAGTCACGACGTGATGGAAACGGTGCATGGGCAACGTGTGGATGGGACCGCACTCGCCGAAAAGTACAAAGCACTTCGCCAGGAGGCAGGTGAATGGCTGTCCCGGCAGGCACCGTCTGAGCGCTTGGTATCGACCGGCTTCGAGTGCTGGGCCGAGATGCGCTACACCGGCCAGTCCTTCCAGGTCGATGTGCGCTTGCCGGATTCTGCGGTCGAGTCTGCAGACCTCAGCGCAATGCATGCGATCTTCCATAAGGAGCACGAGCGCATTTACAACCACTGCGATCCCGAAGCGCCAGTTGAATTTGTCGACCTGCGCGTCCGGATCCGGGGTGCCATGTCGATACCAGAGCCCGCTGCACCATCTTCATCGACGGTCGGGGACGCATTCAAGGGCTCGCGGTCGATGCGTTTCCAGGGAGAGATTTTTCCTGAGGCGCGTGTCTTTGAGAGATCTCGCCTCACCCATTCCGACGAAGTGCCCGGTCCCGCCGTGATCGAGCAATCTGACGCCACCCTCGTAGTGCCACCCGGCTTTGTGGCCCGCGTGGGCGCCTACGGCACCATTCTCATGACCCGGAGTTGACCCATGGACGCAGTTCGTACCGCCATTATGAGCAATCGCTTCAACGCGATTGTTGAAGAAGCGTCTGCAGCGGTGTACCGCACCGCTCATACAACGTTCGTCAAGCTTGTCCAGGACTACCAGTGCGCAGTCGCGACAGTCGATGGCGACATGTTTGCCTATCCCATGCTCTCGGGCGTGAATGTCTTTGTCGGCTCACCTCTGAAGCCGACCCTTGACGCCATTGGGCGAGAAAACCTGAAGCCGGGTGACATCGTGATCACCAATGACCCGTTCACGACGGACGGCCTGGTTACGCACCTCATGGACATCACGCTGCTTTATCCGATCTTTCGGGATGATCGGTTGATTGCCATTGGCTGGGCCTTCGTGCACGCGTCGGATATCGGTGGAGCCGTACCGGGCAGCATTTCTCCCGCCTTCACTGAAGTATTCCAGGAGGGGCTCAGACTCAGGCCCGTCAAGCTCTATGAGGGCGGCGTGCTCAACACCACGGTCAAGGCGATTCTTGCCGACAACAGTCGCATCCCCGGCGAAGTGTGGGGAGACATCCAGGCCATGATCTCCGGCCTCAAGAGCATTGACCGTCGAGTCAATGAGTTGTGTGGCCGATATGGCGGTCAAGCCGTTGAGCAGGCGATGCAGGATGTCATTACCTACGCGGAATCCAAGGCTCGCACCGCCATTGCATCCATCCCGGACGGCGTCTACGACTTCTCCGACTACCTGGAGGGAATCAATGACCGCCAGATTGCTTTCTTCTCGGCGCGGATGACCGTAAGCAAGGGAGAGATCCACCTCGATTTCTCCGGGACGGACCCGCAACTTCCGGCTGCGTACAACCTGGTGAGCGGCGCATCAACGCACCCCTATGTTGTTCAATGCCTCTACGCGTTCATCCTGACGATGGATCCGTTAACGCCACGCAACGCCGGAATCCTGCGTGCCATCCATTCGTACACGCCGCGCGGTACAGTGTTGAATGCCGTATTCCCTGCATCCGGCGGATCCCGCGCGGCATCTGCAACGCGTGCCTACGACGTTCTCCTGGGTTGCATCAACCAGGCTCTGCCGGAGGGACTCGCTGCCGCCGACTCGGGCAATGCGGGCGTGATTGTCGTCGCAGCCCCAGATCCGCGCACCGGCCGTGATCGCGTGAACGTCATCAACACGATTCATGGCGGTGGCGGAGCGCGTCGCAGTCGCGACGGCGTCGATGGAACGGCAGTTCGGTACTCGCAGCGCAGCGTTCCTGTGGAAATCATTGAGGTTGAGACCGCGATGATCATGCGGGCCATTCGGATCGTTCCCGACAGTCGGCGTGCGGGTCGCTATGTCAGCGGCGCCGCCCTCCAGATGGAGATTGAAAATACCGCCCACCGCGCAGTCATGACTGTGCGCAACATGAATCGCTTTGTCTTTTCGGCCTGGGGCTTCAGGGGCGGAGAACACGGCGTCAAAGGCACTGCGGTCCTGAACCCAGGCCGTCCTGATGAACGTTCCATCGGCAAGATCTCCGTGCTCGAACTCAATCGAGGTGATGTGATCCAGATCACAAGCCCGACGGGCGGTGGATTCGGTGACCCGATGGAACGAGACCTTGCTGCGATTGCCAGCGAAATCCGCAACGGGATGCTGTCAACCGAACGGGCCAGTCAGGTCTACGCGGTTGTTTTTGATGAGCATGGCCAGATCGACGAGGTGGCGACTGCCGCCAGGCGACGGGAGAGAACCAGTGCGGACACTCCGGAATTCACTTTCTGCGTTGAGCGCTTGCGGCAAGACCAGGTCTGGCCCCAAGACATGAGGCGTCAACTTGCGGCCATGGCCCTGACCTACGATCAGCGTATCCGCAGCCAGCTGGTAGGAACAGTCCACCATCGCATGATGAACGATGGGCATCAGGTCGATACAAAGATCATCCAGCAGATGGTTGACGACGAGGCGGCGAACATGACAGGTGTTCGGCTCTAGTCCGTGTAGATCCGACGGGATCGGTCGTCAGCAGTCATTCAAGTCTTGGAATCAAAGTGGCAGTCAGTGTTCTTGAAATTTTCAAAGTAGGTATTGGTCCCTCCAGTTCACATACGGTGGGGCCGATGCGCGCGGCACGCATGTTCACCCTTGCTCTGGCCGAGCAGGGAGTTATGACTTCGGTCACGCGCGTCCTTTCCGAGATGTTCGGATCGCTGGGTGCCACTGGTAAGGGCCATGGCACTGACTCGGCGGTGTTGCTCGGGCTTTCGGGTCACGAGCCCGATACCGTGTTGGCGCCGATTCAAAATTGAGCCACCGGGGGTGCGGATAAAAACTTGGACTGGTTTTATGCCGCAAGTCCAAGGCTCACCCGGTATTCGATCGGGCTGAGGGC
>NZ_JBXAJH010000031.1:0-14513 GCF_058797075.1 Acidovorax sp. GW823-FHT02H02 | reverse complement strand
AACGCCCGCTGGGTTTGTTCCAGTTGCTGGCGGGCGGACTGGGCCTCGGTATTTAGGGCCGCGGCGGCGTGCTGATACTGCGCCAGCTGCTCCGCGTGCCTGGCCTGCGCCGAAATGACCCGCTCTTCGGCTTCCTCGTTCACCCGGGTGGCCAACCGCCCCACCAGATCCTGGATCGCCTCGCTGACAGCCACGCGGGTGCCGGTGGCTCCGCCTTCCTCTTCCTCGATCTCCTTCAGATAGCGGTGGATCGTGGTTTTGGAGCCGCTGCCCAGCTCTTCGCGCACCGCATCGATGGACGGATTCCGCCCGGTGGCCCGCAATTTATCGCGGGCGCGCAGCACTTCTGATTTGTAGATCCCGGCTCTGGCCATGGCTCACCTCTCTATTTCGTACCATAGTATGTATTATGATATTACATACTATTTATGAAGTCAAGAAATTGGGTTTTCTGCCATTTCTAACATTCGGTAATGGTGAATTATTCAATGTGATGCTGGTTTTCGCCCGTTTCCGCGATGGCGTGGGTACGGATGGCTGTGGATTCGAGTCGATGTGCAATACCTGCAATGCTTTGGTGAGATTCCCTCATCCAGGCCGCAACTTCACCTGAATCCGTGTGCTCGGCTCGACCGCAGCTTCATGTTCGAGCTACAACATTAATGATGTTGTAGCGCTACGTCCTGGCATCTCGAAAAACCCCGGATAGTCGTAACGCCAGGGTGTCATGAAACGGACATGGGCACCTCGTAAGCTCACGCTCATCCGCTTATCTAGATAACTAAACATGAGCCTCTACGTTGTCAATCGTGATTCTGGTCTGGCCCTGTACGCACAGATCGCTCAACAACTGGAGCTGGTCGTACACAACCAATACGCATCCGGGGAATGCTTGCCGTCGGAGGGGGATCTGGCAGTGCAATTTGGTGTCAACCGCCATACCTTGCGCCGCGCAATAGACGAGCTGGTCGAGGCAGGCCTACTGGAACGCCGTCACGGCCTGGGCATCTTTGTGCTCGACACACAACTGGACTACCAGATTGGCAAAGGCACGCGTTTCACCGAAAACCTGGCCGCACTTGGGTTCATGACCGAGAACCGCATCCTTCGCAAGCAGACCATTGGCGCCCTGCCTAGGGTGGCACAACGCCTGACCATTCAGGAAGGGGATGCAGTGCACTGGATTGAGACGTTACGCATGGTGGAGCAACGCCCCATGTGCTTGATATCGCACTTCGTGCCCGCCGAAAAATTCCCAGACCTCTTCGAGCGTTTCGAAAGCGGATCGCTGCATGCGCTGCTGGGTGCCACATATGGCTGCAAGTTACGCCGAACAGAAAGCCTAGTGACAGCGGTGCTCCCGCAAGGGGACGACGCCAAGACGCTGGGGATGCCGCAGAACCGACCGGTGCTGCGGGTCAAGAGTGTGAACGTGGACGACCGGGATGGTACCCCGGTCGAATACGCCATTGCCCGGTTCCGTGCAGACCGGATCCAACTGCGCATCAACCCCTGACGGTCTCGCAAACCTATCTCTTTGTCTTCCCACTCACAGGAGCCTTTGTAATGTATCTGAAACAATCCATCCGCCGTATGCTGTTGGCCACCGGCCTGGCTCTGATGGCCAGTCCGTTTGCTGCCGTGGCCGCACAAAACGACGGCACGGCCGCCAAGCCGCTGCGCGTAATTTTGGTGCCCGCCGACGGCGGCACCGAAGACGGCACCAAGAAGGACTTCCAGCCCATTTTCTCGGCCATCGAACAATCGACGGGCCTGAAGTTCGACATCAAGGTCGGTCAGAGCTACGGTTCGGTGGTGGAGGCCATGTGCAGCGGCGCGGCAGACATTGCCTGGTACGGCCCGCTGTCTTACCTTCAAGCCAAGAGCCGAGGCTGTTCCGAATTGCTGGCGCTGGCTGTCAGCAAGGGCCAGTCGGTGTACTACTCAGGTCTGTTCGCACGCACCGACAGTGGTATCAACAGCGTCGCCGACCTCAAAGGCAAAAAAGTGGCCTTGGGCGACGTGAATTCCACCTCCAGCTTTGCCGTGCCAGTGGCCATGATGATGGCCGGTGGCGTACTGCCTGCGCGTGATCTGGGCACCATCAACATGGCCGGCAGCCATGCCAATGTGCTGAAGGCCTTGGCCGAGGGGCTGGTCGATGCCGGTGGTGCGTCGTTCGACTCCTTCGAAAAAGCCGTCAACGGCAAAGCGATCGACCCCTCCAAGGTCAAAGTGATCATCAAGAGTGCGGCCATTCCCTATCCGCCGCTGGCCATCCACCCCAAGGTAGATGGTGCCGTCAAGGCCAAGCTGCGCGAGGCGTTCAACAACGTCGACAAACTGCCCGGCATCACCAAAGACCAGATCCGCGGCTACGGTGGTGGCAAGGTGGACGGCTACACCGCCAATGTCAGTGAAGAAGACATGGCCAATGCCGGCAAGCTGTTTGAGATGGTCACCGACCCAGTCAAGCAGGACATCATGAAAAAGGCCAGCGCGCGCTAAGCAGCGCCGCGCTACTCAAGCACCCCGTGCACGACAGTCAGGCCCAGGTCACTGGGTCGGGCTGCTGCATGAAAGAAAGGAAGCGACATGATCCGCTTTGAATCTCTCCAAAAAATCTGGCCCGATGGCACCCGGGCGATCAGCGAGGTGTCGCTGGAGATCCCGCAGGGCCAGTTCTGCGTGATCCTCGGCCCTTCGGGTGCGGGCAAATCCACGCTGTTGCGCGCGGTCAACGGACTCATGCGGCCGACCTCGGGCCGGGTGCTGATCGACGGCATCGAATTCAACACTGCCACGCAGCGCGCGTTGCGCCAGCGCGTGGCCATGATCCACCAGCACTTCAACCTGACCAACCGCATGAGCGTTGCGGCCAATGTGCTGTCCGGCCTGTTGCCCACGGTCTCCACCTTGCGTGCCCTGTCCGGCTGGTTCAAGCCTGAGCAGCGCCAGAAAGCCTGCCAGTTGCTCAACCGCGTCGGCTTGTCACCCACACACCTCCAGCGCCGTGCGGGCGACTTGTCGGGCGGTCAGCAGCAGCGGGTGGGCATTGCCCGCGCTTTCATGATGGACCCCGAAGTGGTGCTGGCCGACGAACCGGTGGCTAGCCTGGACCCCAAGATCTCGCGTGACATCCTGAGCCTGATTCGCGACGCTGCGCGCGAGCGCAACGCAACCGTGTTGTGCAGCCTGCACCAGGTCGATCTGGCCCGTGAGTTTGGCGACCGCATCGTGGGCATGCGCGACGGACGTGTCGTTTTCGACGGCACGCCAGCGGAATTCACCGACGAGCGCGTGCATGCGCTTTACCAGGGTGCCCGCTGGGAAGATGCACCAGCGGCCGAGAGCGACGCGCAGCACTCGGTGGCCGGTCTGGCTGTGGCATGAGGGGCGAAGCGATGACCACATCCACACGCCCCATACCCGTGCCGCCCCAGGGCACCGCACTGCACTGGCACCTGAGCGCGCCCTACAACGCCAAACATCTGCTGGTGCTGATCGCCGTCATGGTGCTGTTGTTCGTGACCGGACAACGCACCGAAATGGACCGCATGGTGGCCATGACGGCACAGGCCGTGGCCAAGACCGTGGGCCTGGCTGACGATTCACAAGTCGCGCGCGGCTTGTCGCGCGTCGGTCAAGCCATGTGGCCACCCGCCATCGCAGAAACCGAAGAGGTGGGCCGGATTCAGGACCTGGATCGCCAGAAGCTGCCCCTGTTCTCGCACATCGAGACCCAGGAGCGCGTCGAGCAGAAGATGAATCTGGACACGCTGAAGATGGAAGCCACGACGGAAACCGTCGAAGTGCTGGTCAAGCCGGTCGGCTATGTCTGGACGGTTTTCATCAAGATGATCGAGACCCTGGAGATTGCGCTGTGGGGCACGATCCTGTCGGTGCTGGTGTCGATTCCCCTGGCGTATTTCGCGGCCCGCAACTACAGCCCCAACCGTTTTACCTACACCGCTGCCCGCGGCACCATCAGTCTGCTGCGTTCAGCGCCGGAACTCATCGTCGCTTTGTTCCTGGTGCTGGCCTACGGCTTTGGCCCCATCGCTGGCGTGCTGGCGCTGGGCCTGCATGCGGCCGGCTTCCTGGGCAAGTTCTACGCCGAGGACATCGAGAACGCCGACAAGAAGCCGCAAGAGGCGCTGGAGGCCATCGGCGCGGGCAAGCTCAAGACGCTGTGGTACGGCGTCATCCCCCAGGTCTTGCCGCAATACATCGCCTACACCGCCTACATCCTGGACCGCAACCTGCGCATGGCCACCGTCATCGGTCTGGTGGGCGCGGGCGGCATCGGCCAGGAACTCAAGGGCCGTTTTGACATGTTCCAGTACGGCCATGTCATGACCATCCTGATCGCGATCTTCGTCTTTGTGTTCGTGCTGGACCAGTTGCAGGCGCGCATCCGCGCCAAGCTGATCTGAGGCGACCGCTGACAACAAGGAACAACATGACAAACACTTCTGAAGCACCGGATCGTGCGCAGTGGCTGCGGCTGTGGTCGGCCTTGCCGGCCGCAGCGGTCAAGGCCCTGGCGGCCGATCTGGCGGGCCAGCACCGGGTCGAAGACCTGGCGTTGCCGCAATCCGGTCTGGGCCTGCTGCCGCTGACCGACAGCGCCCTGGGCGATACCTATTTCATCGGTGAGATTCCCTTGGCACAAGCGCATGTGCGGGTCACGACCACCCAAGGGCAGTCGATCGAAGGCGCGGCCATTCTGGTGGACGACCGTGCCGGTGTGGCCCGTTCCATGGCCATCCTGGACGCGGTGCTGGCGGCCCGCATGCCAGGTTGTGAAGCGGCCCTGCGGTTGCTCACCCAGGGTGCGACCGCCGTGGCGGAACAAGGCCGCCAGCGCCGCGCCTTACTCGCGGCCACGCGGGTGGACTTTGCCCTGCTGGGAACGAACGAGGAGGACGATGATGAATGAGACTGGGATGGCGGCGGCACCGGCAGAAGCCGCGTGGCGCATCTGGCAAGCGCCGCGCCAGCAAACGGCGTTTCGCCAGTTGATGACCGCGTTTTCCTATCCGGGCCGCGTGGTGCCACTGGCCGATGGCGCTGAATCGGCGCTCCTGCTGGTGTTGACCACCCTGGTGGACAGCGCCTGTGCGCTGGCCGATCCGCTGCACGCGCTATCAAGCGACGATCTGCGCCGACTGGGCGTGCGCTCGGCCAGTGTGGAGGCGGCCGAGTTCGTGCTGGCCGATGGCAACCGTTTGCTGGAGGCCACGCCGCGCCTGGGATCGCTGGAAAACCCCGAACAAGGCGCGACCGTGGTGATGCGCGTCTCCCGTTTCGGTGAGGGTCCCCATCTGCGGCTCACCGGGCCGGGTATTCAACACGAGCAGGTGCTGCAGGTCAGCGGCATCGATCCGGGCTGGTGGAAGCAACGGTCCGAATGGAATGCCCACTTCCCGCTGGGCGTGGACCTGATTCTGGTGAGCGGGCACGAGGTCGCGGTATTGCCCCGAACCACCCACATCAACCTCAAAGGAGCCCACTGATGGGATACGTTGCCATCAAGGGCGGTGGCCGGGCCATCGCCGGTGCCGAAGCCGCCGTCGAAGCCCTGCGCTGCGCCGAAGGGCCAGCGGGTACGCCGCTCACGCTGTCGGCCATCGAACAGCAGTTGCGGTTGCTGACATCGCGCGTCGTGTCGGAAGGGGGCCTCTACCACCCACGCCTGGCCGCTCTGGCCATCAAACAGATGCAGGGCGACACACTGGAAGCGGCGTTCGCTCTGCGCGCCTACCGCTCCACCAAGCCACGCCTGATGGATGTGCCGGTGCAGGACACGAGCCGCATGCGCCTAATCCGCCGGATTTCGAGCGCTTTCAAGGACATCCCCGGCGGACAGATGCTGGGCCCGACCACCGACTACGCGCTGCGCCTGATGCGTCTGGATTTGGCCAACGAGTCGCCCGAGGACTTTCGCGCGGTCTCGCGGCGGTTTCTGGACAGCGTGGCCGACACCGACCTGCCCGACAGCTTCCCCAAGGTGGTCGATGCCTTGCGTGACGAAGGCTTGCTGCCGCCGCTGACCCGGCGCGCCCATGCGGCGTTCGACATCACCCGCGACCCGCTGGTTTTCCCAGTGCCGCGTTCGGCGGCCCTGGCCACCATGGCACGCGCCGAAACCGGCTCGCTCTTGGCGATTGCGTATTCCAACATGCGTGGCTATGGCGACGTGCACCCCACCATCGCCGAGCTGCGCGTGGGCTATGTGCCGGTGATGCTGCCGCACCCGGTGACAGGCGAGCCCATCGAAGCCGGTGAGGTACTGATGACCGAATGCGAAGTGGTGGCCATGTTTGAGGGTGATGCTACCGACGGCCCACCCACTTTCACCCTAGGCTATGGCGCCTGTTTCGGTCACAACGAAGTCAAGGCCATCGCCATGGCCATCCTCGACCGCGCCCTGCAAAAGGGTATGCGCGACGGTCCCAGCAACCCGTCGGAAGACCCGGAATTCGTGCTGCTGCACGTCGATGGCGTGGATTCGATGGGCTTTGCCAGTCACTACAAGATGCCGCACTACGTGACCTTCCAGTCCGACATGGACCGGCTGCGCACCACGCAGGACAAGGCAACCGCACAACCGACCCAAGAAGGAGCGCCATCATGAACCCGGGCTACGAACTGCCCCTGGACGAGGCGGGCTACAGCTTCGGCTTCCTGGACGAATACGCCAAGCGCGAGGTGCGCCGCACCATCCTCAAGGCGATCAGCATCCCCGGTTACCAGACGCCCTATGCCTCACGCGAAATGCCTATGGGGCGCGGCTTTGGCACCGGCGGTCTGCAGGTTACGCTGTCGCTGATTGGCGAGGGCGACACCCTGAAGGTGATCGACCAGGGCGCGGACGACTCCGTCAACGCGGTGAACCTGCGTCACTTTGTGGAACTGACCTGCCCGGGCGTGGACACCACAGAACACACGCTTGATGCCACTCTGATCCAGTCGCGCCACCGCATTCCGGAAACGCCGCTGACCGAAGCGCAGGTGTTGATCCTGCAAGTGCCGTATCCGGACCCACTGGTGGTGGTGGAACCCTCCGAGGCTCGACGCAAGGTCATGCACGGCGAAGGCGACTATTCGCGGCTGCTGACCAAGCTGTACGAGGACATCGTGCAGTTTGACGAGATCACCATCTCGCACCGCTACCCCACGCGCATCAACGGCCACTATGTGATCGACCCCAGCCCGATCCCGCGCTACGACGTGCCGCAGTTGCACCAGAGCCCGGCGCTGATCCTGCTGGGTGCGGGGCGCGAGAAAAAAATCTATGCGGTGCCGCCGTACACCCGCGCCGACCCGCTGGCGTTCGACGACGTGCCATTCCGCACCGAAGACTTCACCAACGAACACGGCCAGCGCCGCGCCTGCGAACGGTGCGGCGCCACCGACAGCTTCCTCGACGAGCTCATTGCCGACGATGGCGGCAAGCACTGGCATTGCTCGGACTCGGATTTTTGCAATAGCCGTATGGCCCGCCAGGCTGAACAAGCTCAGGAGACCACGGTATGAAAAAAATTCTGGAAGTACGCGGACTGACCAAGATCCACGGCCGGGGTTGCGAACTCTGCCTGGAGAGCACTGGCCCCGACATGGACACCAACATCTGCCCACACTGTGGCTCGGTGGTGGCCTGCCACAACATCAGCCTGGACCTGCACGAGGGCGAGATCCTCGGCATCATGGGCGAGTCCGGCAGCGGCAAGTCCACCGTGGTCAAGACGCTGTTCTTCGACGATGCGCCCACCGCTGGTGAAGCCCTGTTTTTTGACGGCGAGCGCCAGTGGGACATGTTCGCGCTCAACGCCGCGCAGCAGCGCTGGCTGCGCAACCACCGCTTTGGCATGGTGTACCAGAACCCGCATCTGGGACTCAATTTCAACGTCTCGGCCGGCGGAAACATTGCCGAGCGCCTGCTGATGAGCGACCTGGCCCACTACGGCGAAATCCGCGAACGGGCGCGCAGCTTGTTGGCGCGCACTGAGGTGTTGGCAGAACGCATGGACGAGTCGCCCAAGAAGTTCTCGGGCGGCATGCAGCAGCGCGTGCAGATCGCCAAGGCACTGGCCACCCAGCCGCCGCTGCTCTACCTCGACGAGGTCACCACCGGCCTGGACCTTTCGGTGCAGGCGCGCATCCTGGACCTGATTCTGGAAATCCAGCAGGAGCTGGGCACCGCCATGATCGTGGTCACCCACGATCTGGGTGTCATCCGCCTGCTGACCGGACGCACGATCGTCATGAAATACGGCCGCGTCATCGAGTCCGGGCTGACCGACCAGATCCTCGAAGACCCCCAGCACGCCTACACCCAGCGCCTGGTCGCGTCGGCTCTCTGAGGAAACCTGAATCATGCAAGAAGCCATCCTCAAAATCGAAGGTCTCTCCAAACAGTTCCAGCTGCACGACCAGAACAAACTGATCCCGTCGTGTGCACAGGTTCAACTGGAGGTGTTTGCCGGCGAGCTGACCGCGCTGATCGGCCCGACCGGCGCCGGCAAATCGTCGGTGCTCAAGGCCATTTACCGCACCTACCTGCCCAGCAGTGGGCGCATCCTTTACCGGGACGCCAACGGTGCCATCACCGATCTGGCCCAGGCCAGCGAACACCGCATGCTGGAGCTGCGCAAGCAGGACCTGGGTTTCGTCACCCAATTTCTGCACTGTCTACCGCGCAAGTCGGCGGTCGAGGTAGTGGCCGAGCCGCTGGTGCAGCGGGGCAGCCCGCGCGAAGCTGCTGCCGAGCGCGCGCGCGAACTGCTGGCCCTGCTCAACGTGCCGGAACGCTTGTGGGCGGTACCACCCGCCACCTTCTCGGGCGGCGAGAAACAGCGCGTCAACCTGGCACGCGGGCTGATCGCCCGGCCTCGGCTGCTGTTGCTTGACGAACCCACGGCCAGCCTAGACCCGTCCACCACCGACCGCGTGGTGGAGCTGTTGAAGTCCATCAAGGCCGAAGGCGTGGCCATGCTGGCCATCTTCCACGACCCCGAACTTGTCCGACGCCTGGCCGATCGCGTCGTAACCCTCACGCCCCCGGTGTCTGCGGCGGCATTGCTGGAGACCTGTGCCTCATGAATCCCATTTTGCTGACCCATGCCCGCGTGGTGTTCCCCACCGAAGTCCGTGACAACGTGGCCATCCTGATCGAAGGCGACACCATCACAGCCATCGACCCGGCCAGCAGCGCAGGTGCCACCGAGATCGACCTGCGCGGTCGCACCCTGATGCCAGGTCTGATCGACCTGCACTGCGACGCAATGGAGAAAGAGGTGGAGCCGCGGCCCGGCGTGCACTTCCCGCTGGAGTTCGCCTGTGCCCAGGCCGACAAGCGCAATGCGGCGGCCGGCATCACGACGGTGTTTCATGCCCTGTCCTTTGCCAACCACGAGCTGGGCGTGCGCAACAACGCCTTCGCCGCCGAGATCGCCCGTTCGATTGGCGACTGGCAGGCCCATGCCCTGATCGACAACCGGGTGCATGTGCGTTACGAGGTGACGGACGAAACGGCGCCGCCGGTGCTGTCGGCGCTGCTGCAGGACGGTCATGCGCACCTCATGTCTTTCATGGATCACAGCCCCGGTCAGGGTCAGTTCCGCGATGTCGAGGCGTACCGCGCCTACCTGGCCAAGACCTACAAGACCGATGAGGCGCAGATCGACGACATCCTGGCGCGCAAAGCCGGGGCCGCACAGGGCGCCATGCGGCGCATGGAGCAGCTTGCGGAACTGGCCCGTGCGTGCGGCGTGTCCATTGCCAGCCACGACGACGACAGCCCGCAGAAAGTGGCGACCGTCAAGGCCCTGGGCGCTGTGGTGTCGGAGTTTCCGGTGAACCTGGAGACGGCACAGGCCGCCCGTGCACAAGGCCTGGCCACCTTGTTTGGCGCTCCCAACATCCTGCGCGGCAAGTCCCAGTCGGGCAACATGCGCGCCCTCGATGCCGTGCTGGCCGGTGTCGCCGACTGCCTGTGCGGTGACTACTCGCCAGCGGCGCTGTTGCCGTCGGTCATGCGCTTGCCCGATCTGGCCGGCATCCCCCTGGCCGAGGCTGTGGCCCTCGTCACGTGCAACCCAGCTCGTGCTGCAGGTTTGCACGACCGGGGCGAGATCGCCGTGGGCAAGCGCGCAGACCTGATTGCGGTCAAAACCATGGGCGGACTGCCACAGGCCGAGCGGGTCTGGTCGGGCGGTAAAGCTTCGCTGGTCGCGCATTTTGACCACGCCTGAGAGGGACTGGCACATGCGAACTCGCCTCATCTACGTGGTCGGCGCCTCGGGCAGCGGCAAGGACACGCTCATGGGCCATGCCCGCCAGAAGCTGGCGGGTGATCCCAGGGTGTGTTTTGCCCATCGCTACATCACCCGACCCGCAACGGCAGGCGGCGAAAACCATGTGGCCTTGACCACGGAGGAATTCACCGCTCGCCAGAACGGCAAGCTCTTTGCCATGCACTGGTCCAGCCACGGCCTGCATTACGGAATCGGCATCGAGATCAACCAGTGGCTGGGCAAAGGCATCACGGTGGTGATCAACGGCTCGCGGGAATACCTGGACGAGGCCCGCCAACGTTACCCGGAGCTGCTGCCGGTGACGATTGACGTGGCCACCACCGTGCTGCGTGATCGGCTGCTGGCCCGTGGCCGCGAGGATGCCGAATCCATTGAGCAGCGCCTGCACCGCCATGAAACGTTGCGCCTGCAGCCCGTGCCCGGTGTGCTCATCCAGAACAACGGACCCGTCGAGGTGGCCGGCGAAGCGCTGATCCGGTTGATCGCAGAACACACCCAAGGAGCGCCAGTATGCGTGTGAGTTTTCTGGGCACGGGCGCTGCGGGCGGGGTTCCGCTCTACGGTTGCACCTGCCGGGCCTGTGAACGCGCAAGGACCGAGCCACACTTCGTCCGCCGCCCTTGCAGCGCCCTGATTGAATCCGGAGGTACCCGGGTGCTACTGGATGCCGGGCTGATGGACCTTCACGAACGGTTTGCGCCGGGTAGCCTGGACGCGATTGTTCTCACGCACTACCACCCCGACCACGTGCAGGGACTCTTTCATCTGCGCTGGGGTAAGGGGACGCCCATCACAGTCTATGGCCCACCAGACAGCGAAGGCTGCGCCGATTTGTTCAAGCACCCTGGTGTACTGGCCTTCGAGACGGTGCACAAGTTCGAGGCCTTCACCGTCGGGGCGCTGCGCCTGACGCCCCTGCCGCTGCTTCACTCCAAACCCACGCTGGGCTATGCCATCGAGGGCACCCAGGGCCAACGCTTCGCCTACCTCACAGACACCCTGGGTTTGCCGCCGAAGTCGGCCAAGTTCCTGCGCGCCTGGGGCGACTTTGACATGGCCATCGACTGTTCCTATCCGCCGCACCCGACCCCGAAAAACCACAACGATTGGGACGAAGCACATCGGTGTGCCATCGAATCTGGTGCCCGCATCACCTGGCTCACCCATGCCGGTCATGCGCTGGACGACTGGATGATGGAAGAGACGCCGAGCGTCGCAAGTCATATCCGGCTGGCCCGGGACGGCAGCACGGCCGACATACCGTCCCAAACGCAATGAACGCGCCGCTGGCACTGGCCCTGTCGGTGGCCATGCACGTCACCTGGAACCTGATGGCACGGCATTTGCCCAGGGAATCGAACCCGCTGTGGTGGGTGTTGCTCGCCCATCTGGTGCTGTTTGCGCCCTGGGGGTTCTGGGAGCTGGCGACAACCGTCGTTTGGTCACTGGAGATGACGCTGCTACTGATCGTATCGGCCACTGCGAATGTGGTTTATTTCTCCGGTCTGGCCAGGGCCTACGAGCACGCACCGGTCGCACTGGTCTATCCTCTGGTGCGCAGTTCACCTCTTTTCATTGCGATCTGGGGCACGCTGTTCTTCGGTCAAAATCTCCCGCCCATTGCCTGGCTGGGCATTGGCATCAGCGTGCTGGGCTTGCTCGTCATGGCATCGAGTGCTCAACAGGGGTCGGATCGACGAGCATTCCGATGGGCCATGCTGGCCATGTTGGCGACAAGCGTTTATTCCCTGAGTGACAAGGCGGCCACCGAACACATCCCAAGCTTCATGGGGCTCGTGGGTTTTCTGTCCGTCGGCTACCTGGCATCCTGGATCAGCATGACCTTGCGCATGCATCGGCACACCCGCAGTTGGGTGCCGGCACAGCGCATTGATCTCGCGTCGCTGGCTCTTGGCGGAACCTGTATCGGTCTCGCCTACGCCTTGGTTATCCACGCCATGCGCCAGTTGCCTGCGGCGGAGGCCGTGTCGTACACCAACGCCGGTATCGTGCTCGCTGCAGTTCTCTCCATTTTTTTGTTCAATGACAAAGTCGGATGGCAAAAGAGAATCATGGGGGTCGTGATCATCACGAGTGGTTTGGGGGTGCTTGCCATGAGGTGAGCGACACAATACCAACCATCGCACACCAGCATTCCAACCCGGCTCGCGACCTGCCGGTGAAGTAAAAGCGACTTCCGATATGTCCCAAATTTCCCGATACGTCGAGGCCGCCGAGCGTGACAACACGCGTCGAAGCTATGCCGCAGCCATTCGCCATTTCGAGGTGGAGTGGAAAGGCTTGCTGCCAACGACCGCTGATGCAACCTCCCGTTACCTGGCTGACCACGCGGCCACGCTGGCGATCAGCACCCTCCGTCAGCGGCTCGCCGCGCTCTCGCGCTGGCACATCGACCATGGTTTTGCAGACCCGACCAAGGCACCCTTGGTGCGCCAGGTTCTCAAAGGCATTCGCTCCATTCACTCGGTTGCAGAAAAGCGGGCACGCCCCCTTGAAATCGATGTCGTCCAGCAGATCGATCAATGGCTGGGGGTGGCCATCGGCAACGCAGAACGCAGCGATGACCGATTGGCGCTGCTTCGCCACACCCGCAACCGCAGTTTGCTGCTGCTGGGTTTCTGGCGGGGATTTCGATCGGACGAGTTGGTCAACCTGCGGGTGGAGAACGTGGAAGTCTCGCCTGGCGAAGGGCTGTCGTGCTACCTGAGCCGCAGCAAGGGCGATCGGCAGATGCTGGGCCGCGTATACAAATGTCCGGCGCTGTCCCGCCTGTGTCCTGTGACGGCTTTCACGGCATGGGTCAGTCTGGTCGGCCTGACCCAAGGCCCGGTGTTTCGCAAGATCGACCGCTGGGGGCGAATCGGTCAAGAAGGGCTGCATGCCAACAGCCTGATCCCATTGTTGCGCAGCCTTTTGGCTGAGGCCGGGGTCGCCGCTTCCGAGGCATACAGCAGCCACTCCCTGCGTCGCGGATTTGCCGGTTGGGCTCGCGCCAGCGGTTGGGACATCAAGGAACTCATGGAGTACGTGGGCTGGAAGGATGTCAAATCGGCCATGCGTTATCTGGATGCCTCCGGCAGCGCACTTCAGGCCCGGTTTGAGGCGGGTCTCGCAACACTGGCCCCAGCAGATCGAGCGGATCGGTCACCACCGCCTTCGATGCACGCGCCGGCCGAGCAAACCAAGGAACAGGCCCAGAGGCCCCGTCTGCCTGAGCTCGCAACACCATCGGCAATCCTGCGCGTCACAGTGTTGCTGGCCCGGTTCAGCCCACAATCGCGCGGGCTGACGAGAGGCCGGCGGCTGATCGAGCAGACCTGCTTCGAGCGCTACGCCATGCAGCGCTTGAATACCGAGGGCACACAGTACGAACTGACAGTGCCCTACGAATCCAGGGATTCACTGGAAGAGGCGATTGCCGCTTTGCTCGATGACATGTACCGCATCGCCGAGGACAACCAGTGCCTGCTGGAGGCTGCGTTTCACGAGCCGGCCACCGACTCGTATTGGGACTGAAGGGCTGGGATGATGACGGCGGATGGCACGACGCACCAGCGGGGGAGGCCTCACGAATGACTACGCTTCATGAGACGGCCTATCCCCATCTGAAGCCCGACCCCACTGAGAGGGAGCTGGCAGAACTCTTCACACCCACCGAGGCGGAACGGGCGCTGGTGGCGGGAGTCGGCAAACGGCCTTTACCTCGCGTGGCCGCCCTCATTCACCTGAAGGTTTTCCAGCGCCTGGGGTATTTTCTGACACTGTCCGATGTGCCGCAGGTGATCAGGGAACACGTTGCACAGCACGCGGGTGTTCCGCGGGCGCCAGCGCTGGCGGACCTCAAGCGCTTTGAGGCCTCGGGCTCGCGCATGGTGGTCTTCACAGCATTGCGTCGCTATCTGAACGTCAAACCACTCAACCCGGCGGGGTACGCCTGGCTGGGCGTTGTGGCGGACACCGCGGCCGAGACGAAACACGCCGTGGCCGACATCATCAACGTGATGCTGGAGGAGTTGGTTCACCATGGACATGATTGGCAAGATACGGCGGATGCACCGCCGGGACAAGAAGACGAAGCGGGAGATATCGAGGGCCACGGGCCTGTCGCGCAACACGGTGGCCAAGTGGCTGGACGAGGCGCAGCCGGTCGAGCCCAAGTACCGCCGGGAG
>NZ_JBXAJH010000030.1:0-17259 GCF_058797075.1 Acidovorax sp. GW823-FHT02H02 | reverse complement strand
TTGCTGATCAACAGCCCGCAGCACTCCACCCTCGTTCATTGAAACCCAGGGTGTTGCACTTCACTTTTGAATCCGCCGTTCCACAACCCAGGAGTCGGGCAGATGTGCCAAAAGGTCGCCGCTTTCCAAAGTGACTTCGGTGTTACCTTATTGGCGACGATCATGTATTGACAATAGCTACACATTGGGCAACAATGCGTGTATTTATTGTGTATGCATCAATAGGAGAACCCAATGCGCGATGCGGCCATCAACCTGCGGGCCCTGCCCGAACAGCGTGATCTGATCGATCACGCTGCTACTCTGCTTGGCAAGAACCGTTCGGACTTCATGCTCGAAGCAGCCTGCGACCGAGCTCAAGCCGTGGTGCTGGATCAAATCTTCTTCAGTCTGGACGTCGACAAGTTCAAGCAGTTCACGGCGATGCTGGATGGGCCTCCTGGTCCCAACCCCGGGCTTGAACGCCTGATGGCTGTCAAGGCGCCCTGGAGCACTGGCGCGGCATGAGCTTGACTCTGAGCGCACCACAACCACTGGCGGTCACCCACCTCTTGGACGGATTCGCCTGCGGGGAAGCCAGTCTCGATGGGTGGCTTCAGCGCCGGGCATTGGTCAACCAATTGAGCGGTGCCAGCCGCACTTTCGTCGTCGCAGGTCACGATGGCCGTGTCTATGGCTACTACGCGATGGCCGCTGGTGCGGTCTCACACCAGATGGCTACGAGCGGGGTGCGACGAAACATGCCCGACCCCGTCCCGGTGATGGTGTTGGCACGGCTCGCTATTGACCATCGTGCCCAGGGTATCAAGCTTGGAGCCGCCTTGCTTCAAGACGCTGTCAATCGTGCCGTGGCCGTATCGCAGAACGCGGGCGTGCGCGCCCTTCTCGTCCACGCCCTGCACGACCGAGCAAAGCAGTTCTACGAGCACTACGGATTTCAGGAGTCGCCACAGCACCCGATGACGTTGATGCTGCGCTTGAACACCGCAAAGACCTGAAACGCAAGGCATTCAGCACGAACGTCCAACCAATCCGCACCGAGGCAGAGTAACGGGCCATCCTCAAGGAGGTTTCCGCGCTGCTGGTGGATGCAGACCCTGATCTGGATACGCCTGCAGGCGAACGCCTCAACGCCTCGATATTGCTCGTACAGGCCTATGAAGCCCTGTGCGTGCCCGTCGATGCTGAGCTTGTTGAGCACCTCCGCTCACTGACATCAGGCGTCGAAGTCGATCTTGATCAGCCACTGCCGCCCGAGATTGACGACCCGGGCATGCCCTGAGCGCCGAGCTTGGCTTCTACGGCGAGCAGCGTTGTCATGGGAGACTTTGTTCAGGAGAAAATGCACTGCCACGTGATGACCGGAAGGCAAATGGCCCCTCTGCCAAGGTCGCCACTGCGGCATCCAAGGTCTTGCGCGACCCGAAGAGTACTCCAGATCAAAAAAACGGTTACTGCATCGGTGGGTCAGGTTTGCGCGGAGATAAACCCAGCCTGATCCACTGCAGGTACTGCTGCGCGCTTTGCTCGCCAAGACATCGGTCGGCGCGCCAGACCGTCAAGATTTCCCGCTTGGCGGGGGATGCTGATGGGGAAGGGGTCGGCGGGATGGCCATGCGGGTAGTTCCGAAGTGGTCCAACCACGGTAGAGCTGCACTGGAGGTCTGTCAGCCCCATCTCGTGTTGGTACTTGCCAGCGACGCTATCGCTCGCCGAGCGTCTGCGCCGCCAGCCCAGCGGCGCAGGCAACTCGGCCAGTGTGTTTGTGTCGAGATCTCGCCGAAGTTGCTCCAGGAAACCTTTAGCCACGAACACGCCACTCATTCCGCACATGCCGCCCGCCAGCAGAGCAGCGATGGCAGCGCTAACTGGGCGCACCCGGCGCCGCAACCATCGCACCGCCGATGGCAGCGTCAGATCCGGCCCTCGCAGCTTGGCCGCCACAGACTCCAGGCTTGACCCTTTGAAAGGTGGGCCGCCGGACGCCCACACTTGGTTTACAGCAACATCACAGAGTCAGCCCTGCAAAATTTACGCAACCACCAAGTCCGAGCGGCCCACCCAGGCCTTTCGCGCTTCCAGTGCTGTTGCGAGTGCTGCGGCCAGCATAAAGAGCAGTGCAGCGTGTTGTAGCAGTTATGCTTTTACGGCATAGCTGCTAGCGGCATACCTGGGCTGTCTCAACAGGAGAGTGCTGGCCACAATAAGGCTCAGTAAATGAATACGAGGCAAGCTATGCCCCCCTCCACGGCATTTCATCCATGGCGACGCGCCAGAACCTGAGCGCACTAACGACCACCCAAGGCGATCGATCTGAAGATTAGCGATGATGACATCCGCGAGACCATTGAGAACAAACAACTCAAGCTGATGAAGGAGCGCGGTTCGGACCTGACCATCTTCAGTCCGCGCCTCGTTCATGGCGCACCATATTGGCGACTTCCAGACGTCGAGCACCTGGGCAGCCATTTGCAACGAGCCGTGCTACCGCGTCAGCCAACTGTTCCCCGACCACTTCATTCCTGCCGCCATGCTGCCGCAGTCGCCGGGTGTAGCCCCTAAATGATCGGCGCCATGCGCGGCATCGCTCCCCAGACCGGTCACCACTATGGCGACACCAAGCGATGCATCGAGGCCACACAGAACCTGAATGCCGAGGAAAAACACCTGATCTACGAAGGCAATGCGCGCCGCGTTTTCACGCGCCTGGATGCCACGCTCAAGACCAAGGGCCTGTAATTTCACAAGGAGAACAACATGTACGAACTCGGTGTCGTCTACCGCAACATCACCCGCGCCGACCGTGCGGCCGCCGACGGCCTGGCCGCGCTGGGGTCGGCCACCGTGCACGAGGCCATGGGTCGCGTGGGCCTGCTCAAGCCCTCTATGCGCCCCATCTACAGCGGCCAGCAGGTCAGCGGCACGGCTGTCACCGTGCTGCTGCAGCCCGGCGACAACTGGATGATGCATGTGGCGGCCGAGCAGATCCAGCCTGGCGACGTCGTGGTGGCGGCGGTTACCTCCGAGTGCACCGACGGCTACTTTGGCGACCTGCTGGCCACCTCCTTCCAGGCCCGTGGCGCGCGCGCGCTCATCATCGATGCCGGCGTCCGCGATGTGAAGACGCTGCAGGAGATGAACTTTCCCGTGTGGAGCCGCGCCATCAGCAGCAAGGGCACCATCAAGGCCACGCTGGGCTCGGTCAATATCCCTGTAGTGTGTGCTGGTGCGCTGGTCACGCCGGGCGACGTGATCGTGGCCGACGACGATGGTGTGGTGTGCGTACCCGCCGCCCGCGCAGCAGAGACGCTGGCCGCCGCGCAAAAACGCGAAAGCTTTGAAGGTGAAAAGCGCGCCAAGCTCGCCAGCGGAATACTGGGTCTGGATATGTACAACATGCGCCCCGGCCTGGAGAAGGCGGGCCTCAAGTACATCGATTGAACAAGGGTTTTGAGTGTTTGGACCCCTGGTGCTTTTTCATAACGCGCTGATCGCTATTAAAAACGAAGCGTGCCGATGCCTGCCAGGTTCCAGTCACTCTTGTCCCTGTCGTTCTCGTTTGTCCTTGCCCTCCATTTGCTCAATCCCCTCCATTACAGAGACCCATTCCTATGCTCTATCAATTCGCCCTGATGTCCCGTCGCTTGCTGGGCACGCTGGCTGTCTCGTACCTGGTGGCGGCTGGGGCAGGCCCAATGGCTGCTCACGCGCAAGACTTCCCCTCTAAGCCGGTCAAGATCGTCGTCGGCTACTCGGCGGGCGGCGCCGTGGACGCCGTGGCACGGTCTGTAGGGCAGGCCTTGCAGGGCAGCCTGGGACAGCCGTTTGTGGTTGACAACAAGCCCGGCGCTGGCACCAACATTGCCGTCAAGTACGTGGTTGAATCGCCACCCGATGGGTACACCATGCTGATGGCGGCCAACGCGCTGGCGGCCAACATGGCGCTCTACCAACCGATGCCGTTCGATGCAGAAAAGGATCTTGTCCCGGTAGCACTGGTCGGCCGCGTGCCGGTGGTGATTGCTGCCAATATCAATGCACCCTACAACGACATTAAGTCACTGATTGCCACCGCCAAGACCAAGCCCGGAAGCATTTCCTTTGCCAGCCCCGGCAATGGGTCCACCCCCCACATGGCGATCGAGTTCTTCAAGCGCGCTGCCGGAGTCTCGTTGCTGCACATCCCCTACCGAGGCGGCTCTCAGGCACTGACCGACGTGATCGGTGGCCAGTTGCCCTTGGTGGCCGTGAACGCGCTTGAGGCCCAGCCCCACGTGAAGAGTGGTCGACTGAAAGTGCTGGCTGTGTTGAGTGCCAAACGCACCTCTGTGTTCCCTGACGCACCGACCATCGCCGAGTCTGGCTTCCCTGGCTTTGAGGCCTCGGTCTGGTACGGACTGGTCGCACCGGTGGCCACCCCCAAGCCCATCGTCGCCAAGCTGCACGCTGAGGTGCAAAAGGCGCTCCAGACCAAGGAAGTGCGCGACCGCATGGCCGCCGTCGGCGGCGAGGTGCTGCCAGGCGGGGCCGACCAGTTTGCGGCATTGATTCGTTCGGAGCGCCAACGCTACGAAAAACTCGTGCGTGAAGCCAACATCAAACCCGATTGACCAGAACCCTGCGAGAACGAACCAAGATGTCCAAATCGACTTCCGGTGATTTCACCAAAACCGCCGGCTGGCTGGACTGGTTTGCCGGTCCTGCCAAGCCCCAATTCCAGCTGCCCGCAGGCGCTGTGGACGCGCACTGCCACGTGTTCGGCCCCGGTGCGGAATTTCCGTACGCGCCCGAGCGCAAGTACACCCCGTGCGACGCCAGCAAGCATGAGCTGTTTGCGCTGCGCGACCACCTGGGCTTTGCGCGCAACGTGATCGTGCAGGCCACCTGCCACGGTGCCGACAACCGCGCCATGGTGGATGCCTGCCTGGCCAGCGGCGGCAAGGCACGCGGCGTGGCCACCGTCAAGCGCAGCGTCTCTGATGAAGAGCTGCTGCAACTGCACTCTGCGGGCGTGCGCGGCGTTCGCTTCAACTTCGTCAAGCGCCTGGTGGACTTCACACCCAAGGACGAGCTGATGGAGATTGCCGCGCGCATCGCCAAGCTGGGCTGGCATGTGGTGATCTACTTCGAGGCGGTGGACCTGCCCGAACTGTGGGACTTCTTCACCAGCCTACCCACCACCGTCGTGGTGGACCACATGGGTCGGCCCGACATAGCCAAGGGCGTGGACAGCGCAGAGTTCGCGCTGCTCCTGAAATTCATGCGCGAACACACCAATGTGTGGAGCAAGGTGAGCTGCCCCGAGCGCCTGTCCGTCACCGGCCCCAAGGCCCTGAACGGCGAGCAGAATGCCTACCAGGACGTGGTGCCGTTTGCCCGAAAGGTGGTCGAGGAGTTCCCTGACCGCGTGCTGTGGGGCACCGACTGGCCGCACCCCAATCTGAAGGACCACATGCCCGACGACGGACTACTCGTGGACTTCATTCCTCAAATCGCACCAACGGCCGCACTCCAGCAGGCACTGCTCGTGGACAACCCCATGCGTCTGTATTGGGCGGCATGAAACCGAGGTGAGCGCATCTTCAATGCCAAAACGGCATATCTGCAAGTGCGCTCTACCGATAGCGAAGCGAGACCCGGATAGCGATAGTTCACCCAGCCTTCAACCAAGAGAGACAAATGATCAAAAAGCATTATTCGACCGTGGCATCGCTGTGTATTCTCAGCTCCAGCGCTATGCTTTCGCCCGCCTGGGCGCAACAGCAAATCGTTCCGGCAAGCACCGTGTCCATCTACGGGGTGCTCGACACCTATGTTGGCAGTGTCCGCCGCAGCAACCAGAACGCGCGCACCACTGTCGCTAACAGCGGCGGCCTAACCACCTCCTACTACGGCTTCCGTGGTAGCGAGGATCTGGGCGGCGGCAATCGTGCTTTCTTCGCTTTGGAAAGCTTTTTCCAGGTCGACACCGGCGCCATGGGCCGCACCACGGCGGACCCCTTCTTCTCGCGCAATGCCGTAGTGGGGCTGGCCAATGCCAAGTATGGCGTACTGACATTAGGCCGTCAGACTAACCCGATGTTCGTGGCCACAGGCAACTTCAATCCGTTCGGCCTGTCCGCAAATCTCGCGCCTTCCATGCTGCATGTATGGAGTGCCAACTACAACCGCACGGTGCTGGGTGACAGCGTTTGGGACAACTCAGTCCAGTACTTGACGCCCAGTCTGGGAGGGCTGACAGCCTCGGCGACATACGGGTTCGGCGAACGGGCAAACGAAAGCGGCGTGCGCAACGTCAACGCGACGCTGAACTACGCCAATGGGCCTTTCGCCGCCGTGGTGTCTGTCCAGCATGTGGATTACGGCCCCGGCATCACGGCCCCGATCACCACAGAGAAGGCGGCCATGGCCGGTCTGTCCTATGATCTGAAGGCCATTAAGCTTTTCGGTCAATACTTCCGTACTGACACGTCAGACACCCGGCTGAAAACCAAGACTGGCCAGTTGGGCGTCTCCGCTCCTTTAGCTGGAGGAACGGTAATGGCCTCCGTCGCCCATACACAGCGCGAAGCACCGGGCGTCGACGCTAGCCGCACCACGGCAGCGCTGGGCTATGACTATTTCCTGTCGAAACGTACCGACCTCTACACCGTCTATCTGTCAGACCGCCTGAGCGGTTTTGACCGACAGGGCTCGCTGGTGTTCGGCGTACGCCATCGCTTCTGATCCATGGCCATATGGAGAGACAAATGAATCGCGCCATCCCCTTCCTTCGACGTTCCATGCTGGCAGCTCTTGCGGCCCTGGCCTGCACCACAGTGTCTGCGCAGCTCGGAGGCGGCCGGCCAATTCGGCTGGTCGTGCCATTCGGCCCAGGCGGCGTGGCCGACCTGACCGCTCGGGTCGTGGCGCAAAAGATGACGGAATCCACAGGGCAGTCCATCGTGGTGGATAACAAGCCAGGCGCCGGCGGCATCGTGGCCTCTGACACGGTGGCCAAGGCGCCACCCGACGGCCTGACCCTGCTGCTCATGTCAAACGGCAACGCGGTGACGGCGGGTATGTTCAAGAGCCTGCCCTTCGACCCCCTCAAGAGTTTTGCACCGGTCTCCATGCTCGGGTACTTCGACATGGCCGTAATCTCCAGCCCCAAGTCGCGGTTCAAGACCTTGAAAGATCTTGTGGCCTATGCAAAAGCCCATCCCGGCAAGGTCAATATCGCCACGATTAACACGGGCAGCACACAGAACCTGGCCGCGGAGCTGTTCAAGCGCAGCCTCGGCATCGACGTGCAGATCGTCCCATTCAACGGAAGTGCTGCCGTGATCACGGCCATTCAGGGCGAGCAGGTGGACGCTGGCGTCGAAATCCTGGCCCCGGTACTTGGCCAGATCAACGGCAGCACCCTCCTCGCGCTGGCCGTTATGGGCGACAAGCGCGCACCCGCGCTCCCAAACGTGCCGACCGTTGCGGAAAGCGGCGCTGCCGGATTTAACGTGGCCAGCTGGAACGCGATTGCCGCACCGGCAGGCACACCGGCCGACGCCATCGCCCGCCTGAACAAGGAGGTGAACGCAGTGCTGAGCTCTCCCGAGGTTAAGGAACGTCTGGCCAAGCTGGGCGTGCAAGGCAAGGGAAGCACGCCAGCGCAGCAGTGGGACTTCTACACCAAAGAGATCAAGCGCTGGAGCGGCGTCATTCAGCAGGCTGGTATTGAAAAGCAGTAGTCTGGCTTGACAGTTCGGCACTTGCATGCGCTACAAGTTCGCGGATCAGCCCGGCCACCGCCGCCTGCGTAGGGCTGATAGGCCGTTGGGAGCTGGTAGCGAGTGCCAGTCGGCTGCGCACTTCTGGACCCACGATCCTGCGCGCAACGAATGCCTGCGGCTGCGATGCCGTCAGGATGGCATTGATGGGCAGTACAGCGTGCCCGACGCCATCGAGCACCAGGTCCAGGATGGCAGACACCCCGTCAATCTCCATGGCAACCAAGGGTCTGCGGCTGATGTTGGCCAATTCCATTTCCACGATGCTGCGGATGGCGTTGGGCCGCGTCGGGATGACCAGGGGAACATCGGCCAGAGCCTGGAGGGGCACGGGATCGCGCCTGCCATCTACATCAGCCGGAGAAATCAGGAACAACTCCTCCTCCAGGATGACCTCGCTGTCGAGCTCATTGGAAGGCGCCAGGTTGTACAGGAGCGCAATGTCGAGGCGTCCAGCAATCAAGGCGGCCTGCATGGCCGTCGAAAGCGATTCGGTGATCGACAGCGTTGCATTGGGCAGACGCTGGCGAAAGGCTCTACTCAAAGGGACTGTCAATCGCTTAGCCAGGCTTGGAGGAAGTCCCACAGCCACTCGGCCCGCCAAAGCGCCCCGCAGCCGTCCCAGCGACTCCTGCGCATGCTCCACCTGGTGGAGGATGCCTCGGGCGTGCTCAAGAAAGAGTTCTCCGGCCTCCGTCAGTGTGACGCCGCGCCCATTGCGCACCAGCAGGTTGTGTCGCAGCTCGACCTCGAGCTGGCGAACCTGCCTACTGAGTGCCGGCTGCGCCACGTCGATCGCAATGGACGCGCGGGTGAAGCTTTGCAACTCAGCGACACGCACGAAGTATTCGAGTTGTTTGAGGTCCATTATTTAAGTTTAGGCTGTTTGCACGGATGCCCATGACACCCTTGATATGCATTTCCTCAATGGCAACCCGTCAACTTCTGGCGACGTTGTGCACGCAATGGGCTGCGTCGGGCGGCCAACCAGTCGCGCTTGAGTCTGTAGGCGGCGTCGATGCGGCACGCCGCATCGACGCAGGCGATACCTGCGATGTCGTCGTGCTCGCGTCCGACGCATTGGACAAGCTCCTGGTTACCGGCCGTATCGGGACGCCCGAGGCGATGGCGCAATCACAGGTGGCGATCGCAGCGGCGCCCGGTACGAACTTCCAGATCGAGACACTGGCGCAGCTCTGCGCAAGCCTTGCGAATGCTCGCAGCATCGGCTTCTCGACGGGTCCCAGTGGCAAAGCCCTACTGGAATGGTTCGAGCGGCTCGGTATTCTGGCATCCCTGCGGGATCGCCTGGTCCAGGCCCCGCCAGGCACGCCAGTGGGGAATCTCATCGCCCAAGGCGTCGTGGAGATTGGCTTCCAGCAATGCAGTGAGCTGATCCATTGCAAAGGCATAGACCTGCTAGGCCCCCTTCCGCCGGGCAGCGAAATCACCACGGTCTTTAGCGCCGCAGTATGCCGGACTGCCCGGGAAACGGTAGCAGCCGCGCAGTTCATCGCCTTCCTGCGCTCCAGCGCTGCATTTGACGCCATACGGCAGGAAGGCATGGCGCCAGCCGGCCTGCTTTAGACACAGCCATCCTGACTTTCAGTTCAATCCACCATCAGTAACAGCATGATCATCGACTGCCACGGCCACTACACTACCGCGCCCAAAGCGCTCGAAGACTGGCGCAACCGCCAGATCGAAGCCTTCACCAACGGCACGACTCCTCCGGACCCCACCGCGCTGCAGATCAACGACGACGAACTGCGCGAATCTATCCAGACCAACCAACTGCGCCTGATGGACGAGCGCGGCATCGACCTCACCATTTTCAGCCCGCGTGCCAGCTTCATGGCGCATCACATAGGCGACTTCGCGGTGTCCCAGGTCTGGGCCACCATCTGCAACGACCTCTGCGCCCGTGTCGCCCGCCTGTTCCCCGACCGCTTCGCACCGGCCGCCATGCTGCCGCAGTCGCCGGGCGTGGACCCGACCACGTGCGTTCCGGAAATCGAGCGAGCCGTAAAGGAACTGGGCTGCGTCGGCATCAATCTGAACCCGGACCCTTCTGGCGGTCACTGGACCAGTCCGCCGCTGTACGACCGCCATTGGTACCCAATCTACGAAAAGATGGTGGAGTACGACATCCCCGCCATGATCCACGTCAGCACTAGCTGCAACGCGTGCTTCCACACCACCGGCGCGCACTATCTCAACGCCGACACGACCGCCGTCATGCAGTGCATCCAGGGTGATCTTTTCAAGGACTTCCCCACGCTGCGTTTCATCATCCCGCATGGCGGCGGCGCTGCACCCTACCACTGGGGTCGTTTCCGCGGGCTGGCGCAAGAAATGAAGAAACCGCTACTCGACGATCACCTGCTGCACAACCTGTTCTTCGACACCTGCGTCTACCACCAGCCCGGCATCGACCTGCTGACCGGCGTGATCCCTACGAAGAACATCCTGTTCGCCTCGGAAATGATCGGCGCAGTACGGGGCATTGATCCGCAGACCAACCACTATTTCGACGATACCAAACGCTATATCGAAGCGTCGAAGCTCGACAGCGACGCCCGCCACCAAATCTATGAGGGTAACGCTCGCCGCGTGTTCCCACGTCTGGACGTCCAACTGAAAGAAAACCGCCATGCATGAACTCGGCGTCGTCTACCGCAACATCGAACGCACCGACGGTCTATCGCCAACAGCGCGGCTAAGCTAGCCTCGGTTACGGACCACGAAACCATGGGCCAGGTCGGCCTGCTGGCACTATACATGCGGCCCATCTACTCCGGCTGGCTGAACGGCCCCGGCTTGAGGAGGCTCCAGCTCTTAAGAAAATGGAGCCATGAACAAGTCACAGAAGTTATCCCCCGAGGTCCGCGAGCGTGCTGTTCGCATGGTGCAGGATCACCGAGCCGATTGCCCGTCGCTTTGGACCGCCATGGGAGCGCGCATCGGCTATAAATCGAGCTTGACTCCTCACAACAACCAACCCATATGAACCGCGCCGAACTCGTCGAAATCCTGGCTTCCAAGAACGAACTGTCCAAGACGGCCGCCAACGCTGTCCTCGAAACCCTGATCGCAACCATCCAAACCGCCGTGAAAAAGGGCGATGCGGTGCAACTGGTGGGCTTTGGCACCTTCAAGTCCGTCAAGCGGGCCGCCCGCACCGGCAAGAACCCCGCCACCGGCGCAGCCCTGAAGATTCCCGCATCCACCGTACCCAAGTTCGTGCCTGGTGCCAAGTTCAAGGCCGTGGTCGATCCCAAGGCCGCCAAGCGCAAGGCGGAGAAGGCCGGCAAGTAAGCCGCTGCGCCCCATCCAACCGACCGCCCCGGGTACAACATCCGTCGGGCGGTTTTTTTGTTGGCGCCTGCTACGCTTGGCGCTACTGACAAAACCGAGTTGAATCCATGACAACTTTCTCCGACGCCTTCCGCTCCGAAGTCCTGCGCATGGCACGCAAGGAAATCAAAGGTGAACTGGGCACCTTGCGCAAAACGGTCACTGCACAGCGCTCTGAGATCGCCGCACTCAAGCGCGATCTCAAGGCGCTGACTTCCCAGGTGCATGCCCTGGCAAAGGCACAGGAGAAGGCTGCAACGCTCGTTGAGCGCCAGCAGGCTGCTCTAGGACAGTCCAAGGCGCTCTCTGACAGCCAGCAAGCGACATCAGGGGCCGTGGAATCCGAAGGGGGCAAAGTGCGGGGTGGACGCCAATTCACCTTCAGCCATGAAGCCCTGATTGCCAAGCGACATGCACTGCACATGACCCAGAAAGAGATGGCCCGGCTGCTCGGCATCTCGGTGGTGAGTGTCTACAAGTGGGAGACTGGTGAGGTGACGCCCCGCGCTGCTCAACTGGAGCGGGTGCGCGAGGTGCTCAAGATGGGGGTACGCGCTGCGCGCAAAGAGATTGGGGAGTAAACACTCGGTACGGCGAGCATCCTTACCTCAGCAGCTCCGGGACGCGAACACCGTCCCGGATCACCCGTGCCCCTCGCCTTGTCCGATGCTTCCATCGGGGCGGATACCCAGCAGCCTCTCCAGGTCGGTAACCACAGTACGCTGCGCTTTCTTGGGTGGCCGTTCAAGGCCATCTGCCACTACCGTTGGAACGAGTACCAGTTCAAGCCCCAATTCCTGCGCCAACGCCATCGCATTGGTGATCCGTGGTGCACTCGTTCCCGACAGGATCTGCCGTACCGCGAGCGAAGACAGTCCAGTCCGCTGCGCGAGTTCTGACAGCGGCTTAGAGCCACCAGACAGAGGGCCCAATCCGTCCGAAACCATCCGTGTCCCGCGAGGCCAATTCACGCGTTAAATGAGAGCGACTACCGTGGGCCAACGGGCCAATAGTCAAAAAACCCTCAAAGCGGCCAACTCCGCGCTGGCAGTGGGCCACGCGTGGGCCACAGATGGGCCATGAAGTCCTGCGAAAGCAGGCCACGACCATAGGCCTCTATGACTGGACAGCCCGCAGAAGGGGCAATTTTCAGGATTGGAAAGATTGCTTGACCACTGCCTGGGCCATGAAAAACCCACGTAAGTCATTGATTTTGGTGCGGCTGGCGGGGATCGAACCCACGACCCTTGGCTTCGGAGGGCAAAAAAATTGCTGCGTTTCAATAGCAATTTTTGCACTCAAAAAGTAACCAATCGACGTAAGTTGTTGATCATACAGGATTTGCACCCATCCCAATTGGGACATCACGAGCCCTCATTTGCGCTCAACAGGCACACATTGTCACGCTGATCCCGCAAAAACGGCCCGAAGCGCCACTCGCAATTGATGACTCTTGGCCTCTTGCTTCCTGCCCCGCCGGGTCTTCAAGCCGCTTAACTTGATGCGCAGGTGTTGCTTGATCCACTTGAAGAACAACTCCACCTGACAGCGATGCTTGTACAACGCGGCAATACTTAGGGGTGTCTAATTAGCGATATACCTCAGACACACGCAGCACCTTGAGCGGCAGCGGCCCGGTCGCCATCATGGCTCGCAGCAACCCGCGCAGCATCGGGCATCTGAAACACGACAACCGCATGGACCGGTGTTGGCTCAAGGGGCAAACGGCCGATGCGCTACACGCGGTGCTGTGCGCGGCCGGCTACTTGCATCCGCTGGCTGCCCGCGGGCGATTGTACGTTTGGGGCTCAAGGGTGCCATCCAAGCCAGGAGAATTGCTGACCTTGTTGAGGGAGCGCCACGTGCCGGGTTTGGAGAGCCCGACCTCCACGAGGCGTGCCCGCCCCATACAGCTCGATAAATGGGCCGTAGATACCGCTTCTCAGGCGCCGAAACAGCCGACTCCTGCTCAGATACTCTTGCGTAGTCGCCATCGTGATCTCCGTAGTTGAGGACGGAGGCAGGAGGGCGTGTCCGAATTTCTGTGTAAACGGTTCGGACTTCAGTTGACGGAGATGCGGTCTCCGAACTGAATGGTACCTGCGCACCAACATGGCGAAGGAAAAGATCACGGGCATTTGGGCCGAGGCAGCGGCCATCCTGTCAAAGGCCCGGGCGGCAGGGCTAGGAAATCACCGTTTGCCGACTCTAAAAACGCTTGCTCCCTTTTTTATGTTGTAGTAACATGGCTACATTTATCGCCTATCGGAGGTGCAGTTATGACCATCACCACCCTATCAAGCCGCGAGTTCAACCAAGGGGCGAGCGAGGCAAAACGGGCCGCAAACAACGGGCCAGTGTTCATTACAGATCGCGGCCGACCGGCCCATGTGCTGATGAGCTTTGAGGAGTATCAGCGGCTCACCAAGCAGCGGCGCAACATTGCCGATGCGCTGGCAATGCCGGGTATCGCCGACATCGAGTTTGTGCCGCCGCGTGTGACCATCAAACCCCGGCCGGTTGATTTCACATGATGTTTGTTCTCGATACCAACGTGGTGTCGGAGCTGCGCAAGGTACGCAGTGGCAAGGCCGATGCGAACGTGACCGCATGGGCGGAAAGCGTTGATGCCGCCGATCTCTTTGTGTCAGCCATCACCATCATGGAGCTGGAGCTTGGCGTTCTGTCGATTGAACGCAAGGACGCCACCCAGGGGGCCATGCTGCGCTCATGGCTGGAGCAGCACGTATTGCCCGAGTTCTCCGGCCGCACGCTGCCTATTGATACCGCCGTGGCGCAACGCTGCGCACGGTTGCATGTCCCCGACAAGCGCGGCGAGCGCGATGCACTCATTGCGGCAACGGCCCTTGTGCACGGCATGACGATGGTTACTCGCAACGTTGCTGATTTCCAGCCAACGGGCGCGATCATTCTCAATCCGTGGGAGGCGGTGCGGTGACCGCTGCCCATGAACATTACACGACATGGCTGTGGTAAGGGGGTGCGGATAAAAACTTGGACTGGTTTTATGCCGCAAGTCCAAGACTCACCCTGTATTCGATCGGGCTGAGGGCCCCAAGGGAGATCTTGATCCGCTTCTCGTTGTACCAGCGGATGTACGAGTCGACCACTTCAATGAACTGCTCGATGGTCGTGCCCTTCCAGTCCCGAGGATAGCCCAACGCCTCGACCGTGGTGGCGATGCAGCGCCCGTGCTCGGCGTAGTGTTTGACAGCCTGCTCCTTCTGAACTTGAGAATACTTCGGCTTCGAACGCACGTAGCCGGACGACAGGTCCAGGCGCCGCTCGTACTCCTCATGCCAGCTTTTCAAAGAGTTCTTCGTCGGGTAGCCCAACTGGCGGATAGTCGCCCCGGTGCGCTTGCCCAGCTTGATGTAGAGCGTGACCGCTCGGATGCGGTCTTCGTATGAATAAATGAACTACCTCCAGGTAGTCCAAGATTTCCGCCGCACCCCCAGTGGGTCAGTTTTCGGTCGGCGTCAACAACTGGCCCAAGGCGTATTTCGGTTGGCCAGATGTAGCGGTTTGTTTTGTCATATCCATCTCCATGAATTGAAGATGGGCACCAGCCCCGGATGGGGCATGAGGTGCCCATCGGGGTTGATAAAAAGAAAGGTTGGCACGAGGCCAAGATCGCCAAAGGAAATACCGTCCATTCTACGTGCTCGGGGGCCTTGTGTGAAGGCCCCGCCCTGCCCCTTCATGGCATGAAAGACCCGTGCCAAGAGCCGTCTGGTTTCTGCCGCTGTTGGCCTAGGCAATGCGTTAAAACAGGCGAGGGTCGAATTCGAAAGGGTTGCGCTCGACGACCAACCGGATGGCCCCGTATTGGGAATGGGCCGGGTTGATCAGCAGGTTCATTTCGTCGCGCTCGACAAATGACGGCACCCAAAGACCCAGGCTCGCCCCGGACGCAAGCCAGTTCATGCCGATGGATTGTGTCGCTGCCATGTGGTCATGCCAGTCCTTTGGGAGGCCCAGATCTGCCGCATGCAGGATTTCCGATCTGGCGGGCAATTCAAGGCGCATGAGGGCTTGATTGGCAGGATTGGCTCCGTTGCAGTGGACGCGCTTTTCCAGCTGGCACAGGGCCCGACTGGAGCCCGCATAAACGATCTGCGCAGGCCCTTTGGTATGCCAACGGCCATTGGCCAGGGTTGAACCGTAGCCAAGCGATCCGAGGATGGCTGCAATAGCAGGTTGCGGGCTCGGTACAAAGCCTATGCGCCAGACGGTGGTGCTCAAACGGCACCGCCGTATTTGATAGCGACAAGAATCTCTTTGACGCGCTCGTTCCCAAATGAGTTTCTCGCAGCATCAAGGGGCGTGTCGCCATCCAGCATGGGATGAGGCTGGCGTAACCATCTTGTGGCTTCTTCCTCGGTCGAGAAAGTATCAACGGCCATCCGGTTCAACTCAAGTAGGCGCAAGACGCCTTCCGCCGCATGGTCTGGGAGTGGTTGATTTTTCTGAGCACGCCGATTGGCGGTCACCCGGTCCATATCCAGGTACTCAGCCACATTGCCCTTGCCCAGGCCCAGAAAGGCAGCAAGAGGCCCGATTGCTTTACTGGAGATGCCGCGCTTGAGAATCCGGTAGGCATGCTCATTGTCGATGGCAACGGCGTAAGTCCTCTTTCCGAATTTCACGCCCATTTTTACCTTGGCAAGGCCTGTTCTTGCAGTCGAGGTGTTCTTTGGTGCGGGCGCTGCATCATCGATGTACTGCCACAGCTCAGCCAACGAAGACAAGCGTGCAGCGGTAGCGGGGGGGGTGGGAGTTGGGTCGGCAATCATGATGCGATTTAATCACGGCTCCGATGCAATTGCAACGACCTGGAGGCGTGGGCGTGGCTACTGGGGGCCGCTTCAGAAAACGGAAGAGATCGTGCGGTAAGCCGGAATCGCCGAAAATTCCGCCTTGAGTTGTACGGCAATTTGCCGTATCATTGGATCAGGAGGACAAAGCCATGCCCGTCGCCATCTCTACCGCCCGTCTCGAAGCCCGAATCAGCACCGATCTGCATTCAATGCTCAAGCGTGCCGCTGAACTTCAAGGCCGCACCATGACCGATTTCGTTGTGTCCGCCGTCCAAGACGCAGCGCAACGCGCCATTGAGCAAGCGGAAGTTATCCGGCTTTCGCTGGCCGATCAGGAATGCTTTGCACAAGCGCTGCTGTCGCCGCCGCTACCGGCTCCAGCTCTGGAACGTGCCTTTGCCCGTCACAGCAAGCTCTTGCGCGCTGAATGAGCGGTGCACCGTTCCGGCTCGCGTCGCTTGATGCCGGGCATGACCGCACCGCGTTCAACAGCGATTCGGAGCCGCTGAATCGCTACCTGCGCGAGCAAGCCACCCAAGACGTTCGCCGCCGCGTGGCTGCTTGTTTCGTGGCTTTGGCAGATGGGTCGCGCATCGCTGGCTATTACACCTTGGCCTCGGCAAGCCTGCTGCTGGCCGATCTTCCGGCCAGTACCGTCAAGAAACTGCCGCGCTATCCGACCGTGCCAGCCGTTCGGATGGGCCGCTTGGCTGTCGATCAGGCTTTCAAGAGCCAAGGTCTAGGTGGTGCTCTGTTGGCCGATGCGCTCGACCGTGCCGCCCGTTCGGAGATTGCCGCCTTCGCCCTGATGGTGGACGCCAAGGACGAGGCGGCAGCGGCTTTCTACCGGCATCACGGCTTCATTGCCTTGCCAGACTCGCCGCTTACCCTGTTCTTGCCGCTGGCTACCGTCCTGCGTTCTTGAAACTCGCCGTTCCAAGCCGTTTGAATTGAGAACGGTTTTCGAGAACACCCCAGCCACGTCGACGCCACGCCGCGCCATCTTCTCAGCAAGGCTTCTCGCAGACCATCGTTTGCGAGAAGCCTTAGCGTACGATTTTTTCCGTTTTCTGAAGCGACCCCTATTGGCGCCGCGCAGTGCGCCAGGCCAAAAAAAAGCCCACGGCCGAGACCTTTCGGTCGGCGCGTGGGCTTTGTTTTATGGGCGCGCAGCTTCGAAGCCTATGTGTGTTGATTTCCACCCGGAAGTGACCCACTGGGGGTGCGGACGAAAACTTGGACTACTAGAAGGTAGTTCATGTATTCCTACGAAGACCGAATCCGAGCCGTTGAGC
>NZ_JBXAJH010000029.1:0-17387 GCF_058797075.1 Acidovorax sp. GW823-FHT02H02 | reverse complement strand
AAGCTGCGCGCATGGCTGGCGATGCGGGAGTTCTCGGCCACCACATCAATGCGTTCGGGATACAGGCGTAGGCTGACCACCTCGTGGGCGTGCTCGGTGGGCACGCTGTAGCGGTTGCGCTGAAGGTGCACCAGCGCCGTGCTGGAGACACGCGCCAGCACCTCGATGTAGCCGTCAAACGGGCGGGGGTTGGGCATCAGGCGCTGCTGCTCATCCTGCAGCACGTCGGCCACCTTCAGCGTCGACCACTCAGGGTGGTTGAGTTCGGCCCAGGCAGCGCGGCACTCGCCCTCCAGCCACGTATTGAGCGACTGCATGTTGGGCCAGCGCTGCTTGGTCGCCTTGTGCCAGATGCTGATGCGCCGGTCGCGCACGTTCTTCTCGACGATGCCCTTCTCCCAGCCGCTGGCGACGTTGCAGAACTCGGGCTCGAACAGGTAGTGGCCGGTCATGGCCTCAAAGCGGGCGTTGACCGCGCGTTTCTTGCCGGCGCCAACCTTGTCCACGGCCGTCTTCATGTTGTCGTAGATGCCCCGCTGGGGCACACCGCCGAAGGCGGCAAACGCCCGGGCATGGGCATCAAACAGCATCTCGTGGCTCTGGCTCGGATAGGCCACCAGCCAGAAGGCACGGCTGCCACACAGCTTGGTGTGGGCCACCTCCAGACGCCGGCGCAGCCCGCCCACCCAGGCGTACTCGGTGCTCCAGTCGAACTGGAAGGCGTCGCCCAGGGCGAACTTCAGCGGCACGAAAGCACCCTTGCCGACCTTGCCCGACTGCTCCGCTCGCCAGCGCCGGGCAAAGGCCGCCACCCGGCCGTAGCCACCGGTGTAGCCCTGCTCGACCAGGCCTTCGTACAAGGCCTTGATGGTGCGGCGATCACGTTTGCCGCGGTGCAGGTCGGCCTTGAGCCAGGTCGCCAGCGTTTCGGTATAGCCGTCAAGCTTGGTCTGGTTGACCCGCTGGGGGTACTTGGGCTCGACCATCTCGCCCTTGCGCAGCCAGGCCTTGATGGTGTTCCTTGCCAGGCCCGTGCGCCGCTCGATCTCTTTGATTGGAAGGCCATCGCGCAGGTGCATCCTGCGGATCTTTGCCAGTGTTCCCACGTTGATCACTCCTTGATTCCCTCCTGCTCAAAAAACAAGCAGGAGACGTTACTCAAGGGGTCAAAGTTGGGTGAAAAAACTCAGTCCAGAGGGGTCAGATTTACGTGGAAATCAACAGTCACGATCCAATAGGGTCTGAATGCCATGGTGTCTTGACCTCATTTTTTGATGCTGTGGTGCAAACTGCATGCAGCCAAGCACCGCTATTGAAATCAGTCGGCCTTTGCGATCAGCAGCCGAAGCTACTGCACCGATATGGTAGGGCCTTCAGTACCACTCAGTGGTGATCGCGAGATCGCGGCCTCTTGGGTGATCTGGACTGAAAGCGCAGCGCCTGATTCTCTCTCAGTCTTTTTGCAAGGCGACGGCTGTACTTGGTTCGCACCTCCAGCGGCGGGTGATACTTTAGCCAGAGATGACGCAGGCTCCAGAATACCAACACGGATATCAGCAACCCGATCCATATCCAGAACAGTTTGGTAAATAGTCCGTCCTGGACCGGCTGCATAGACATGTATCACTCCACTCGCCGAACCCGACGGGCGTCATGCTTTCTCCGCAGGGCGGCGCGCACCAAGGCTGTAGGTGACGTCGGCACCCCGCGCAGCGACATCTCCCCTCGTGCGGGGAGTTCTTGCCAAACTTGGAGTTGCCACTTGGCCATACCGCATGGCAGTTGCGATCTCGTTCGCGCTACTTCAGCGTGAAGCGGACGGAAGCCACGGCCTTTCCAACCTTCGAGACTGCAACCACGGCTTTTGTGCCTGAGGCGACCTTGAAATTGCCGGCGGCTTCGAGCTTGCCATCCACGGGCTGGAGCTGGACTTCCTGCTTGTCGCTACCCGCCAGGAGAGTGGCCTTCGCGGTCATGCCTGAAACGTCAAACGGCTTGCCGTGGTCGCGCATGAACAGTTGCAGCTTGTCGGCCTTGGCCACCAGCTCGTAGTCCACATCTTTCGCTTGAGCGGTGACGCCCCCGTGCATCGGCTTGGCTTCGTGGCCGTGGTCATCGGCAGCGAAGGCCGTGCCGGAGATCGATACCGCGAGCGCGATGAGGACTTGAGAGAATTTCATGAAAGTTCCTTTGGAGCGAGATTTATGGAAAGGAGAGGTCCCGCCGCGAGCGGGACCTTTCACAACTACACGGGAGCGGACACGTCCGGCGGGTGCGAGGGCTCGGCCGAAACGTCCTCATCTTTCTCATCGGGCCTGTGGGCCAGACGGTAAAGAATTGGCAGAACGAGCAGCGTGAGCAGTGTGGAAGAGAGAATTCCACCGATTACTACCGTTGCCAAAGGCCGCTGAACTTCGGCGCCTGTGCCTGTAGCGATGGCCATGGGAATGAAGCCCAGCGATGCCACGAGCGCAGTCATGAGCACTGGCCGCAACCGGGTCAAAGCGCCTTCGCGAATCGCTGCATCAAGCCCAACACCGTCCTCCCTCAAGCTGCGGATGTAGGAAATCATCACCAGCCCGTTGAGCACTGCTACGCCAGAGAGTGCAATGAAGCCCACGGCAGCGGAGATGGACATAGGGATATCGCGCAGCCACAGCGCCAGGATGCCCCCCGTCAAAGCGAATGGGATGCCCGTAAAGACCAGCAGTCCATCCTTGGCATTTCCGAACATTGCGAACAACAGGACGAAGACAAGCAGCAGGGAAACCGGCACAACAATCTGCAGGCGCTTGGTTGCCGATTGCAGGTTTTCAAAGGTGCCGCCCCAGCTCGTCCAGTAGCCGGTAGGAATCTTGATCTGGGCCAGGCCTTGTTCAGCCTCCGCTACGAACGAACCCACGTCGCGACCCCGCACATTGGTGCTCACCACGATACGTCGCTTGCCGTTCTCGCGGCTGACCTGGTTGGGGCCAGGGGCAAGCTCGAACGTCGCCACCTCACCCAACGGGATGAAATTGGTCTTGGTCTCCGTACCACTCTCAGAGCGCGGCAGCGGTATGGGCAGCCGCTTCATCGCTTCCAAATCATTGCGGACGGTCTCGGGGAGACGGACCAGAATGTCGAATCGACGATCTCCTTCAAACATCGTGCCTGCCTCCCGTCCGCCGATGGCCGTAGCCACGGTGTCCTGGACGTCAGCAACGTTCAGCCCATAGCGTGCGGCCTTCTGGCGGTCGATGTTCACGGTCAGCATCGGAAGGCCCGTCGTCTGCTCGACCTTCACCTCAGAGGAGCCCTGGATCTTCTGCAGCATCGCTGAGACTTCTTCAGCGGACTTGTTGAGCACCTCCATGTCGTCGCCGAAGATCTTGACTGCCACATCGCTTCGCACACCCGAGATCAGCTCGTTGAAGCGCAGCTGAATGGGCTGGGAAAACTCATAGTTGTTGCCCGGGATTTTCCCGATGACTTCCTGAATCGCCGCGAGTAATTCGTCGCGGGTTTTTCGAGGTTCGGGCCATTCGGCCATTGGCTTGAGCATGATGTACCCGTCCGAAATGTTCGGCGGCATGGGGTCCGAGGCAATCTCCGCAGTACCGGTTCTGGCGAAGATGCGCTCGATCTCGGGGAATTTCTCTTTCAAGGTCCTTTCAATCTGCTGCTGCATTTGGACTGACTGGGAAAGGCTGGTGCCTGGGATGCGCAGCGCCTGGATCGCAAAGTCGCCTTCATTGAGATTGGGTACAAACTCGCTGCCCATACGCGTGGCGATCAACCCGCACAAGATCACCGCAACTGCAGCTGCGGTCAGTACGACCGCCTTGGCGGCCATGACACGGTCGAGCAGTGGACCATACAAGCGCTTGGCATGGCCCAGCAGGAAGTTTTCCTTCTCGCTGACCCGATTGCCGATGAACAGGGCCACCGCTGCGGGGATGAATGTCACCGACAGAACCATGGCGCCCAGCAGTGCCGCGACCACCGTGAATGCCATGGGGTGGAACATCTTCCCTTCAACGCCTGTCAGCGCGAAGATGGGCAGGTACACCACCATGATGATGAGCTGTCCGAACAGCAATGGACGCCTTGACTCCTGGGATGCCAAAAACACCTCATGGAAGCGCTCAGCCCGCGTCAGTGGCCGACCGTGGTGCGCTTGTGCATGGGCAAGTCTCCGTACGCAGTTCTCAACGATCACCACCGCTCCGTCGATGATGATGCCGAAGTCCAACGCTCCCAGGCTCATCAGGTTGGCGCTCACCTTGTACTGAACCATACCCGTGAAGGTAAAAAGCATCGACAAGGGGATGACCATTGCCGTGATGACGGCGGCACGGATGTTGCCCAGAAAAAGGAACAGGATCACGATCACGAGGACGGCACCTTCCAGCAGGTTCTTCTTCACCGTACTGATGGCCTTGTCAACGAGCACCGTACGGTCATAGACGGTCACCGCGTGGACTCCGTCCGGAAGACTCTTGTTGACCTCCACCATCTTCTCGCTCACGGCCTGCGAGACGGTTCGGCTGTTTTCGCCGATCAGCATGAACACTGTCCCGAGAACCACTTCGCGGCCGTTGTCTGTGGCTGCGCCAGTGCGCAGCTCCCGGCCAATACCCACTTCCGCCACGTCCCGGATGCGCACGGGCACGCCGTTGACACTGCTGAGGATCACGTTGCCGATGTCTTCCAGGGACTTCACCTGTCCTGGCGCCCGGATGAGGTATTGCTCGCCGCGCTTTTCGATATAACCCGCGCCGACATTGCCATTGTTGCGCTCTAGAGCGGTGACCACATCCTGCATCGTCACGCCCAGTGAAGCCAGGCGCTCGGGGATTGGCGCTATCTGATACTCCTTGGCGAAGCCACCAATGGAGTTGATTTCCGTCACGCCTGGGACGTTTCGCAGTTGCGGCTTGATGATCCAATCCTGGATCTCGCGCAGGTCGGTTGGGGTGTAGGGTGAGCCGTCGGGCTTCTTCGCCCCGTCCTTGGTTTCGACCGTCCAGAGATAGATTTCCCCCAGCCCGGTGGAGATGGGCCCCAGTGCCGGCGTGATACCGGCGGGCAGCTTGTCGCGCGCTTCCTGGATGCGCTCGTTGACGAGCTGACGTGCGAAATAGATGTCGGTGCCGTCCTTGAAGATGACGGTCACCTGCGACAGGCCATAGCGCGAAAGCGACCTGGTTTGTTCCAGGTTCGGCAGGCCGGCCATGACCGTCTCGATAGGGTACGTGACCCGCTGCTCCGTCTCCAGCGGCGAGTAACCCGGTGTCTGCGTGTTGATCTGAACCTGTACGTTCGTGATGTCGGGGACAGCGTCGATGGGCAGCTTCTGATAGCTGAAAACGCCGAGCGCAGCCATCGCGAGGGCCGCAAGCAGCACCAACCATCGTTGTTCGATTGAAAATCGAATCAGTTTTTCAAACATGTGTGGGCTCCGTGATTAGTGCGTGTGTTCGGCAGATCCCTTGCCGAGCTCGGACTTCACAACGAAGCTGCCCGATGAGGCGTAGGACATGCCAGACTTGAGTCCCTGAAGGACCTCGATCCGCTTGCCATCGCTTCGACCAAGTTTCACTGGCTGGGTAATGAAGCCGCCGTTGACCTTGAGGAACACAACAGGCTTTTCTCCGACGTTCTGCACGGCGTCAGCCGAGATCGTCACAGGCGCCGCCGTTTCTTCGGACACAACTTCAACGTTCACGAACAGGCCGGGACGCCAGGCGCCCTTGGGATTTTCCAGAACCACGCGGGCCTTCGCTGTGCGGGTCTGCTCCCCGATCAGCGCGCCCACAAAAGCGACGGTGCCAGTGGCGGATGCCTCAAACGCCGTGGCCTTGATGGTGACCTTCTCGCCCACCCTCACCGACGGCAAGTCTTTTGCCGGAACGTTGATCTCCGCCCACACCTGGGTGAGATCCGAGATGGTGAACACGGCTGCATCTTCTTTCACGGCTTCGCCGAGACTAAGGTGCTTCTCGATGACGATGCCGTTGAAAGGCGCACGCAGTTCGATGCGATTCAAACCAGACACCGACGAGGTGGACAGGCCCAGCGCACTCAGTTTCTGATTGGCGTTGGCTACAGCCACCTCCGCTTCGCTCAGGGCCTGCTTGGCCTGGAGGTAGTCCTGTTCAGCCGAGACCTTCTGCTCCCACAGCTTCTTCTCCCGCTCGTATGTGGTCTTGGCCAGCGCCAATCGCTTTTGAGCGGTCTGCAACTCGCTGCGCTGCTCTGAGGCGGTCGGGCTTGCGATGGCGGCCAGCACCTGCCCTTTCTTGACGACTTGGCCAAGGTTGGCGCTGACACTTTCCACCACTCCCGCAAGACGGGGGACAACGTGCGAAGTGCGGTCTTCGTTCAGCCGGATCTCGCCGGGCAAAAGCAGTGCCGTCTTGATGTTGGCTGCCGACACGGTGTCCACACTGATCGATGCCGCCTTGATCTGTGCGTCGGTCAGTTCGATCTTTCCTTCTTCCTTGCTCATCACGAACATGAAGGGCTCTGTGGCAGTCTGCGCAATGATCTCGATGTCGAACGCATGGGGTTCGGCAACGATCTCGCGGCTGACCAGGTTGTCTTTTTCCGCAGCAAATGTCAGCTTTTGCTTTTCGTCCGTCGGGCGGGTCACTGTTGCCGTGACCGTTGCCGCGCTCAGGGGTAGGGCCTTGTCTTTATCGAACAGCCAGATTCGCAGCCGAGGCTCGCCACCATCTTCCGACAGCAGTGCTTCCAGACTGAAATCGCCTTCCTTGAAGACGGTACCGCCATGGGCACCCTTGGCTTCGCTCTTTTCGTGGTGCTCGCCGTCCGCATGGCCCTTGTCATCGTCGTGGCCCTTTTCCCCGCCTTTGCCATGGTGCTCACCATCGCCGTGCTCCTTGGCCTCGGTGTGGCCGCCGTGACCGTGGCCATCACCCTCGGCGGCCGCGGCTTTGGGTTTACCGCCGCCCTGAAGGATGAAGGCTCCCGCTCCGACCCCCAATGCAAGGACGACGGCAATGGCGATCAAGTGCTTTTTGCTGATGATGGATTTGCTGGTGTTCATGGTCATTTTCAGTTCTGCGTTGCGATCAGGCGTGGACCGGTAGAGCCGCCGAGCAGACGGTCGACATCGGCTGCTGCGCGATGTGCCTCGCCAAGTGCTTTGAGATATTGGGATTTGGCGGTGAAGTAGGTGCGCTGCGCATCGAGCACCTCCAGGAAATTGAACTTGCCGTTTTCGAAGCCAATGGTTGCGGCGTCGTAAGCGGACTTCGCGCCCGGAAGGACGTCCTGACGCAGTGACTGGACCTCTGCCGCGATCGTGGACAGCCTCTCCTGGGCCTGCGCCACTTCGCTGTGCAGGCGCACGGTGGCCCCCTGCAACTCGTCTCGGGCCTTGTCCTCCAGCTTCAGTGCTTCGAGGAGATTGCCTTGGTTTCGGTCAAACACGGGCAGAGGTACGGAGACACCGAAAAGAAGAATGTTTCGCTGCGTTTCGTTGCTGCGCTGTATACCAGCGCTGACGGTGATGTCCGGCACCCGCTTGCTTTGTTCCAGGTCGGTCAAGGCCTTGCGTCGATCCACCTCGATCCTTGCCAGGACAACCGCTGGCGAAGAAGAAATAAGGGACTGAAGATCGGCGAGTTTCGGTACAGGGGGGAGGTTTTCGGCCTTGCCCTCCAGGACCGTGAAAGGCGCTTCGATCTTTCCCAATAGCGCGAACAGACGAGACAGGGCATTGCGTTGTTCGCTCGCCGCCTGGGCGAGCTCGACGCGAATACCCGCTTCCGCAACCCGGGCCTTGGACTCTTCGACAGGCGACACTTTGCCGGCAGCCACCCGCTTAGCGACAGTGTCGGTTGAAGACTTGGCCAGCGCCACGCTGTCCTTGGCGAGCACCAGGCGCTCTTGCGCAGTCAGCACGTCGAAATAGGCTGTAGCCACGTTGGCTCGCAAGGCTGCCTTCAGCTCGTTGAGTTGGGCCTGCGCCTGCTCGCGGGACTTTTCAGCTGCCTTGGTGCGCGCAGCACGCTTCCCCCCCAGTTCCACCGGAAGATTGAGCTGCCAACTTTGCGTGCGCGTTCTGGAGCGCGCGTCTTCCAGCGAATAGGCGAGCTCTGGATTGGGGCGTGCGCGCCCTTGCAGAACTTGCCCCTCGGTTGCCTCCCACTGGCGCGTCGCCGCTGCCACCTCGGGACTTCCCTCCAAAGCCAGTTCGATTGCCTTGGTCAGCGACAGCGGCGTAGCGGGTGCTGTTGCGGCAGTCTGAAGTGCTTCCTCGCCAACGACGGGCCGTTGTGACACGCCCTGCGAAAGGGCACTGCCGGAGGCGGCGACCAGCAATATGGCCGCCGCGCTAGCTGCGAGCCCGATTTTCTTGCGGCCGCGCCATGCCTGCGGCTTTCCTTGAAGGTAAATACCCTTGAACATTCGATTCTCCAGTGATTTCAAAACACAAAGGAATCAGTGGGGTGGCAACCGTGCAGTTGCTTGGCAACTCGTCACTCATCACAGCCGCGACACGCGCAACTACATCCGCCAGAGGGGCGGACACGAATGACTGAAGGAAGGAGAGATACCCCGCCGATTAGGCGAGGACGGACCACTGAGGGCGGTCAGGGGGATTGGGCGTTACACAAGCCAACCGCTCGCTGGGCTGGGCATCCAAACTACTGTCATGAGAGCCGCCTTGCTTGGCATAGGACAAGTTGAAGACGCCGATGCCGACGCCATGGCAAACCCAGCAATCGGAATCAACCTGGTCGGCGTTTTGCCCGTTCTTGTCTGCTGGGTCAACCACGCTTTTGGCCTCATGCTCATGCTCATGATGCCCCACATGTTGTGTCTGAGCCGTAGCGCGTTCATGCATGCAATAGCTAGCAACCGCAGACCAGCTGAACTGGAGCGGTAGCAATGCCAGTATAAAAACAGCTATCAAGCGGCGCATTTTTTGAGTCTAGCACGCGACAATGAAGTCTTCGTGTGAGCAAGGATAGACTCTGGATAGAGGCGATGCGTTGAAAATCAGCTGCCGGAGTACAGTTCCTTCATACGCTGTTTTTCAGCGGCAGACATGCTCAGGTATTCCTGTTGCACCTGCTCACGGGTCTTGGAGGGGCTCATTGCCTTGACAGGCAGAGCACCACCGCGCGCGATGATCGCCAGTGTGCCGTCCTTACGGGCGACGGTCACCGCCTGAAGAGCGTCGGCACGGGACATCGCGCTCTGGAAATGGTCGGGATGGGTGGTAAATCCCACTTCGCCATCTGCAGGGTGATACAGCGAGGATGCAGACGCCAAACCTGGAGCCGCGATGGCAAGGGCGATCAGGGAAAGCGCGAGGGGTTTGCGAACAATCATGGTTTTTTCTCTGGGTTCAGGTAAGCACTTGGCGATTTGCCTAGGCGATGCCTTGCGACACGAGATGAACTTTAGAAAGCGAACCGCGACAAGACACCAACAGCCAGATGACAAATTCGTAATATTTGAATACCCCGCATGCTTCGACAATGGCGTCATGAAAATTTTGCTCATTGAAGACGAAGTCAAGCTTGCTGAGTACCTGCGCAAGGGACTAGGAGAGGTCGGCTACGTGGTGGACGTAGCCCACAACGGCGTGGATGGGCTGCACATGGCCCTCGAAGGCGGGCACGACCTGCTGGTGCTGGACGCGATGCTCCCAGGGATCGACGGTTTCAGCCTCCTCACCGCTTTTCGCAAATCCAGGCAGACACCCGTTTTGATGTTGACAGCGAGGGTGAGCGTCGAGGACCGCGTGCTGGGACTGCAGACAGGTGCTGACGACTATCTGGTTAAGCCCTTCGCGTTTTCCGAACTTAACGCACGCATCCAGGTGCTCCTGAGGCGCACGCATGGCACACGGGATGCGGCAGAGCCCACGCAACTGCGCCTTGCCGATCTCGACGTGGACTTGGTGCGGCGCAAGGCGTTCCGCGGCGGTCAGAAGTTGGAGCTGACCGCCAAGGAGTTCCTGCTTCTGACACTGTTCCTGCGAAGGAACGGCGAGGTACTGTCTCGCACCGAGATTGCCGAGCAGGTGTGGGACATGAATTTCGACAGCAACACCAACGTGGTGGAGGTGGCCATCCGGCGCTTGCGCAACAAGATCGATGCGCCCTTCGAGAAGGCACTGCTTCACACCGTTCGGGGTATGGGTTACATCATGGAAGAGCGCAAGGAATGAATGCACTGATCCAATATCGCTCACTGCGCCAGCGGCTTTCCTGGTGGCTGGCGCTGCAAAGCTTTGCCGGCCTCGGGTTGGTCTGTCTGGCTGTGTATCTGGTGACCGAGTTCAATTTCCGTGATCGGCAAGAGGACACGCTGGCCCAAAAAGAGAATGTCATTCGACACCTGTTGGCGGACGGTAAAGAGCACGGGAAGTCAGAAGACCTCGCGCACAAGCTCGACGATTTCCTGGTGGGGCACGGAGATCTGTCGCTTGAAGTGACTCGGGGCGACGGGGCCGTGCTCTACGCACACACCCGCAACCAGAATGCGAAGACGGTGTGGCGTCAACGGCAGTTCGAGGTTGCACAGACTGCGGGCCAGCCCCCCTCCAAGGTTTTGCGCGTCCGGTTATCGTTGGACATCCAAACGGACAACCAGTTGCTGCACCGGCTTGCACTTACCTTGCTGGTGGCAGCCATCGGAGGGGCCATCGTGGTTTCGCTGGGTGGCTTCTCCCTGGTCAACCTGGGCCTGGCGCCCGTTCGAAGACTGGTCAGCCAGACGCGTGCGTTGTCGGCGGACAACCTGCACCACCGGCTCGACGGTGCAGAGCAACCCCTTGAACTCGTGCCCCTGATCGACCAGTTCAATGCGCTCCTGGAACGCATCGAAAATGCCTACTCACAGATGGAGGGCTTCAATGCCGACGTAGCGCACGAGTTGTGCACGCCACTGGCCACGCTCATTGCCAACAATGAACTGGCGCTAAGGCGCCCTGAACAGGAGGACATGCGAGAGGTCCTAGCTTCCAACCTGGAGGAATTACATCGCCTGACCGCCATTGTCAACGACATGCTGTTCCTGTCCCAGGCGGATCGGGGCGTGGGCGCACGCCGCGCTCCCGTAGTTAGCCTTGCATCGATGGCTGCAGACGTGTTGGACTACCACGAGGCGGCGCTGGCCGAGGCCGGTCTCACCGCCGAAGTGGTGGGCGATGCCCATGGTGCCTTTGACGTGCCGCTGTTGCGCCGGGCCCTGTCAAACCTGCTAGGCAACGCCACCCGATACGCAAAAAATGGCTCGATCGTCCAGGTCACCTTCAAGCCTTCTGATGAGGACCGCGTGCTGATCCGTGTCGCTAACTGCGGAGATACCATCGATCCAGAGGTACTTCCGCACCTGTTTGATCGATTCTTCCGCGGCGATCCCGCTCGCAGCCATGGGCAAAGCAACCATGGCCTCGGCTTGGCCATCGTTGGCGCGATCGCTCGCATGCACCAGGGTGAGCCGGTTGCATGGTCAGAGAACGGGGTGACGATTGTCGGGATGGAAATCCGCGCTCTGTAACGAGCTCTGGTGCCGGTGATCCCACTTACGCATCCATGAGCCCGAACTGTGCTTCTTCAGGGGGGGCTGGATCGATTTTCTGATTTATGAGTTCGTGTTTTCGGGTTGGATGTTCTGCAATTGACCGAAGCGACTCCATCGCACTTACTCCCATGCAGGATATTTTCCCATGTCTTCATGGTCGGGCCTTGTCACCGCGATAAGGTCAAGAACAGCAAAAGATGACAGAAAAGTCATCGTGCTGTCCGCGTTCTGTTGGGTCAGGATTTCTACGATGAACACATCTCATCATCGCTTGGCAAAGGCATGGGAGATGCAAAATTTACTGACTTCTATAAGGACCTTAGCCATGACTCAACGTCGTCTCTCCCTTTCTTCCATGATCGCAGCAGTGGCCGCAGTGGTCACTCTGGGTCTTCCAGGGATGGCTTCGGCAGCGTACGAGCATCCTGCCAACAATGAAAAGGGCATCATCGTTCACCCGGAACACTGGAAGAGCGATAAGACGCGAGAGCAGGTTATCGCGGAAACCAAGGCTGCCATGCAGCAAGGACTCCTCTCTTATGGCGAGAGCAACTACCCAATGCCTGTGCCTAATGTGGGCCCAGGGAAAACTCGTCAGGAAGTGATCAACGAAATGCTGAACGAGTCACCTGCCGAACGCGACGCGCGTCAGCGTCTCTACTATCCGGGTTGATCGCCCCCAGTTGCGGTTCCAGCGGATTATGCTGAACCCAGCCTTTGAGATCTCTGGCGTCGGCCTGACTAACCTCGGGAAAGCCCAGGCCGCCGCCCAATTTCCCATGCCACCCCACTGCCGCGCACCGTCGCGGCAACCTGCTTTCCCAACTGCTGCTCGATTACCGGCTTCCACGGCACCAGGCAAAATCCCAGGCCGTCATTGAGCATGGCGTAGCGCCCGCTGGCGAGCATCACGCTTCGCCGGTAGATGCCCGCTACGCGCTCCCTATCGGGGAGGGGCCGATGCTCCAGCCCGGTTTCAGCGGCAATGTCTTCGCGGCATGCGACAGCTCGCGGTTGCGCAGCGTCGCCGGAAGATTGCGCGTCAGGATGATGCGCTGCCCGCGCCGCTCGGTCAGACCCTAGTCGGCCAGGAAGTCGGCGCGTTTCTGTAGTACTTCCTTGGCCGCGCTGCCAAACCCTAGTTAGCTCAGCTCTTTACCGGCGCCGATCAACTGCTGGTCCAGCCAGGCGGCCCCAATCACGCGCGCCTGCCGCTCAATGGGCAGGTGCGTCATCTCCACGGCCACCCACGTCGATCGACAAAGCCTTGAGTCGATGCGCGCGTTCCCTGCGCCTCTTCCTTCTTGTGATCCGATGCTATTGAAAACCCTGTAGCGGGTGCAGAGTCAAGTTCACAGGTTTTACAGTGACCGAGACATGCGTATAGCCCGACGATGAGGCAGCCAGCTGCCCGCGAAGTTCAGCCCATTGGGTCTGCACAAACACGCACCTTGCGCGCTGCTGCAGATGACAAATTTGTCATCCAGATGATCGCTATCTGTTGGTTACGGATCGCTAGAGTCCTTCATGTCGCCCCAAGGCGTCACTGCGCCGACATCGGCGGCGCGGTCATCATTAAGAAGGAACTCTACATGCGTTCGACTCGCCTCATCCAGGTGGCCATTATTTTCGGCATGGCCTCTGCGTCTGCCATGGCAGCTGACACGTTTGCCAACGGTCAATCGTTCTACGGTCAACCCGCTCAGCAGGCCGCCAAAGCCCGAGTCGTGGATGTCTCAACCGCCCGGCACCTGAACGTTGCCTACGGTGATACGGTCACGTTCCGCAGCGAAGGCAAGGAGTTCTCGTGGACGTTCAACGGGCTCGATCGCCGGCCCGTGGACCTGGCAAAGATCGCGCCAGCCGGATTCACGGGCAAGTCGCTCAACGTGTATGTCGCGCAAAACCCGTTGACCCGGAACTAAGGGGTCACGCGCCGCGCCTGAGGGTTGCTGTCAAGCAGGGAGGGGCATCATTGGATATCTTTGGTCGCCACGTCGTACAGCAGCGGCACGAAAAAATCGGACTGTGCATCACCCTCGGGCGGCCGGCGCGCGTCAAGGTAGGGTTGGTAAGTCAGTGCTTGACGCCGCGCTGTTTGGTACCGGTACCGATTTCGCGATGCACTCCAGGCAGATGCGACTCGATGGGTGGGGTTGGTGGGATGTGGTTGTGTTGACGCGCGGCAATTACCAGACCGCCCAAGATGCCGCAGTCCCCGGCCAAATGACCAGATGAACACTGCCGCTGCAAACTGCGCAACTCTGCTTCCAGCGCCTGAAGTTCTCGAATACGGTCAACCACGTGCCCGATATGTGCCTGCAGCAGCGCGTCCACCGCGCCGCAGTTCTCACCGGGCGCGTCTTTGAAATGCAGCAGCACGCGGATCTCATCGAGTGTCATGTCCAGGCTGCGACAGTGCCGGATGAAGGCCAGACGCTCGACGTGGCTACCGTCGTACACCCTGTAGTTGCTTTCCGTGCGCTTTGCTGTCGGCAGCAGTTGCACCCGCTCGTAGTAGCGGATGGTTTCTGTCTGCGTGCCGGTGGCCTTGGCCAGTTCGCCAATTTTCATTGCTCCGCTTTCAAAAATGAGCTTGCTGTAGAACGCCGCACGATGCATTTCTGTGCTACCACTTGACTTTAAAGTCACTATAGGGTTTCCAATTAGGCCATGAAACCAGAAACCAGCACCTCCACAAGCGTTGACTCCTGCTGTTCCGCAGGTCGTTCAAGTCCTGCCACGCCTGGCAATGTGACCGCCAGCGTTTCTGGCCAGGCCAGGCTTTTCAAAATCGCGACCATGGACTGCAGCGCCGAGGAGGCGGAAATCCGCCGGGCGCTGGAGCCACTGGAAGGTATCCGCTCTTTGGGATTTCAGCTTGGCGCGCGCACGCTGAAGATCGATGCGCAAGAAAGTGCGTACCCCTTGGCCCTGGAGGCGATCCGCAAAGCGGGATTCGATCCGCAGCCCGTGGCCACGGCATCAGCCCCCCAAATCAGCCAGGGCAAGCTTTTCAAAATCGCGACCATGGACTGCAGCGCCGAGGAGGCGGAAATCCGTCGGGCGCTGGAGCCACTGGAAGGTATCCGCTCTTTGGGATTTCAGCTTGGTGCGCGCACGCTGAAGATCGATGCGCAAGAAAGTGCGTATCCCTTGGCCCTGGAGGCGATCCGCAAAGCGGGCTTCGATCCGCAGCCCGTGGCTGCAGCTGTGCGTTCTGAAGAAGGAAAGGCAGCGGGACATGCCGAAGGCGATGACCATCAACACGGGTTTGCCGGTGGCATTTCCCGCCTAGTTGCCGCGCTTGTATTCGCCACGGGAGCGGAGGTGCTCTCCTTCTTCGCACCCGATCAAATGGCCTGGAAGGTGGCAGGCATGGCCATTGCCGCGCTGGCTATCTGGCTGGCAGGTATCGACACCTACAAGAAGGGCGTTGCAGCGCTGCTGCGCGGCAAGCTCAACATCAATGCCCTGATGTCGGTGGCCGTCACTGGCGCATTCCTCATTGGCCAGTGGCCAGAGGCCGCCATGGTGATGGCCCTGTACGCCATTGCCGAGCTGATCGAAGCCAAGGCTGTGGACCGGGCCCGAAACGCCATCAAGGGTTTGCTGGAACTGGCGCCGGAAGAAGCGCTGGTGCTCGGCCCTGACGGCGCATGGACCGTCACGCCGGTCGCCTCGGTGGCCATTGGCGCGACCGTGCGCATCAAACCAGGCGAACGTGTGCCGCTGGACGGTAAGGTGACCAAAGGCAACGGGGCCATAAACCAGGCCCCCGTCACGGGAGAGAGCATCCCCGTGGACAAGGCACCTGGCGACCAGGTATTCGCCGGCACCATCAATGAAACTGGTGAGCTGGAATTCCAAGTAACGGCCTTGTCCAGCAACACCACTCTTGCCAGGATCATTCAAGCCGTCGAACAAGCGCAGGGGACCCGCGCACCGACACAACGCTTTGTTGATCGGTTCGCCGCCATCTACACGCCTGCGGTCTTCGCCATCGCTGTGGCGGTGGCCTTGCTCACGCCCTTTCTGATGGGCCTGACATGGCTGGAAGCACTCTACAAGGCGCTGGTCTTGCTGGTGATTGCTTGTCCGTGTGCCCTGGTGATTTCCACGCCTGTCACGGTGGTCAGCGGATTGGCCGCGGGCGCGCGTCGCGGGATATTGATCAAGGGTGGAACCTACCTGGAGGACGCGAGGCTCCTGAAGGCGGTGGCGCTGGACAAGACAGGCACGATCACCGAAGGCAAGCCCAAGCTGGTGGAGTGGAAAGTCTGGGGTACGGGAGACGAAGCTGCTACCCAGCAGATGGCCGCCAGCCTGGCCGGCAGGTCCGATCACCCAGTTTCCAAAGCAATCGTCCAGGGTCTGGAAGTCCGAGGACCGGAGGCCGAGAACTTCAAGGCCTTGCCCGGGCGCGGTGTCGAGGGCGTGGTCAACGGGTTGCGCCTGGTGCTGGGCAATCACCGGCTGATCCATGAGCAAGGACTGTGCACCCCGGACTTGGAGGCGGAGCTGGCCATTCACGAAAAGCAAGGCCGCACGGTGACGCTCCTGGCAGACGAATCCCGCGTCCTGGCCCTGTTTGCCGTGGCTGACACGATCCGGGAGACCTCCAAGCAGGCCATTGTCGATCTCAAGGCGCTGGGGGTGACCTCGGTCATGCTGACCGGGGACAACACAGCCACGGCCAAGGCGATCGCGGCGCAGGCCGGCATCGACGACGCTCGCGGTGATTTGCTGCCCGAAGCCAAGCTCGATGCCATCAAAGAGATGCAAAAGCGCTACGGCGCCACCGGCATGACAGGCGATGGCATCAACGATGCACCGGCATTGGCCCAAGCCGATATCGGCTTTGCGATGGGTGGCGCAGGCACCGACACCGCCATGGAAGCAGCCGACGTGGTCATCATGAATGACAACCTGGAGCGCGTCGCGGAGACTGTGCGGCTGTCCAAGCGCACCCACGCGATACTCTGGCAGAACATCACCTTGGCGTTGGGCATCAAGAGCGTGTTCCTGGTGATGGCGGTAGTCGGCACCGCAACCATGTGGATGGCTGTCTTCGCGGACATGGGAGCGAGCTTGCTGGTGGTGGCCAACGGCCTGCGTCTGCTTCGCGGTACACAGGTGGAGCCAGCCACCAAGCCAAGCCGCTCAGAAACGAAAGAGCATGCACATTCCCACTAAGCATGCGCCAGTGCGCGCGCTGGGCCCACTCGGGTAGTGCGGTTCGCCGGCATGCCCCGGCGGCCGGGCCCGCCAGATGGGCGCGCGCAGTCCTGCCATTGAAGCGGCTGTGCGGCGCCTCTACTCAATGGTCCGCGTTCATTTTTTGGAGTTGGAAACCTCTTGCGCCACCAGTTCAGCCAGCTGCTTGTGGCCAAAGCTGGGCAGTGCACGCCCGTTGACGAAGAAGGTGGGGGTCTTCTCCACTTTGAGGGCGGTCAGGTCTTGCACGTCCTGCTGCAGCACGGCGTCCAGCGTAGGTGCTGCCATGTCCGCCCGTGCCCGTAGCATGTCCAGTCCCGCCTGCTCAGCCGCCTTGTAGGCCAACTCCAGGTTGGGGTTTCCATGGTCCGCCCACTGTGGCTGCGCGGCCAGCACCGCCTCCAGAACGGCTTGGTACTTGTCCTGCTGCCGCGCCGATTCCAGCAACTTGACCACCTGCTCCGAGCCCTGGTGGAAAGGTGCATAGCGAATGACCAGCCGCACTTCGCTGGGGTACTGCTGCATCAAATCCTTCACAACCGGGGTCTCCTCGTTTTCAGTGCAATAAGTGACGGTACGCAAAGCTAGCACTGGCGCGGGGGTGGTCTGGGTAGACC
>NZ_JBXAJH010000028.1:0-17964 GCF_058797075.1 Acidovorax sp. GW823-FHT02H02 | reverse complement strand
AACAGCGCTTGGCAGATTACTCAAGCGCTGCAGTGTCGTTGGATTTGACTCTATTTTTTAGATGCGATTGCCCTGGCCGCCGAACAGAATTGCTTCCAATTTCATAGCATACAATGCAGAAAATTTGCCGACATTGATCGCTTTTTGGGCTCAAAAATGATCTCCATCGACGACCACACCACCATCGCCGACGCCTTCTTGCGCGCCACCGCAGCCTACGGCCCGCGCAGCCTGCTGGCCGTGCCCGCCAACCCGGGGCGCAGCTACGACCCGCAGGGCCGCGAAATCAGCTATGCCGAAGCTGCCGCGCTGGTAGCGGGCCTGGTGCAGCGCTACCGCGCCGCCGGCTACGGCCTGGGCCACCGCGTCGCCCTTTTTCTGGAGAGCCGGCCCGAGCACATGCTGCACAAGCTGGCGCTGAACACCCTGGGTGTGTGCGTGGTGCCGATCAACCCCGACTACCGCCCGCGCGAGCTGGCCTACCTGATCGACCATGCGCGCGTGGACCTGGTCGTGGCCTTGCCCACGCGCCTGCCGGCGGTGCAGGCCGCGCTGGCCGAGGCGCGCCACCAGCCGCCCATTTTTACGACCAATTCCACACCCGATGGCACTGCGCCGCTGCCCGCTGCTGCAAGCCCGGCGCAGGTCGGAAAGCCCCAGGCCGACACGCCCGCCAGCATCCTCTACACCTCGGGCACCACCGGCCAGCCCAAGGGCTGCGTGCTGTCGCACCGCTACGAGCTGGCGGCCGGCGACTGGTATGCGCGCCGGGGCGGCATGGCGGCCATCCGCGAAGGCCAGGAGCGGCTGTACAACCCGCTACCGCTGTTCCATGTGAACGCCTCCATCCTGTCGTTCTACTGCATGCTGCTCACCGGCGGCTGCCAAGTGCAGACCGACCGCTTTGCGCCCGCGCGCTGGTGGCAGGAGGTGTGCGAGAGCCGCGCCACCATCGTGCATTACCTGGGCGTGGTCGTGCCCATGCTGCTGGCCCAGCCGGCCAGCCCGCTGGAGCGCGCGCACGGCGTGCGCTTTGGCTACGGCGCCGGTGTGGAGCCGCAACTGCACGCGCGGTTCGAAGAACGCTTTGGCCTGCCACTGGTCGAGCTGTGGGGCATGACCGAGATCGTGCGCGTCATCTCCGACCACCACGCGCCGCGCCAGGTGGGCACGCGCGCCTTTGGCCGCGCCGAGCCCGGACTGGAAGTCTGCGTGATGGACGAAGCAGGCACCGAGGTGGCCGACGGCCAGCCCGGCGAAATGTGGGTGCGCCACAGCGCCGCCACGCCGCGCAAGGACTTCTTCAGCGGCTACCTGGACGACCCCGAGGCCACCGAGGCCGCCTGGCGTGGCGGCTGGTTCCACACCGGCGACATCGTCACCCGCGACGCCAGCGGCATGCTGCGCTTCATGGACCGGCGCAAGAACATCATCCGCCGCTCGGGCGAGAACATTGCCGCCGCCGAGGTCGAGGCGCTCTTGCTCACCCACCCGCTGGTGCACCAGGCGGCCGTGATGGCCGTGCCCGATGCCGTGCGCGAAGAGGAAGTGCTGGCCTGCGTGGTGCTCGACCCCGCTGCGGCGGCGGACCTGGCGCACGGCGACGCGGCGCGCACCCTGCAGGATTTTTGCCTGCGCGAGCTGGCTTACTACAAGGCGCCGGGCTGGTGGTGGTTTGCCGACGAGATCCCCACCACCGGCACGCAAAAGATACAGAAGCACCGCATCTTCCCGGCCGGCAGCGACCCGCGCACGCTCGCAGGCATGGTGGACCTGTGCGCGCGCAAGAAGCGGCAGGTGGGGTGAGCGCGGCGCATCAAAAAAGAGCGCCCCCAACGCAGTCAGCACTCCACCCCGGCCGCGCGCGGCAGGTGGTTGGGGCGCGGATCGCCCACCGCGCCGAACAGCACGGCGTCCGCAAACCGGCCATCACCTCGGGGCCGATGCCTTCTGCGGGCAGCAACGCGATGCGTGCCACGCTCAGTCTTTCACTGCACCGGCCTTTTGCACCAGGGCACCGTGCTTGGCCAGTTCGGTCTTGAAGAATGGCTCGGTCTTTTCCGGCGACATATCCACGGGTGCAATGCCCTGGGCGGCCAGAATGTCCTGCACCTCTTTCAGCGCCAGCGTGGTGCGCACATCCTGGTAGAGCTTTTGCACCAGGGGCTTGGACAGCCCCGCCGGCCCGATCAGCGCCAGCCAGGCATCGAAGCTGTAGTTCGGCAAGCCCGACTCGGCCAGCGTGGGCACATCGGGCAGCACCGTGGAGCGCTGCGTGGTGGACACGCCCAGCGCCCGCAGCTTGCCGGCCTTGACATGCGGCGCCGCCGCCGTGACCGACAGAAAGGCCAGCTGGATCTGCCCGCCGATCAGGTCGGTTGTCAGCGGCCCGGTGCCGCGGTAGGGTATGTGGGTCAGGAAGATGCCGCCTTCGCTTTTCAGCAATTCGGCCGCCAGGTGCAGCACGCTGCCATTGCCCGCCGAACCATAGTCCACCTGCCCCGGATGGGTCTTGGCGTAGGCCACCAGCTCCCGCAGGTTTTTGACGGGCAGGGTGTTCGTTGCCACCAGCACCAGAGGGACTGTGCCGACCACTGTGATCGGCGTGATGTCCTTGAGCGAATCGAAGGGCATCGTCTTGTAGATCGCCGGGTTGATAACGTGGTTGGACGACACCAGCGCCAGCGTGTTGCCGTCCTTGGGCGCACGCACCAGCTGGGTGGTTCCCGACACGCCGCCGGCACCCACGAGGTTGTCCACCACCACGGGCTGGCCAAGTGCCCGCGCCAGGGGCTGGCCCAGCGCCCGCGCCAGCGTATCCACGGTGGAGCCCGTGGTCAGCGGCACGATCAGGCGCACGGGCTTGTCGGACTGGGCCTGCGCCCAGGGCATGGCTGCCGCCAGCGCGGCGGCCAGGACGGCCCGCCGGCCCTGAAGAATCAATGCGTTCATCGTTGTCTCCTGTCGTTATAAGGAATTCATGCGTTCACGGTGCCAGCAATGCCCGCCCCGTAGCGGCTCTGCAGTTCGGCAAAGGACAGCAGCTCACCGGCGATGGCGCTGGCGGCCACCGTGGGCGGGCTGGCCAGCCACACCTGGCCCGGGCCGCCACGGCCGGGGAAGTTGCGGTTGATGGCGCTCACCGTCACCTGCTCCTTGCGCACCGAGCCCCCCGGCCCGCAGTTGCCGCAGGCGCCGCAGGAGGGCTGCAGCATGCGCGCACCGACCTTCTCGAAAGCATCCATGTAGCCTGCGGCGATGCAATGGTCGCGCACCGCCGTGGTGCCAAACTGCAGGAACAGCTCCACTCCCGGCGCCACCTTCAGTCCGCGGTCGGCGGCCCAGCGCAGCACGGCGTGGTAATGCACGAAATCCTCGCGCTTGCCGGCGGTGCACGAGCCGCCGTAGGCAATGTCGATGCGCACACGCGCTCGCAGGCTGGCCAGCGGCAGGCCGTTGCCGGGGTCGCCCGGGGCCGCCACCATGGGCGGCACGGCGGCGCAGTCGATGTGCAGAGCATGGACATGCAGCGCGCCCGCATCGCTGTGCATCCAGGGCTCTATCACAAAATCAACGCCCCGCCGCTCACGCAGGAAGCGCACGGTTTCCGCGTCGGGCGCCACGATGCCGGTGAAGCCACCCATCTCGGCCACCATGTTGGTCAGCGTGGCGCGCTCGTCGGTGGCCAGGTGGGCAATGGCCGTGCCGCAAAACTCGAACACCTTGCCCAGCCCACCGCCCTCGCGGATGTAGGGCTGCGCCAGCAGGTGCAGCACGATGTCCTTGGCCGTGACGCCGGGCGCCGGGCAACCGTCCAGCACCACCTGCAGCGACTGCGGCACGGTGAGCCGCACGGCGCCCGTGACGAAGGCATTGGCCATGTCGGTCGTGCCCACGCCGAATGCCACGCAGCCCAGCGCGCCGCTGTGCGGCGTGTGCGAATCGGTGCCCACCACCACCTGCCCGGGCAGCGCGTAATGCTCGGCCACCATGGCGTGCGAGATGCCTGCGCTCTGGCCACCATCACCGCGTGCGGCCTCGTCTTCGGTCAGCGTGCGGTGCGTGCGCAGGCCGTAGCGCGCGGCGAAAGCCCGCTGCGCCTCGACCATGCGCTGCACATTGGGCACCAGCCCGGCGCGCACATGCGCGGGGCTTTCCTTCACATAGGAGGTGTGGTCCTCAAACACCACCACGGACTCGGGGGCGTGCAGCACCAGCGGTTCGCCGAACGTGGCGTGCAGCATGTGCGCGGCCATGCCGGTGTAGTACTCGTGGATGAAGCGCCAGTCGGCGCGCACAAACGCGCCGGCACCCGGCGCGGGGTGCGGCTCGGTCAGCTCGGTGCGCAGGGCGTGGCGTGCAATGATTTTTTCGAACAGCGTGCGCGGCGCACCGCCCGCCAGCGCAGGTGCCAGCGCCACGTCGCGCATCCAGCGCTGGCCGAATGGCAGCAGGCCGCCGCTCTTCAAGATGGCGGCCGCCAATGCATCGCGCCCCTGCACCAGGTCCCCGATGGCGATGGCCTCGCCGCGCTCGATGCGCCCGACGAGGCTGAAGTCGGTGGATGTGAACAGACCAATGTTGTCGGCATTCTGGCGGTAGATGCGCTCAAAGCTCTCGGCGATCACCAGGCGCACGCCCGCCAGCTTTTCCGCTGCGGGGCTGTGCTCTCGCGACGAGCCCTTGCCATAGCGCTTGCCCGCCACCACCACGCTGAAGCCGCCTTCGCGGATGGCGTTGGCACGCACCGGCAGGCTGCCGCCGGCCTGGAAGCCGGTGTAGGGGTAGCGGCCCAGCGCGTCGTCGTAGTGCGTCAGGATGGGCAGCGGCGTGATCTCGTCGGTCGACACGTCGTCGCGCAAGGCCCCGGCATCCACCAGCGACAGGCGCTCGCCCGCCATCTGGCGCGCCATGCGCTCGGCCGAGGCGCACAGATACAGGATGGGGCCGCTCAGGCGGATCGATGGTTCTTCATGGGACATGGCCGCATGATGGGCAGCCCGAGGCCCCGCTGCCAAGCGCCATTTCGGCACAGGGGGTCGCGCGTTTTGCGTGATCCCAGGAAACCCTCACCGTGCGCACGGCGGCATCAACCGCGCCACGCCTCGATGACGGCCTGCACCGAGCGCAGCCGGGGCGTCTTGCGCGGCGCGTAGATGCACAGCTCGCGCGCAGCCCAGGGTTCGTCCAGCGGACGGCGCACGAAACGGCGGCTTCCGGCGTAGGCGGCCGCGGCGCTGTGCGGAATGATCGCAATGCCCATGCCCGCCTCGACCATGCGACACACCGCATCAAAACTGCTGACCGACACCGCCATCTGCAGGGGCTGGCCCGCGGCAAAAGCCTGTGCATGGACAAAGCGGTCCAGCGAGCCGCCGCTGCGCACGCCGATCAAGGGGTAGGCCATGGCCTCGGCAAAGCGCACAGCCCGCCTGCGCGCCAGCCCATGCCCGCGTGGCAGCACCACCAGCAGCGGGTCGCTGGCGAAATGCCAGCGCTCGATGCTCTGCGGCACCTCGGTGTGCACCCCCAGGCCGACGTCAGCGCGGTCGTCCAGACAGGCGCGCACCACCTCGGGCGTGTCCTGCTCGTGCAGCGACACCCGCACATCGGGGTACTGCGCCAGCAGGGCCTGGAGGCGCTCGGGCAGAAAACCCACCACGGCCGACATGTTGGCCCACACGCGCACATTGCCCGCCACGCGCCCGCCGAGCGACTGCACCTCGCGCGCCAGCTGCTGCAGCTCGCGGTCAATTTGCAGCCCGCGCCCGAACACCAGCTGGCCCGCGTCCGTCAGCACCACGCCACGGGGGGAGCGCACCAGCAGCGGGGTGCCAAACGCATGTTCCAGATCCACCAACCGGCGGCTCAGCGCCGAGGGCGCAATGTGCTCGCGCGCCGCCGCGCGCACGATGGAACCCTCCTGCGCCGCAGCGGCGAACAGGCGCAGGCTGTAGGCATCGATGCGGCGATTCATCGAACCAGGGCCTACTTCAGCGCCCCAAACACCTTCTTCAGGATGGCGCTGCCCGCCGCGGCCGGATTCTGGCGCAGCTTCTGCTCCTCCTCGCCAATCACCAGGAACAGGCCGTCCAGCGTCTTGCCGGTCACGTACTGCTCTATGGTGGCGTCTTCCTTCTTCACCAGCCCAAAGCCCGCCGCCTTGCCGGCGAAGGCGTTGTACTGCTGGGCCAGGCCCACTTTCTGCGTGGCCTGGGTGACCACGGGCAGGAACTTCTGGCCCAGTGGAGCGCGGGTCTTTTCAGAAAAGAACTGCGTCACCGAGGTGTCGCCGCCGGTCAGGATGTTCTTGGCGTCGGTCACCGTCATGCTGCGCACGGCGCCGACCAGCAGGTCCTTGCCCAAGGGCACGGCGGCCTCGGCGGCGCGGTTGATGGAGGTCTCCAGCTCTTCGATGCGCTGGCCCTGGCCGAATTTCTTCATCAGTTTGGCGGCGTCCTCCAGGTAGCCCGGCAACGGGATGCGCACCTTGGGGTTGTTCAAAAAACCGCCCGACTGACCCAGCAGGCCCACGGCCGCCAGCGCGCCCTGCTCCAGCGCGGCCTTGACGCCGCTGCTGGCGTCGGCATTGCTCAGATCACCGAGCGACAGCGCCTGCGCCCGCGTGGTGGCCAGCAGGACCAGGGCGGCCAGGCCGGAAGTCTGGAATTGGCGTCGTTGCATGGAATGCTCCTTGGAAGTGAAAACGTTCAAGCGGCCCCAGTGTGCCGCGTCTGCGCCAGGCCGTGCAAGGTGCCCCCGTCCAGCAGCGCCGGCAGCTCGCCCATGTCGGCCATCACATGCACGGCGCCGGCCGCGCGCAGCGCCGCGGGCGAGCCATGGCCCACGGGCGACGGGCTGTAGCCCACCACCGTGGCGCCCGCGGCCACGCCGGCAGCGACGCCGGTCACCGTGTCTTCGACCACCAGACAGCGCGCGGGCGGCACGCCCACGGCGGCGGCCGCTGCCAGGTACACGTCGGGTGCGGGCTTGGTGGCCGGCATTTCGTGGCCGCTGAAGATGCGGCCGGCAAAATACGGCGCCAGGCCCACCTTGTCCAGCTGCATCTCGACCTTGAAGCGATCAGCCCCCGAGGCGCAGGCGATGCGCCCCTGCAGCCGCGCATGGACGGCGCGCACCGCCTCCACCGCGCCTTCGATGGCCTGCAGCTCGGCCTCCAGCCGGGCGTTGCGGCGCGCGTAGAACGCGGCCATCCAGGCGTCGGTGAGCGGGCGGCCGGTGTGCGCCGCTATGCGCGCGGCCTCGCTGCGCACCGTCTTGCCGATGAAAACCCGCATGCACTCTGCGGGGCTGATGGCCCAGCCGGCCTCGTTGAGCATGGTGCAGAGCACGCCGTTGGTGATGGGTTCGCTGTCCACCAGCACACCATCGCAGTCGAACAGGATCGCTTCAAATTTCATCGTTTCAGGCGCTTTACTGATAGTGGTTTCAGGCCATTTTGGTTGGAAATCAGCGGCTGTCGCCATCCACGTAGTACCAGCGCCCGGTTTCGCGCACGAAACGGCTCTTTTCATGCAGGCGCACGGCGCGCCCGGCCACGCGGTAGCGGGCCACAAACTCGACCTCGGCGTGGTCGGCATCCAGCACGCGATGGCTGCGCACCTCCAGGCCCAGCCAGTGCGCCCCGGGCTCGAACGCGAGCGTGGCCGGGCGCTGGCTGGCGTGCCAGGTGGCCAGCAGGTAGTCGCCCCGCTCCCGCACGAAGGCGCTGTAGCGCGAGCGCATCAGCCGCTCGGCGTCGGGCGCGGGCGTGGCATCGAAATGCTCCACATAGCGGCCGCAGCAGTCGGCATAGGCCAGCGGGGTGCGCCGGGGCGACAGGGCGCCACAGGGGCATGGCAAGGGGGTCGAGGGCTGGGGCATGGCGTTGCTGTGCGGGCAAGAAAACAGGTCGATTATTGAACGTAGACTGCAGCCAGCGCGGCAGCCGCCGCCGCATGCCAGGGAGATGCCGATGTTCGCGATGAGCGTGCCGTGGTGGGAGTTTGTGCTGCGCGCGGGTGGTTGCCTGGACGCGCACGAGGTGGAGCGCGCCACCATCGAGACCAATGGGCAGATCACGGTGGTGCTCAAGCGCCGGGGGTGATGCCGGCAGGATTCAGGTGATTTTTGGCCCCTGGCGCTTGTCCATAAAGCACCTGCAGCTATTTATCTGGGAGCAAGTTTTCGCCAACCATCAGGCCAGCGCGCGCTGGATGATGATCTTCTGCACGTCGCTCGTGCCCTCGTAGATCTGGCACACGCGCACGTCGCGGTAGATGCGCTCCACCGGGAAGTCATTGACCACGCCGTAGCCGCCCAGCGTCTGGATGGCGGCGCTGCACACGCGCTCGGCCATCTCGCTGGCGAACAGCTTGGCCATGGCGGCTTCTTTCAGGCAAGGTCGGCCCGCGTCGCGCAGCGCGGCGGCGTGCCAGATGAGCTGGCGTGCGGCCTCGATCTGCGTGGCGCAGTCGGCCAGGCGAAAGCCCACGGCCTGGTGGTGGAAGATGGGCTGGCCGAAGCTTTCGCGCTCCTTCGAGTACGCCAGCGCCGCATCGAACGCGCTGCGCGCCATGCCCACGCTTTGCGCGGCGATGCCGATGCGGCCGCCCTCCAGGGCACCGAGCGCGATCTTGTAGCCCTCGCCCTCGGCGCCAATGAGGTTCTCGGCCGGGATGCGGCAGTTGTCGAAGTTGATCTGCGCCGTGTCGCTGGAATGCTGGCCCAGCTTGTCTTCGAGCCGCGCCACCACGTAACCGGGGTTGCTGGTAGGCACGAGGAAGGCGCTCATGCCCTTCTTGCCGGCGCCCTTGTCGGTCACGGCGATGACGATGGCCACATGGCCGTTTTGGCCGCTGGTGATGAACTGCTTGACGCCGTTGATCACGTATTCCTCGCCCTGGCGCGCCGCGGTCGTGCGCAGTGCGGAGGCGTCGGAGCCCACATGCGGCTCGGTCAGGCAAAACGCCCCGAGCATTTCGCCCCGGGCCAAGGGTGTGAGCCAGTCGCGCTTTTGCTGGGCATTGCCATAGCGCATGAGGATGGCGTTGACCGGGCAGTTGGTGACGCTGATGGCAGTGCTGGTGCCGCCATCACCGGCTGCGATTTCTTCGAGCACCAGGGCGAGCGTGAGGTAGTCGAGATGGGCGCCGCCAAACTCTTCGGGTACGCAGATACCGTAGGCCCCGAGGGCTGCGAGGCCCTGGTGGGCCTCCTTGGGGAAATGGTGTTCCTTGTCCCAGCGGGCGGCATGGGGCCAGAGTTCGGTCTGGGCAAAGTCGCGCACGGCGTCGCGGATCATTTCCTGGTCTTGGGTCAGCAGCATGGGGGATGTCTCCAGAGGTCGTTGTTCAGAGAAATTTACCAGTGCGCGGCGCGGCGGCCGTCGTGGTGCAGCAGGCGCCCCCTGTCGGCGGCAGTGGCACCGGCCACGGTGGCGCGCAGGCCGCGCACACTGTCTTGCACGGTCAGGGCAGCGCCCACGCCGCCCATGTCGGTCTGCACCCAGCCGGGGTCGATGGTGATGAGCGTCGCGTGCGGGTAGCTGTGCTGGGCCGCCGCCACTGCCATGTTCAGCGCGGCCTTGCTGGTGCGGTAGAGCCACGAGTCGCTGCCCGGCACGCTGCCGATCTGTGACATGGACGAGGACAGGAACGCAAACACGCCCTGCGCCTCGGCCACCCGCGGCGCCACTTGCGGAATAGCCTGCATGGCGCCCAGCACATTGATGTGCATGACGGCATCAAAGTCCTGCTGCGTGGGGGGCGTGAGTGCGTCCGGACGGTGAATCACGCCTGCCACATACCAGGCGGTCTCGATCTTCTCGCCATCGAGCTGCCAGGCCAACCCGCTCACGCTGGCAGGGTTGGCCACATCCACAGTGAGCGCCTCGGCGCCCAGGGCCTGCACGCGCTCGCGGCCGGCGTCGTCGCGCACGGTGGCAATCACGCGGCGGCCCGCCTCGGCGTATTGGCGCACCAGCTCCAGTCCAATGCCGCGCGATGCGCCGATGATGAGTATGGATTTCATGGTTCAGAAATTTGAGAAAAACAGGGTTCTAGCGCCTGCCGATCCAACGTTAAAAGCGATCCAATGAGGTGCCATGAGCTCCATCCCATCACGCGTCGCCCAGTCCCCCGGCGGCACGGGGCCAGAGGGGTCCTGGGCGATGGCGCGCATGGCGTCGCGGATCACTTCCTGTGCTCGGTTCGACAGCATCTGTGGTTCCGGGATGGTGCTCAAGGGGCGGCGGGAGCCCCGCATTGACGTAAACGTCAATTATCAGGCCCAACCCGGCGGCGGTGCCCGACGTCAGAATTCGCTGTGCCAGCGCAGCGAGTACACCTGTACCGGCCCCCGGTCGCGGTTGTAGCCGGGGTGGACCAGGTGCTGAGCCCCCAGCGAGAATGCCGACCGCAGCGTGCCCGCCGAAGTAACCACATCAGGCAAGGTCCAGCGGTAATAGGCTTCGAGCACCTGCTCGGGGCCATAGTTGAGCCGGCCATCGCCCAGAAAGAAGCCCTGGCCGCCCGCCGCCAGATAGCTGCGGTGCGGGCGCGACAGGCCATTGGCCGCCCAGGCCACGCCCCAGCGGTCTTTGCTGCGGCCCCACGTGGCGCCGGTGAACTGCCCCCCCAGCGACAGCTGCTGGTCTATCTCGGTAAATGCATAGGTTTCAGACTGGCCATTGTTTCGGCTGGCACGCAGGAACAGGCCGGCCTCCTCGCCCAGGGGCGCCTCCAGCGTCACCCCCCAGCCGGTCTTGCTTTGCGCGCGGCGCACCCATGCCACATCCGGCGTACCACCCAGGGCGAGGGCATCGTCAAAGCGCCCCATCACCGCCCGGTTCCGGTACACCAGCAGGCGCGCGCGCAATGGGCCAGCAGGCACCGACACCGGCAGATCGGACTCCACCTCCAGCTGGTCTCCGTAGTGCTGGCGCCAATGGCTGTCGAGTGCCAGACCGTTGGATTCGCGCGGCAACTCCATGCGGGCGGCGCGCACGGCCCAGGTGCTGGTGCGGTATTCGATCATGGCCCCCACCGAGTAACCCCGGGCATCCGCTGCGTAGTCCCAGGCGCCATGCGTGAGGAAAGACCAGTTGAAGAACTGCTCTCGCGGGTCTTTGGCGTAAGGATTGTTGTCAAAGTAGTCGAGCAGCGAGAAAGCCCCTGCGCGCACCGTCCAGCGACTCGTGCGCGATGCCCCGCCCAGTTCGTTGAAATCGGCGGGGATGGTTTCGGCGTCACCACCGGTCGCCCAGCGCTGCTGCACGAACATGCGCGCCCGGTACACCGACAGGTTCGCTCCCGAGGTGCGGGCCAGTTCGCCGTTGGACAGCCCGCCGGCACCCGTCAGGTGCGACAGCGGCACGCCCTGCGCAGCTTCGGGGTTGAAGTGGGCCTCGGCCCCCTGCCAAAGGCGCACGCCCAGATCGCCGGTGGTCGTGAACGAGTAGGACTTTTCCCGACCCGGAACCAGGCTGTTGGGGCCGGTGTAGGGCGCAGCAAAGGCCGGCTTGGCCTGCCAGGCCCAGGTGGCTTGCGCGTGCCACGCCACGGGGGGTGGGACCGCAGGCGCCTCCACGGCTTGTGCCGCCACGCGCCAGGGCGCGGCGGCCACCAGCAGCAGCGCCAGCGGCATGGAACGGGCGTGGCGCCGGGCCGGCAGAAGTCTGAACATCATGGTCATGGCGCGCGAGTTTAGCGCCGGCCCATGACGCCCTGACAACGGCAGTCTTCCCGCAGAAAATAGCCGCAAGCGCTTTTACAGCAAGCGCCAGCCGCCGTGTTTTCGGGAGATCAGATCAGCTCCAGGGCAACGGCCGTGGCCTCGCCGCCACCAATGCACAGCGTGGCCAGGCCCTTGGTAAGGCCGCGCGCCTGGAGCGCATGGATCAGCGTGACCATGATGCGCGCGCCGCTGGCGCCGATGGGGTGGCCCAGCGCGCAGGCGCCGCCATTCACATTGACCTTGTCGTGCGGCAGGTCCAGCTCCTTCATGAGCGCCATGGGCACCACGGCAAAGGCTTCGTTGATCTCCCACAGCTGCACGTCGCCCACGGCCCAGCCGGCCTTGGCCAGCGCCTTCTGCGTGGCGCCCAGCGGCGCGGTGGCGAACCACTCGGGCTCCTGCGCGTGCGTGGCGTGGCTCACTATGCGGGCCAGGGGCTTGCAGCCAAGTTTTTTCGCGGTGGACTCGCGCATCATCACCAGCGCGGCAGCGCCGTCGTTGATGCTGGAGCTGGAGGCCGCGGTGATGGTGCCGTCCTTCTTGAAGGCGGGCTTGAGCGTGGCGATCTTGTCGAGCTTGACCTTCGCCGGCCCTTCGTCCACCGAGACCACGGTCTCGCCCGCGCGGGTCTTGACGGTCACCGGCACGATCTCGGCCGCGAACGCACCCGACTCGGTGGCGGCCTTGGCGCGCTGCACGCTGGCCGTGGCAAAGGCGTCCTGCTGCGCGCGCGTGAACTGGTACTTGGCGGCACAGTCTTCGCCAAAGGTTCCCATGGAGCGACCGGGCTCGTAAGCGTCTTCCAGGCCGTCGAGCATCATGTGGTCGAAGATGCGGTCATGGCCCAGACGGTAGCCGCCGCGGCCCTTTTGCAGCAGGTAGGGGGCATTGGTCATGCTTTCCATGCCGCCCGCCACCATCACATCGTGCGTGCCGGCCAGCAGCATGTCGTGCGCGAACATCGCGGCCTTCATGCCCGAGCCGCACATCTTGCTCAAAGTGACGGCGCCCGCCTCCTTGGGCAGCCCGCCCTTGAACGCCGCCTGGCGCGCGGGCGCCTGGCCCTGGCCCGCCATCAGGCAGTTGCCGAACAGCACTTCGCCCACGGCGTCGGGCGACACGCCGGCGCGCTCGATGGCCGCCCGGATGGCGGCTCCACCCAGGTCATGCGCAGCCAGGCTGGAAAAATCGCCCTGCAGCGAACCCATGGGGGTGCGTGCGGCGCCGACGATGACGATGGGGTCTTGGTGGGATACAGACATGGGGAGGCTCCTTCGGTTTGAGGGGAATGCGTGATGGTCAATGGGCGGCATGCGGGAAGCGCCGCTCGGGGTCGTAAGGGAAAACGTCGTACACATGGCCGGCCTGGATGCGCTCCTTGTGCGCCTGCCAGAACGCCACGTCGAGCAGATCGGCGTGGTGCCGCATGAACACGGCGCGCACGGCGTCGTTGCCGAGCAGAAAAGGGCCGAAGGTTTCGGGAAACACATCGTGCGGGCCCACGCTGTACCAGACCTCGCCGCTCATCTCTTCCTCTTCGTTGCGCGGCGTGGGCACGCGGCGGAAATGGCAGTCGGTGAGGTATTCGATCTCGTCGTAGTCGTAGAAAACCACCTTGCCATTGCGCGTGACGCCGAAGTTCTTCCAGAGCATGTCGCCGGGGAAGATGTTGGCGGCCACCAGGTCCTTGATGGCGTTGCCATACTCGATCACGCTGCGCTCCATCTGCCGGTAGGCACGCGGATCGGCCAGGCCCGTATCAAAGGCTTCCTGCAGGTAGAGGTTGAGCGGAATCATGCGCCGCTCGATATAGAGGTGCTTGATGATGACCTCGGTCTGTCCATCGCCATCGCGGTCGCTGATCTCCAGTTGGCTCGGAGCAAACTTTTCGATCTCGGCAATCAGTGCATCGTCAAACCGGTCGCGCGGAAAAGCCACCTCGCTGTATTCGAGCGTGTCGGCCATGCGGCCCACGCGGTCGTGCTGCTTGACCAGCAGGTACTTGGCCTTGATCTGCTCGCGCGTAGTGTCTTTGGGCGGCGGAAAGTAGTCCTTGATGAGCTTGAACACATACGGAAAGCTCGGCAGGTCGAACACCAGCATCACCATGCCCTTGATGCCGGGCGCAATGCGGAACTGGTCGGTCGAGTGCTGGAGGTGGTAGAGGAAGTCGCGGTAGAACAGCGTCTTGCCCTGCTTGGCCAGGCCCAGCGCGTTGTAGATCTCGGCGCGCGGTTTGCGCGGCATGAGGCTGCGCAGGAACTGCACATAGGCACTGGGCACCTCCATGTCCACCATGAAGTACGCGCGCGCAAAGCTGAACAGCATCTGCAGGTCGTCTTCGCCGAACAGCGCGGCGTCGATGAACAGCCTGCCGCTGTCGTCGTGCAGGATGGGCAGCGCAAATGGCACCTCGTTGAAGCCGTTGATGATCTTGCCCACCACATACGCGCCCTTGTTGCGGTAGAACAGACTGCTGAGCACCTGGATCTGGAAGTTGGTGCGGAGCCTGACCTTGTCGAGCCGGCCGCGCATCGCGTTCACCACGCAACCGGCATCGCGCGCCAGATCCACAAACTCCCGCTGGAGCTGGAAGTTGTCGATGATGCGGTGCAGTGTGTCCACCAGGTTGTCGCGCGAGGGATAGTAGGCCCGGTAGGTGGGGCGCGCGGCGGGTTCGTCGTTTTCGATGTATTCGGTGCTGACCGCAGGCCGCACAAAGATGAAATCGTTGTGGAAATGTGTGCGGTGCAGGATCTTGGTGGTGACCGAGTTGAAAAAGGTCTCGGCCAGCTCGGGCTGGTGGTGGTTGACCAGCAGCCCGATGTAGTGCAGCTTGATCTGGTGCCACACGTCCATGGGCTGCGCGCCGGCGCTGAATTCCTTTTCGAGCCGGCGCACGCACTCCTTCACGCGCAGGTCGTAGAACTCGATGCGCTCGCGCTGCGCCCGCTGCTGGCCGTGCCAGTCGGCGGTTTCAAAGCGGTGCTTGGCCCGCGCGGACTCGGTGCGGAACAGCCGGTAATGGCGGTTGAACCCGTCCATCATGGCCTTGGCGATGCCGTAGGCCTGCGGGGCATCCAGCCGTTGCGGAAACATGGCGGGGTCTCAACCGTCGCAGTACAGGCGAGCAGGCGTTGCCGGGCTACTGCCTTTTGACGGCAGCCACTCCGGCAATCGCGGCCTTGTAGAGCGAATCCAGCCCTTCGGTGCTGTCGACGGTCATGTGCAGGTTGTTGATGAGCCCGTCTTTGAGGCCATAGCACCAGCCGTGCAATGTCACCTTTTGCCCACGGCCCCATGCGTCCAGCATCACCGTGGTCTGTGCGATGTTGACCACCTGCTCGATGGCATTGAGTTCGCACAGCACATCGTGACGCCACTCGGGGGCGGTGGCGGCAATCAGGTCACGGTGGCGATCGCGTACGTCCTGCACATGGCGGATCCAGTTGTCGGCCAGGCCCACGCGCATGCCCTCCAGCGCCGCCAGCACACCGCCGCAGCCGTAGTGCCCCACCACCATGAGGTGCTCTACATGCAGTTGGTCCACCGCGTACTGGATGGTGGACAGGCAGTTCAAGTCAGTGGGCACCACCACGTTGGCCACGTTGCGGTGCACGAAAATTTCACCAGGCTCCAGGCCTGTGATCTGGTTGGCGGGTACGCGGCTGTCCGAGCACCCGATCCACATGTATTTGGGCTTTTGCTGGGCCATCAGGCCCGTGAAAAAGCCAGGCCTCTCGCGCTCCATCTGGGCAGCCCAGGCGCGGTTGTGAACAAACAGGTCTTCGACGGATGAGGGCATGCTGTCCTTGACAGGTGAGTGAAAAAAGGGAAATCAGCAGGTTTCGGCGAAAAGCTCGCGGCCGATCAGCATGCGGCGAATTTCGCTGGTGCCGGCACCGATCTCGTACAGCTTGGCATCGCGCCACAGGCGGCCCAGCGGATATTCGTTGATATAGCCATTGCCACCAAACACCTGCACACCCTCGCCCGCCATCCAGGTGGCCTTTTCGGCGCACCACAGGATCACGCTGGCGCAATCCTTGCGTACCTGGCGCACATGGTCGGCGCCCAGCATGTCGAGATTCTTGGCCACAGTGTAGGCAAATGAGCGTCCTGCTTGCAGCACGGTGTACATGTCGGCCACCTTGCCCTGAATGAGCTGGAATTCACCGATGCTCTGGCCGAACTGCTTGCGGTCGTGGATGTAGGGGATCACGTTGTCCATGACGGACTGCATGATGCCCAGCGGGCCGCCGGTGAGCACCGCGCGCTCGTAGTCCAGCCCGCTCATCAGCACCTTGGCGCCCATGTTCAAGCCCCCCAGCACGTTGGCCGCGGGCACCTCGACGTTGTGGAACACCAGCTCGCCCGTATGGCTGCCGCGCATGCCCAGCTTGTCGAGCTTTTGCGCAATGCTGAAACCAGGCATGCCCTTTTCGATCAGGAATGCCGTGACCCCGCGCGCGCCCATCTCGGGCTCTGTCTTGGCGTAGACCACCAGCGTGTCGGCATCCGGACCGTTGGTGATCCACATCTTGTTGCCGTTGAGCAGGTAGTAACCGCCCTTGTCCTCGGCCTTGAGCTTCATGCTGATCACGTCGGAGCCAGCGCCGGGCTCGCTCATGGCCAGCGCGCCCACATGTTCGCCGCTGATGAGCTTGGGCAGGTATTTGGCCTTCTGCGCCTCGTTGCCGTTGCGGTTGATCTGGTTCACGCACAGGTTGCTGTGCGCGCCGTAGGAGAGGCCCACCGAAGCGCTGGCGCGGGAAATTTCCTCCATGGCCACCATGTGGGCCAGGTAACCCATGGCCGCACCACCGTATTGCTCGGGCACGGTGATACCCAGCACGCCCAGTTCACCCATCTTGCGCCACAGATCCATAGGGAACTGGTCGCTGCGATCGATCTCGGCTGCGCGTGGCGCGATTTCCGCCTGCGCGAAATCGCGGACCGCGTCCCGCAATGCGTCGATGTCTTCTCCCAACTGGAAATTGAGGCCTGGAATGGTGGCGGGCATGCTCATGAATGTCTCCTCGGATCGGTGGAATGGTGTTGCAGTTCAGTGGCGGATGTTTTCGCGGCCCGTAACGGCCATCAAGGTGCAGCCCATGGTGGCCACCAGCTTCTCTTGCGTGCCTTCGAGTGCATAGGCGCGCCCCTCGCAAACGGTGATCGTGCGCCCCGGCTTGAGCACCCGCCCCTCCATGCGAAACCGCTCACCGCGCGCCGGGGCCAGAAGATTGATCTTGAACTCGATGGTAAGAACCGCCGCATCTGCTGCCATCAGGGTGAATCCGGCATAGCCACAAGCGGAATCCAGGGCCGTGGCCACCATGCCCGCATGCAGAAATCCGTGCTGCTGGGTCAGACCAGCGGCCCAATCCATTTCGATATCCACCGCACCGGGAGCAACCAGTCCCAGGCGGGCGCCGAGCGTCTGCATGGCGCCCTGGCGCGCAAAACTCTCATGCACCCGCGCCGCGTAAGTGGGCGTCTGGACATCGAAAAGTGGGGTGCTCACACGGTCTCCTGATTGACGTTTACGTAAACGTTAATTATCAACCATTTTTCCCTTCTGTTTTCAGCAGCAGGGCGCGCGCTTCCTTCTCGTGTTCCCGGACCTCTTCCAGGTTGGCCTGCAGATCAGCCATCTGATCTTCCAGCTGCCGCCGGTGCACCACCAGCACATCCAGGAACTTTTGCAGCTGCACACCCGTATCGCGCGGGCTGTCGTAGAGGTCGATGATCTCCTTGGCCTCGCTCAACGACAAGCCAAGGCGCTTTGCCCGCAACGTCAACCGCAGCCGCGTGCGGTCCCTCGGGCTGTACACGCGACTGCGGCCTGCCGGCCCATTGCGCTCAGGCTGCAACAAGCCCATGTCTTCATAAAAGCGTATGGCACGCGTTGTCAGATCAAACTCTTTCGCGAGGTCGCTAATGGTGTAGGTAGAGGCCATGGTAGAGCAATGCTGCACGGTAGTTTTTCGCAAGGTCGCCACCTGCATTTCAGTGCAACACGTTTTCAACGTTTACGTAAACGTCAATCGTAGCGCAATTGACCCCATCTATGCCACAAGACTATGCAGCGCAAAGACTGGTGCGAGACAGACGGCTCTGGCGATGTGCGTATTGGGAGTGAAAACTGGGCGCTGAAAGCAGAAACGCCCCACTCAAAATTTGAGCGGGGCGTTACTGGGCTGTAAGAGCCTGACGATGACCTAC
>NZ_JBXAJH010000027.1:0-21318 GCF_058797075.1 Acidovorax sp. GW823-FHT02H02 | reverse complement strand
GCCCTCAGTCCGATCGAATACAGGGTGAGTCTTGGACTTGCGGCATAAAACCAGTCCAAGTTTTTATCCGCACCCCCTTCGACTTCTAGATGGTCAGTTTTCGGTCGGCGCCAACAGTCACGGTGTTGTGACCCGCGTTTATCGCGGGCGCGTCGACCTTTGATCATCATGATGCGCTTCATGTCAAGCCATGTGTTCGAGCCAAGGGGGCCTGCCCTCAGACGGCGGCTGGTTTAAGAATCGCCCCGCCGGGGATCTCGCCATGTTCGAGGTAGCGCCACAGCGCAATGGCCAGACGCCGGGCCAGCGCCACGATGCCCACCCGACGTATGCGCTTGCCCCCTGCCGCAAAGCGCCGATTGAACCACTGGCTCAAGGCACTGTCGGGCTGCAGCCGCAGCCAGCACCAAGACAGCTCGACCAGCAAAGCGCGCGCCCGCTTGTTGCCCGCCTTGCTGATTCCCTGCTCGACCTGGCTGTCGCCGCTGGCGTAGGGCGTGGGCGCCAGTCCCAGGCAGCCGGCCAGTTCGCGCCGGTTGGCAAAGCGTCTCCAGCCGAACAGCTCCTTGACCAGCACCCAGGCACCCTTCGGTCCGATGGCGCGCAGCTGGGCCAGCTGCGTCACCAGCGGCTGCTTGCCATCGGCCAGCTCCTGACGCTGTTCGGCCTCCAGCGTCCTGGCATGCTGCCTGACCAGCGCAAGACGGGCGCTTTCGCGCTCGATCTCGGCGCGCAACACCGGCGGCACCTGCTCCCCATGATCGGCCCACCAGCGCGCCCAGTCGCGCCCGCCGATAGTGATGTGGGGGCGCAGGTTGTGCAGCACCAGCAGCGAAGCGATGCGGTTGCTGTGAGCGGTTTGTTCCTTCGACAGCCGTGCCAGTTCGCGGTGCGCGCGCCGGGCGTCCTCATCCTCAGCCGATGGCGCGTGCAGCACCGACCACACACGCTCGCCCGCGTGGTGGCGAAGCAGCATCGAGAGCAGCTTGTCGCCGTCGAGCCGGTCGGTCTTGGCACGCCTGGCGTGCCGGTTCACCTCGATGCTGGCGGAGTCGACCACGATATTGTCGACGTCCTGCTCAAGCAGCCAGCGGTGCAGCCACCAGCCGTCGCGCCCGGCTTCGTAGCACGAATGCGCTTTGGCGTGCGGCTGGAGTTTGCAGCGCTCCCTGGCCTTGGCTATGCACTGCGCGACGGCGGTTGTGTCGCCGGCGTTCACAGCGTATCGGCTCGGACCTCGGCGGCCATCGCTCAGCGTCAACTGCCACTTCTTGTCACTGAGCTCGAAGCTCATGTACAACTCAGCCAGAAGCGGCGTACCCTCGCCATGCAGGACTGTGTGGAAGCTGGACATTTCAATTCTCCTTTGCAGCGGAAGTTTGAAACCTCTTTTTTAGCTCAACCTTTGCCGGTTGAGTAGTCTTCGATTGAGTAGTCCCACATAGCATCTATTCGTTATCATTCATGGCGGATTCAAAAGTGAAGTGCAACACCCTGGATTTCAGTGAATGAGGGTGGAGTGCTGCGGGCTGTTCACGAGCAGTTCGCGGTATACCGCCAGCGGTGATCGTACTCCCAGTCCCTTCCTTGGTCGGTTGTTGATTTCATCGGCAATCGCATCGAGCTGCTCCTGGCTGTAGATGCTCAGATCCGTCCCCTTGGGCAGGTACTGGCGCACCAGGCCATTCATGTTCTCGTTGGAGCCTCTTTGCCAAGGGCTATGCGGATCACAGAAGTACACGGCAATGCCGGTTTGCTCACTGAGTTTCTTGTGCATGGACATCTCCCGGCCCTGGTCGTACGTCATGCTCAACCGCATCGGCTGCGCAATGCCCAGCAGCTTGTCCGTGAAGGCCTGCAAGACGTTGGTGGCACTAGCGGGTTTGAACTCAGGCAGCTTGACCAGCATCACCAGCCGGCTGGTGCGTTCCACCAAGGTCCCGACTGCGCTGGCATTGCCTTCTCCCTTGATGAGATCACCTTCCCAGTGCCCGGGAAACTGGCGGTCTTCGATCTCGGGCGGGCGCACATGGATGCTCAGCATGTCGGGAATCTGGCCTCTGCGGTCCTTGCCCTTGCTGCGCGGCAGCCGCTTGTTGTGGGCGTGGCGCAGGGTGGCGATCAATTCTTTGCGCAGCTCACCCATGGGCATGGCATAGATGCAGTTGTAGATGGTTTCGTGTGACACGCAGTGTTCATGGCCGGGGGGATACAAGCGCGCCAGTGTCAGGGCAATCTGCTCGGGCGACCAGCGCAGCCGCAGCAGATGGATCACCAGGGAGGACAGGATCGACTCGGGATGCAGCTTGATAGCTGGCCTGCCACAGCGTCTGCGCTGCAGGGACTGGCACTGGGCATGTGCGCTGCCATAGCCAGATGAAGATGCATTGCGCTGCAGTTCCCGGCTGATAGTCGCCGGGGAGCGGTGCAGTTGCCGGGAAATTGCACGTACGCTGTGGTTCTGCTGCCTTAGGCTGGCGATGGTGACGCGGTCTTCAGGCTTGAGCTGGTGATAGTGCGAGGAGGTGGTTGGCATCTGCGGACCTTACAGGTTGGCAGGTGTTGCACTTCACTTTTGAATCCGCCCATATTAAAAGGGGAGATTTTTCAGGTTTAGGCGACTGAAAACATCTTGGCGCACGATGCCGTTCATTTTTAACTCAAAAAATAGTGCTTCAACTCCAAGAAAAGCTTAAACCTTACAAAGTTCGAGCCAGAACTTTGTTTAAGAATAATTACTTACCTGTGATTGCTACATTCCACCGGGCCAGTTGACCACTGCTGTGATTGCAGATCCAGCGTTCAACGCCTGCGACAATTCCTTCTTGGTCGTTACCGAGCACCAAGAATCCAGACAAGGGAGCGCCCATTTTGGCCAGCAACGGAATAAGGGATTGGGCGTCAATGGATCTGACTTCAACGGTTCGACCAGACTGATTGGCACACTTGGCCTTGTGACGCGACGCGAAATTCCAGTTGATAGTCTACTTGGTGTCCGCAGCCTTGGCCTTGGGTTGCCAGCCCACGAAGACCGGATAATGGCGCTGGACCACGGACCCATTGAAATCCCAAGCCATGCATTTGCCTAGATAGAAGGGCGGGTTCTCGCCAGCACCAGCGGGCAGGCTTTCCGGGATTGTCTGGAAAGCGACGGTCGCCATGTTGAACAGGAGTTCCCGGAGGTGGGCGCAACCCCGAGTACCACCCAGGTTCCGCTCGATAGCCTGCCGCCACCCCGGTCCCATGGTGCATCCGATCATCGTCTGCATGGGTGCTTGGGCCTGCGGACATTCAGGGTGAGGCGCGCCGTCCATAGCCACAGCGATATCTCGCACCACCAAGGCATCGTCGATCGTCACCCGGATCGCCATGTTGTGGACAGGCTCACCCGGCTGCCAGGTCCCTTCTCCGGGGATCTCAAAGACCTGGGCTTTCGTGTCGCGCATTTCGGCTTCAATATCCCACAAGCGATCTTCGCGGCGAAAGCCCCGGAAAACGACGTGACGGGTATGCAGGTGAGTTCTGGGTTGGGGCGGTGGAAGCGGCAATTGAGGACCTCTTGTGAATGTGGTGTGAGCCTTTCCACGACGGCGCTGTCCGGCCTTAGTGGCACGCCAAAAAAAAGCATCTGACTTTATAGGGAAATTAGCTCTGATCCATGGGCTACTTGGTTATCCTTTGGAGATAGGTCACTGGTCCCATAAGCGTCTCTACCCAGCGGCTATTTCGCAGACGCAAAGATTTCCGGCGCATCGTCTCCCGCTTCAGGAAACTCAATGTCTGGTCGACCGGCATCCCGAGCGTGTGCTAGCTTGTCCGAAGACCGCCGTAACTGACCCAAGGCGTTGCCACCAAGTATCCGCAATCAACTGCCAAATTAACTCCTGTGATGGCAGACGCGGCTGGTGATGCAAGAAAAAACACAGCCGCAGCAATCTCACCCGCGTTCACAAGCCGGCCCAATGCCGTCGAACGTGACATGTTTTCGGTCTCCAGTGTGTGGTTCGCGATTCCCTTCTGCAGGGCAGGCGTGGCAGTAAAACCCGGGGACACCGTATTGACTCTGACTCCTTTGGGGCCCCATTCGGCAGCCAGACACTCGCCCAGGTTGATAACACCAGCCTTGGCTGGACCGTACGAATGCAAGGGACCGGAACGCATCCCGGCGACTGACGCGATGTTGACGATGGCACCGCGTCCCCGTTCCGACATGGCAGTTCCAAACACCGCGCAGCACAGGTAAGTGCCGCGCAAGTCCACGTTGGCAACCAGGTCCCACTCTTTCATACTCAGCTGGCTGGGCGGCAAGGTCCGCTGCAATACGCCTGCGCTGTTTACCAGGATGTCCACAGGCCCGATCTTTTCCAGGATGTGGGCGGCGCCGTCCTTGACTGACTGTTCGCTGCCAATATCCATCACGACGGCATGACCGCCAATCTCCGTAGCAATGCGCTGCGCCCCGGTGAGGTCGCGATCTGCCAGGACGACCGTGGCGCCTTGCCGGGAAAACTCCCTGGCACAGGCTTCACCAATGCCACTTGCCGCGCCGGTAACTACCACCAATTGCTGTTGCATATTGAACTCCTGACTGTATTTGATCGATCAATCCCGAACGTCAGTTCATGGGTGACTGGGCACAATGAGTTCGGAACGAAGCAGCCGTTTAAGCACCTTGCCAGACGGGTTTCTCGGGAGCGATTCCCTGATGATCAGCTGCTTGGGAACCTTGAACCCGGCCAATATCGACCGGCAGTGCGCCACCATCTCGGCTTCCGACAGGCTGGCGCCCGGATTGAGGGCAACAACCGCCACCACCCGTTCGCCCCAGCGCTCGTCGGGCAAGCCGATGACTGCCGCCTCTGAGACCTGAGGCAGCTGATAAAGCGCACGTTCGACCTCTGAGGACGCGATGTTCTCCCCGCCGCTGATGATCATATCCTTCATGCGATCGGTGAGGAACAGGAAGCCTTCGGCATCCAGGTAGCCGATGTCGCCGGTGCGAAACCAGTCGTCAGCAAAGAAGGATGCCTTGGTCTTGTCGGGCGCCCGCCAGTAGCCCGGCGTGACTTTAGGGCCGCGCACGCAGATCTCGCCTTGCTCGCCGTGGGGGAGGCAACGGCCATTATGGTCGCGAATCTCGATGGCGACGTGGGGCATGGATCGGCCGGTCGAGCCGATCTTGACGATCTCCATCCCCGCTTCCATAAGGGTGTCGCCGGAACATGTCTCTGTCAGGCCGTAGCCGTCGATGTAGCGCCCGGCACGAAACAGGGCCGTGAATTCACGAATGCGCTCTTCCGGCGTTCGCTCCCCGCCGCCGATGAGCCATTTAAAACTTGACACGTCAAAGCGGCTCCGATCGGCATAGGCCAGCACGCGATTCAACATCACCGGAGCCATCCAGCCACAGGTCAGTCGCTCGCGCTCTATCGCGGCAAGCACGGCGTCCGGTTCGAAATCACGCAAAACAAACAAGGTGCCGCCGACAAGCAGCACCGCAATGCCAGGAAGATCGTAGGCCCCCACGTGGTATAGCGGGCCGACGACCAGCAGGCGGTCGTCGCGGTTCAGGCCAAGGTGGATGATGTGATCAAAACTCTTCCAGTAGCAGTTGCCGTAGGTGTGCATCACGCCCTTCGGCCGGTCGGTCGTCCCGGACGTGTACATCAGCCGGTAAAGCGCGTCGGGCTTGCTGGCATAGGCGGCAGGCACAGGCGCTGCATGGCCGGCCAGATGGTCGGTGTTGGACTGCGCAGCCTGATCGACGATGCGTTTGGCAGAAAAACTTTCAACCGTGGCGGCAAACTCGTCATCGACGAACAGGAATTTCGCTTGCGCGTGGTCGAGGATGTATTCGACCTCTTCCGTGGCAAGGCGGTAGTTGATGGGCAGGAGCACCGCGCCCAGGTGGCTCACTGCCAGCCCGAGCTCCAGAAAGGCGCTGCTGTTTTTCATGAGCAGCGCCACCACGTCCCCAGGGCCAATGCCGCTTTCGCGCAACATGCCTGCGCACAGGCACACCCGCCCGGCCAGTTCTCCATAGCTGATGCGTTGATCGCGGTAGACAATGGCCAGCTGATCCGGGGTCGTGCGTGCGTGATAAAGAACCGCTGCGCTCAACGAAACCATGAACTGATCTCCTATGTGGAAATGGAATGGAAGTGCGGCGTCACGCTTCAGTAGGACTTTGGCATGCCAAGGTCATGCATCGCGATGTAGTTCAGGATCATCTCTTCCGAGATGGGCGCAAACCGGAACAGACGGCAATCGCGCCACAGGCGTTCGACGTGGTACTCCTTGGCATAACCCATGCCGCCCATAGTCTGCATGGCACGCTCGGTGGCTCGTGCCACAGCCTGCGCAGCCAGCAGCTTGCCGGCATTGGCCTCGCTACCATATGGCTTTCCTGCATCGAAGTTGGCCGCTGCCTTGTGGTTTAGCAGGCGCGCTGCTTCGACCTCGGCATGGCACTGCGCCAGCGGGAACTGCAGGCCCTGGTAGCTGCTGATCGGCTTGCCGCCGAACACCTTGCGGTCGTTGGCGTATTGCACGGCCAGCTTGATCGCCAGTTCTCCGGTGCCGACCAGGCCGGCGGTGGTCACAATGCGCTCGGTGTTCAGGACGTCGAGCAGCTCGCGCCAGCCACCGTGCAGCGTTCCAAGCAGCTCATGCTTGTGGATGTGGACGTTGTCAAAAAAGACGCTGCTGGATGCGAGCGTCCAGGTGCCAACCTTGTCGATCACCGAATGGGTCAGGCCTTCCCGCTCCACATCGATCATGAACATCGACAGACCATCGGTGCGGCTCTTGGAGTCGGACAGCTTCTTCGTGCGGGCAATCACCAGCATTTTTTGCGCGTCGGGCACTGCGGTGATCCAGATTTTGCGGCCGTTGAGTATCCAGCCGTCCCCGTCTTCCGCGGCAAAGGTCTTGATTTCCAGCGAATTGCTCCCGGCGTCCGGCTCGGTCAGCGCCATGCAGAAGTTCATCTCACCGGCAATCAACTTCGGCAGCAGCTCCGCCTTCATGGCGGGCGTTCCGAAGCGGGAAATCGACACGCCGCCGAAAATCGGGTTGATCATGAAAAGCTGGCCAACCGTGGAGCCGCCACCTGCTGCGGACAGGTTCTCGATGATCAGGGACAACTCGAGCACCCCCAGACCTGAACCGCCATACTCGGTCGGCAGCGCCGCGCCACCGAGCCCGGCCTCGCACACCGCGCGCCAGTATTCCGTGGGGAAAGCCTTGGCACTGTCCTGGTCGCGCCAGTAGTCCAGGCCAAAACGGTCGCCGACTTTGCGTGCGCTGTCGGCAATCATTTTTTGCTCGTCGGTCAATTGAAAATCCATGAAATTTCCTTAATGGGTAGGTAGGGATCGACGTTGGGCAACTTCTGCCGCGTCAAAATGAAGGAGGTAGAAAATCGGTTAGAGAGTGCGCTTGGGCGCACGCGTTTTGCGCGTCGCAGGAGCAGGACTGGCGGCTTCCTTGGTAACACGCGCCTGGCTGGCGTCGGCGGGCTTGGCAGGCGGCTGGCCCATCAGGCCGTACTTGATGAACTTCATATAGGCCTTGACGACCCAATCCGGGATCTCGGTTTGGCCTTCTGCACCATTCGCGTAACGCATCGGAAGGTAGCTCCGGGCCGCCATCAACATGAAGACCACGACCTCGAGCTCTTTCGGCTCGAAGCCGGGAAACTCGCCATCGGCATGCGCATGATCCAGGAAGTCCATATACCCGCGTGCTACTGCTTCTATATGGGTATGGTGGGCATTGGGCGCGAGACTTTCGGCCTCATTTAGTATCCTGAAGAAGTGCGGCGTATCCTTGAGGAAGGAAAAGAAAGCGCGAAAAGCCAGTTCCTCGCGCTCGCTGAAATCACGGCCTTTGCGGGCGTGGTTCCTTACATGCTGGCTCATCTGCTGGCCCAACGCCGGGAGCAGCTGGTCCAGAATATCCTGGCGCGATTCGAAATAGTTGTAGAAGGTGCCCTGGGCCAATCCCGCCTTGCTGGTGATCAGCGCAATGGAAGCATCGGCGTAACCGACATCACCAACAATTTCTCCCGCCGCTCGAAACAGGCAGTCGCGAATCAACTCAGCTTTTTCATTGCGGTTGCGGGCACCGCGCCAGCTGTGTACCTCAGCTGCTACCTTGAGCGGCTTGCGAATTGCCGGTCCGCGTGGTGATGACGTTTCGGATGGGCTGGCAACGCCTGCCGGTTCGATAGCGATTTCACTCTTGCTTTTTATAGTCATAAACAACCTCAGATATGCAGTGCTCGGTCAAACGCCGAGAGCACTGATTCATGCAGCGTTTCCGAAAGCGTTGGATGGGGAAATACCGTCTGCATCAACTCAGCCTCAGTGGCCTCCATGATGCGGGCGAGGCCAAACGAATGGATCAGTTCTGTCACCTGAGGGCCCACCAGATGCGCTCCCAAAAACTCCCCGCTGTCCGCGTCAAAAATCGTCTTCACAAAACCGTCAGCTTCATCAAGCGCAATCGCTTTGCCATTGGCGCGGAAGGGGAAACGACCGACCCGAATCTTGCGGCCGCCTTCTGCTGCTGCGCGCTCCGTGAGCCCGATACTCGCAGTCTGGGGGTGGCCGTAAGTGCATGATGGGATAGTATCTTTGCGTGGCGCGTGTGCGCTGGCAAGGCCTGCAATACGTTCGATGCAGGCAATAGCCTCGTGGGAAGCCTTGTGGGCCAGCCACGGCGCGCCAGCCACATCGCCGATCGCATAGATGCCAGGTTCGGCTGTGGCACCAAAAGGGTCGGTGACCACATGCCCGGCGTCGATCTGCACCCTGGTGCCTTCAAAGCCCAGACCTTCTGTATTGCCCACGACCCCGATCGACACCAGGACGTGTTCCGCCTTGAGGGTTTCGGAACCCGTCGCCGTGCGCAGCGAAGCGACGGCACCGCCCTGCTCCGGCTGGATGGCGTCGATGGTCGCTTTTGTGCGGATATCGATGCCCTGGGCTCGATAGGTTTTCTCGATAAATGCGGAAACCTCTTCGTCCTCGGCCGGCAGCACCCGGCTTTGGCCTTCGATCACGGTGACCGCCGTTCCCATGGTTCCGTAGAAGCTCGCGAACTCCATACCGATGGCGCCCGCACCCACGATCAACAGGGATTGGGGAAGCGCGGCAGGCGCCAGGGCGTGACGGTAGTTCCAGATGCACTTGCCGTCGGCCGGTGCGCCAGGCAGTTCCCTCGGCCGGGCACCGGTAGCGACGACGATATGCGGCGCATTCAGCTTCAAGGGGGCATCGCCTGTGATGACATCGGCGCCGCCCCGCCCGTCCAGCCGGGCCTCACCGGCAACGACCGTGACCTTGTGCTTGGCCATCAGTTGCCGCACTCCTTTGGTCAGTTGTCCTGAGACCGTTCGTGAGCGCGCGATGACTTGCTTGAAGTCGAATGTTGCCTGGCCGGCATGGATGCCCAAGGCTTTTGCGCTGTCAAGGGTGCGCAATACTTCAGCCGCGTGCAGCAAGGCCTTGGTTGGGATGCAACCCCAGTTCAGGCAGATGCCACCGAGCTGCTCACGCTCGACGAGTGCGGTACGCATGCCCAGCTGGGCAGCCCGGATCGCTGCGACATAGCCGGCCGGACCGCCACCGATCACGATCAGGTCGTAACTTGTGGTGCTCATGCAGCGACTCCTTCTTGCAACACCGAGGGCAACGCTGCAAAGCAGGCCAGGACCACGCCAATCCCCTGATCCGGATGGGCGACAAAACTCTCCAGGCTGTCGTACACAGCACCCGGCACGCCCGACTCGGTGCCGATTCGGCGCACCAGTTCAGACACCTGGTCACGCCCATACGAATAATCGGCCGCGGTCATCCGCTGCTCTTGCACCAGTGCGCTACCGTCCTGAAGATCAGTTTCAATGACACAGCTCAGGCGCGGCACGCTCTCATCGGCCAGCAGGTCGATTTGCCCGATCAGAGCGTTGACCCTGGCGTCCGTGTAGGTGGTCATGTGCGCCATCGAAGGCACGCCGTTGATCAGGGTGTTGGCAATGCAAAACGGAATGCTCATCAAGGTGCCCGAGACGCTGTTGAAGGGGCCCTTGCTGTCCATGCCGGCATAGCCGGTTTCAAAAGGGTTCATGCGCACGCGTACCGCATTGATGGCCCGCCCTGCAATGCGCTCCCGCAGTGCCAGCCCCGCAGTGACCGGCGTCTGGTTGAAGGCACATACCGGGTACGGCTTGAAGGTCACCCGGTGCATGGACCAGTCGCGGCCCAAGCGGGCAGCCAGCGCATCCACATCGCAGTCGGTCCGCGCAAATGCGCGGACAAATCCATTGCGCCCCTCCAAAGCGTGCGGTGCCGACACCGAGCCGGCTTTGGCCAGTTCGGCCGCGATCAGCCCCTGCCGACCGGCGACGCCGACCTGGTAGCGCCATTCATCGGTACCATCGTCAAACGACTGGAGAATGCCACCGGCAAAGGAGGCCGCATTGGCGATTGCCGCCGCAGTTCTCTCGGTCGGAAGGTCCATCAGGCGAGCGGCGGCGGCGGCGGCGGCGATGACGCCGTACAAGGGCGAGGCCCGCAGCCCGGAAGGCGTAGTTTTTGCCGAATAGGCGCTCTCGATCAGGCCGCCGACTTCATAGCCGGCGACCAGCGCCGGGATCAAGCGCTCGACCGGCCAGCCGCGTGCTTCGATCATCGCGGTCAGCAGCGGAATCATGATGGCTCCCAGGTGGGCCGCGCCGCAGGTATCTTCCTGGGCCCGACCGTGAAACAGCGCACTGTTGGCCAGCGCTGCTCCACCCATGGTGGTCTTGCGTCCGTCCCCCAGCAGCGTGGCGCCACCCGCGTCGACCCGGCCATCCATGGCCAGGACCGCCGCACGCGCAACGGGCGCAAACGGGGTGGTGTGGGAGCCCAGTGCCATGCCATAGCCATTGAGCAGGCAGGCGCGTGCCTTCTCCAGCACCTCCGGCGGCAGGCTCCTTGTATCGAGCGAGACAACGAAGTTGGCCAAACGCCGGGTCAGGGGAATGTTTGCAGGCATGGCTATTTCATCCAGTTTCAGGTCAGCAGGAACAGGGGTTTCTCGAGGCTGGCAATCACGGCGTTGAGCATTTTCAAACCCGACACGCCATCAAGAATGCGGTGATCTGCCGCAAGTACAAGACCGAGTTCACGGCGCAAGGCCGGCTGTCCGTTGGCATCGGGACGGAACAGCTCACGCACACTACCGACACCGAGGATCATGGACTGGCCGGGATTGATGATCGGCGTCATCCAGCTCACGTTGAACATGCCGGCGTTGGAAATGCTGATCGCACCGCCGCTCATCTGGCCGGCCTCCAGCTCGCCATTGCGGGCCTTGTCGACCAGTTCCTGGGTAGCCCGCGCAATGCCTTCGAGAGAACGGCCGGCCACGTCGGGCACCACCGGCACCAGCAGGCCGCGCCCCGCATTGACGGCGACACCCACATCGCAGGATGCAAAGGACACGATGCCGTCGTCGGTCCACACCCGGTTGAGTTCCGGCAGCTCGCGCAGCGCGCGGCCGACAGCGGCAACCAGCAGATGGGTCAGTGTCAGCTTCGGGTAACCGGGCATGGCATTGAGCTCTGTGCGCAGCGCCATCAGCTTGGTCACCTCTGCTTCCGCCGCCAGGTAAAAGTGAGGTATTTGCTGCTTGGCTTGTGTCAGGCGACGCGCCATCGTCGCCTGGGTCGGTGTCGGCTTGGTCTTGGTGGCGGCCGCAGTGGGACGGGCAGCTTCAACCGGCGCCGCCAGCGCAGGGGCGGCAGCAGTTCGAGTCTGGCCGCCCTGCGCGGCGCGCACGTCGGCGGCTCTGATCCGGCCGCGTGGCCCGCTGCCTACAGCGTCCGCCAACGGCACGCCCAACTGGGCGGCGAGGCGGCGTGCGAGCGGTGTCGAAAAACGACGGATCTCCCCGGACTGCATGACCGGCACGGCACTGGCAGCGGCGACCGGTGGCGATGCTGGCTGGCTGCTGGTGGAGCCGGCCACCCCGTCGTCGACGTACCCGATGACGGCGCCGACCTGGACCATCTCGCCGACGGGAACCAGCACCTCGAGCAGGACGCCGTCGTAATCGGCCGGCACCTCGCTGGCTACCTTGTCGGTCTCGACGACAAAAATGCCGTCGCCGGCTTTGAAGGCCACGCCGGGCACCAGCATCCATTCGGCCAGCGCACCCTCGGTCATGGTCAGGCCCAGCTTGGGCATCAGGAGTTCGCGACGCACGGGTCAGTTTCCTTTGAATTGGGCCGGGCGTTTTTCGAGAAACGCACGGCAGCCTTCATGGGCATCGTTCGAGTCGAGCACCAACCCGATGATCGCCTGCTCGTACGACAGTGCAGCGCCCAGCGGCATCTCGACGCCCTGGCGCATGCTGCGTTTGAGCAGCTTCAGCGTCAGAGGCGACTTCTGGGCAATCCTGTCGGCCAGCGCCAGCGCTTGAGCCATGAGTTCGGCCTTGGGCACGGTGCGATTGCACAGGCCCAATGTCACGGCTTCGGCGGCGGTGATCTGGTCGCCGGTGAACATCAGTTCCTTGGCACGGCATAGGGGGATCTGGCGGATGATGCGCTGCGATCCTCCGGCGCCCGGAAAAAGGCCCAGCGTGATTTCCGGCAAGCCGAGCTTGGCGTCCTCCGCGACCAGCCGGATGTCGAGCGTGAGCAGCAGTTCAGTGCCGCCACCCAGCGCCCAGCCGTTAATGGCACCTATCGTCGGCTTGTCACAGTCTTCGAAGCGGCGAAACACGCGGTGAATCACTTCTGCAAATTCCTGGTAGTGCGCAAGACCGCGCCGGCTGTCCAGGTCGGCAATGTCGCCACCGGCGATGAAGGCACGCTCGCCCGCGCCGGTAATAACAATGGCACGCACTTCGTTATCCGTCTCGAAGGCGGTCAGGGCCGCTTCCATTTCGAGCAGGGTCGGCACGTTCAGTGCGTTCAAGGTCTTGGGGCGATTGATGGTCAGCACGCCTACCGCGCCCCGCTTTTCGCTCAGTATTGCCTGTTCAGTCATGGAGGGTTCCAGTTATGGGTTGAGGGGATGCTCCGCCGAGGTATTACTCAAGGGTTCGCCGCAGCGCCTTGACAATTTTTTCGGCGGTAACGACATAGCCGCTTTCAAGCGACTTTGCAAAAGGGACCGGCATGAACGGGGCACCGACGCGCACGACCGGTGCATCGAGTTCGTCGAAGGCCTCATCGGCGATGCGGGCCGCAATCTCCGCGCCCACGCCGAAGGCTTGGACGGCCTCGTGGACGACCACGGCCCGGTGCGTCCGCGCAATGGACGCAAACACGGTTTCGCTGTCCCAGGGCTGCAGGCTGCGCAGGTCGATTACCTCGACCTCGATGCCCTCGCGGGCCAGCTCTTCGGCCGCCGCCAGCGAGGTCGCCACCGTGCTGCCGTAGGTGACGATCGTGGCGTCACGACCGCTGCGGGCGATGCGCGCCTTGCCGATCTCGATGGCAACGCTGGTATCAACTGTCCCCTTGCTGCCGTACAGGGCCTTGTGCTCGATGAAGAGGACCGGGTCCGAATCGTTGATCGCGGTGCGCAACAGGCCGTAGGCATCCGCAGGTGTGGAGGGACAAACGACCTTCAGACCGGGCACGTGGGCGAACCAGGCTTCCAGGCACTGCGAGTGCTGCGGGCCGGCACTGAGCCCGCCGCCGTGCGGTGTGCGCAGCACCATGGGCACACTGCTGCGGCCCCCAAACATGAACCGTGCCTTGGCTGCCTGGTTGACCAGCGCGTCCATCGTCAGGGTGATGAAATCCATGAACATGATCTCGACCACCGGCTTGAGTCCCGTCATCGCGGCCCCGACCGCCATTGCTGCGATGGTGGCTTCGGAGATCGGCGTATCACGCACGCGTGCCGGGCCAAACTCGTCGAGCAGGCCACGGGTCACCTTGAAGGAGCCGCCGGCTGCGGCGATATCTTCGCCCAGCAAAACCACAGTCGGGTCAGCAACCATCGCATCACGCAGCGCCTGATTGACCGCCTGGAAGTATTTCATTTCCGTCGGATTGCTCATGCTTGGGCTCCATAGGAGGCGCGTGCGCCCTGGGTGTAGACGTCGGAGAAGGCAGCCTCAAATTCGGGCTGAACATCTTCGCGGGCACCGTCAATCGCCGCTTTTACCTGTGCCTCGATATCAGTGACCGCTGCGTCCAGTGCCTGGTCCTTGACGCCGCGCGCCAGCAGCGCCTTGCGGGCGTGTTTGAGCGGATCGGCTTCGGCGACTGCAGTCAGCTCGGTCGCCTCGCGGTATTTTTGAGGATCACCTTCATAGTGCCCGCGGACCCGATGCGTCGAGCATTCCAGCACGCGTGCGCCGGCACCGTTGCGAATCTCTCCGACCAGAGCCGCCGCTGCGTCTGCGACCGCCTCAACGTCGCTGCCGTCGACCTGGGTATGGGGAATTCCGAACGCGCTGGCCAGGTTTTTCAGCTGGGCGGCGAACTGCAGGGCTGTCGGGGAAAACTCCGACCAGCCATTGTTCTCGCAAACCAGTAGCAACGGCATTTTCCAGAGCGCTGCGATATTCAGGGTCTCATGGAGCACACCCTCGGCCATTGCGCCGTCGCCGAAAAAAACGACAGCGATACCGCCGCTTCCGCGCACAGAGTGCGCCAGAGCGCTGCCGAGGGCAATTGGAATGCCCGCACCGACGATGCCGTTCGCGCCAAGGATGCCGAGTCGCATGTCGGCCACATGCATGGAACCGCCCCGCCCGCCGCAAATGCCGCCGGCTTTGCCCATGATCTCCCTGAAAAAGAGGTCGAGGTCGAGGCCACGCGCCAGCACATGCCCGTGGCCGCGGTGGGTCGTGGCCATCGTATCGCGCCCATCCAAGGCGGCCATCACACCGGCTGCAACAGCTTCCTGCCCGAGGCTCAGGTGAATGAAGCCAGGCACTTCGCTGTCGGAAAACAGTTTTATCAGGCTTTCTTCAACAGTACGGATCAGCAGCATCGTGCGGTTGAGTGCTAGCAACTGTTCCGTCTTTTCTTTTTTTGACATAGTGTTTACCAAGCAAGTTCAAGGATTTGATGGATGTCGGCCTCGGATGTCACCGGTCGTGGGTTGCTCCGCACCATCATGTTTTGCATTGCTCCCCTGGCGATGGCATCGAAATGCGAACGCTCAACGCCGACATCACGGAGCCGGGAGGGCTGACCGAGCAACGCTGCGAGATCGGCCACAGCTTGGGCCGCGTCGCCGTCGTCACGGCCCATCGCCCGGGCGACCAGGGCCTGGCGTTCGCTGTTGACCGCGCGGTTCCAGACCAGAACGCTCGGCAGCATCACACACGAGCAATGCCCGTGCGGCACGTTGGCAACGGCACCCAGCTGGTGGCCAATGCCGTGGCTGGCGCCCCACTCCACCCGGCCGAGTCCGGTCGACGCAAGCCACACCGCAAGCTGGCTTTCGAGCCGGGCATCCAGGTTGTCAGGCGAGACATGGTTGATGCGCAGGGACTTCGACAGCATGGTCAAGCCATGCAGGCAGGTCGCGTCGGTAAACGGCTGGGGGCTGCGGGAGCAGATGGTTTCCACGGCATGATCGACTGCGCGAATGCCGGTGGACAGCCAGAGGCCCGCCGGGGTATGCACCGTCACCGCGGCGTCGAGGATCACCACCTGCCCGCCGATAAAGCGGCCATGGTAGAGGTCCTTGACCTGGCGTGTATGGTCGGTCGCACCGCCGAGACTGGAGAATTCGGCACCCGACAGCGTGGTCGGCACAATGATCTGGCGCAGCGGCGGATCCTTGACCACGGGCACCACCCGCTTGCCATCCTCGCCTACCCGGATACGTACCCGGTCGAAGCCTTCGACGTCCCGGATGTCTTCGGCCAGCACCACAAGCATCACCTTGACGGTGTCCATCGGGGTGCCGCCGCCTATCGTCACGATCAGGTCGGGCTGCAGACGACGCACTTCGTCGGCCAGGGCCAGCACGGATTCGCGCGGCACATGCTCGACACATTCGTCGAACAAGCCGACGCACCGCGTGCCCAACGCATCAGTCACTGTGCTGATGACGTCGGTCTTGCGGCTAAGCGACTTGCTGGCAACGATCATGAGACGCTGTTTGCCGAGCTTGTCGGCCGTTTCGACTACGGCTTCGTGCGCGGGCCGGCCGAAAATCACCCGATCCTGGGCCAGGAATTCATAGATACCGGACATTGCCATGCTTGTCTCTTTTTGAAATTTATGCGCCAAGATAGGCGGCGGAAAGTGCCGGATCGGCGGCAAGCTGTGCCGCAGGGCCGCACTGCACGACCTCGCCGCGACGCAACACATACCCCTGCTGCGCCACGCTCAGCGCCAGTGCAGCGACCTGCTCGCAAAGGATGACCGTCGTGCCTTGCTCGCGGCGCACTCCTTCGATCACCGAGAAGATCTGTTGCACGATCACCGGCGCCAGACCCAGCGAGGGCTCGTCGAGCAGGAGGTAGCGCGGCTTGTGAATCAGGGCCGCCGACAGGATCAGCATCTGCTGCTGGCCACCGGACATCAGGCCGGCCTGGCTTGCGCGCCGGTTGGCCAGCACCGGAAAGCGCGCAAAGGCTTGATCCAGCGCTTGTGAAAACGACCCCTCCCGATGCCGGAAATCCCAGGCCAGCTTCAGGTTGTCCTCGACCGACATCCGGTGGAACAGCCTGCGTCCTTCCATCGCATGGGAAATGCCGAGGCGCGCCCGCTCATGCGCCGACATTCTGGTCACATCGGTGCCGTCGACCCGTACCGTGCCTGCGCTTGCAGGCGCCAGCCCCGAGATGGCTTTCATCAGCGAGGATTTGCCGGCGCCATTCGCGCCGAGAATTGCCGTAATCGTCCCGGAAGACGCCGTCAGATTGCAGTTGCGGACGGCCGTGATCGAACCGTACCGTACCTGCAGGCCTTGAACTTCAAGCATGTTTCACCTCCGGACGGCCTTCTGTTCCCAGGTAGGCTGCAATCACCGCAGGGTTGCGGTACATGCTTTCCATACCACCCCGATAAATCATCTTTCCGCCTTCCAGGACGACGACGTCATCGACAAGGTCGTCAAGAAAATCCATGTGGTGCTCAATCAGCACGACAGACACCCCTCGCCCTTTCAGGACCCGTATGACATCCGCCAGGCGAACCAGCTCTCCCTCGGAAAGCCCTGCTGCGGGTTCATCGAGAAGGACCACACGCGGGTCAGCCACGAGCACACGTGACAGTTCGGTCATGCGCTGGTCGCCGTAGGGCAAGTCCTTAACCGGCATGTCGGCCAACCCAGTCAGGCCGGCAAGCGCCAAGGCCTCGTTGACTCGTGCCAGCATTTCTGCTTCCTCCCGCTGTGCGGATGGCAGGTTCAGGGCTGCAGCCACACGCCCCTGGCGATACAGCCTGTGCATGCCCATCAGGACGTTTTCACGCACCGTGAATGTAGGCACCAGCCGAGGGTCCTGGAAAGTGCGCAACACACCGAGCCGGGCCACTTCATGATCGTGCAGACCGGTGATCGGTTTGCCCTCGAAGGTCACGACGCCGGCGTTCGGGCGATAAATGCCGCTGATCACGTTGACCAGGGTGCTTTTGCCTGAGCCGTTCGGGCCGACGAGACCAATGATCTGGCCCGGCCGGATCTCCAGAGTGACACCATCCAGCGCCCGCAGACCGAGGAAGCTCAACCCGATGTCCTTTGCCACCAGCAGCGGCTCCGTGTCTGATGCCGCGCTTATTCCTGCCGCAGTCTTGCTTTCAACTCCAGAGCGGTGGCTTACGAGTTTCTTTGCGCCTGCCTGTGCCGATACCTTGATGTAGCGGCTGCGCGGCAGCAGCAACCCGGCCAGCCCCTTTGGCAGCAGGACAAAAGAAACCATCAGCAGCAGGCCGTACACCATGAACTGCCAGTCCGCGAAAACCTGCAACTTCTCAGGCAGATAGGTGAACACGATGGCTCCCAGCACTGGACCTGACAGGCTGCCCAGTCCCCCCACGACGGCCATGACGAGCGCTTCGACCGAGCGGTGCAGGCCAAAGGACTCGGGGCCGAGGTAACCCACCAAATGCGCGTAGAAACCGCCGGCCAGCCCCGTCAGCGCAGCGCTGATGGTATAGGCCTCGCGCTTGGTGCCGACGCGCGCCACACCGATACTGCCGGCGGCCACTTCAGAGGCGTGAATCGCGAAGAACGCACGCCCATAGGTGCTGGTCTGGAAATTGCCAAGTTGCCACATGACAACCGCCGTCACTGCCAGCATGATCTGGAAGTAAGCCACGGGACCCACGGCATACCCGTTCAGGCTCAGCGTCTTGAGGGATGGAGCGGGCACGCCACTGAGGCCGGCTACCCCACCGGTCACAGCTGTCCATTCACGGATCAGCTCGTAGAAGATCATCCCGAATCCCAGCGTCATCATGGCCAGGTAAAACTCGCGGACCCGGCCAGCCGCGAACGACAACAACCACCCGGCGGCCGCGCTGAGCAGCGTGGCCGCGACCAGGGCGACCGGCAGCGGAACACCCCATTTTTTCATCAACAAGGCAGAGGTGTACGCGCCGATACCGAGGAAGGCCGCGTGGCCGAGCGAGATTTGCCCGGCAACGCCTGTTAGCAAGTTGATGCTCTGTGCGATCAGCACATTGATCAGTACGAAAGACCACAGTTGTACGGTGGAACCGGACGCGAACTCCGAACCAATGCCCAGCGCCAGCACGAGCACCAGAACAACTCGCGGGTCCGCGACGAACGCCATCCTGTTTCTTACTTTAGTCAGCATCATCAAACCTTGGTCACTTCAGCCCGGCCGAACAGGCCTTGGGGCCGTGTTGCCAGGATCACCATCAAAATCGCAAACGCCATCGCATGCTCGAATGCCGTCGACACATAGCCCCCGACCAGCTTCTCGATCACGCCGAGTACCATGCCGCCAACCATGGCGCCCTGGATGCTTCCCATGCCACCGAAAACCGCCGCCACGAAACCCAGCACCATGAGGTTGAAGCCAAAGCCCGGATCAACGGTCCCGTTGATCTGCGAGAGCAGAATGCCGGCCAGCCCGGCCAGCACGCCGCTCGCGACGAAAGAAACCACGACCACACGACGCACCGGAATGCCGACTAGCGAGGCCGCGTCGGCATCGTGCGCAACGGCCAGCACGGCCCTGCCCCAGGCGCTGCGCCGGAGAAAGAGCTCCATTGCCACCATCAGCACCAGCGAAACCACCAGCACGGAGAGCGACTGGGCCGACACCTGAATGCCGGCAATGGAGACGAAGGCCATGCTATCGAACACCAACGGAGGGACGGCGATCGCCTGCGAACCGAAGAACTTCGCAACAAAGCCCTGCACGAACAGACCAAACCCCAGCGTGGAAACGACCCAGCCCATGCTCTCACCGGACTTGAGCAGCGGCCGGATCGTCACGCGCTCGGCCACGCCCATCAAGGCACCCGTGATTAGCAGGGCCAGTGGCAACGCGACTCCGGCCGGCATGCCCGCGGCAATCAGGCCGGTAGAAGACACGGCGCCCAGCATCAGCAGCGAGCCCTGGCCAAAGTTCAGGGTCTTCGTTGTCCAGAACGTGAGCGACAAGCCCATCGCGATCAGCGCATAGGCCGCACCCACGCAGACACCCGCGAATACCAGTTGCAGGAAGAACTCCATCGATGGGCTCCTTGTTATCTTGACGGTTAGTCTTTGGCGATACGCAGCACGGACTTGTCGCCTGCTTTCACGTACTCGAACACGGACACGTCCTTCTCGGTGATGGCGTGGTGCTTGACCGGAGAGAATGAATAGACAGCATTGACGCCGCGCAGGCCCGTGATGCCCTCAATGGCCTTGTTCACCTTCGCCGCATCGGTAGAGTTGGCGCGCTTGATACCCTCGAACAGCACATTCGCAGCGTCATACGCATTGGTCACCGACAGCGACATGAAAATTTGCGGACTGGCGGGGTCGGTACCCCACCAGCGGTCTGGCCCATGCTTGGCCTTGTACGCGTCTGCGAACTCCTTGGCGGCGGCATTCAATGGCTGCTCACCAAAGACACCAACCATGGTTCCCCGGGTTCCGGTCACCAACTCGCCGGCACCCTCTTGGTACGGGATTGACAAGGCGCCATTCGATGCCACCAACGGCACCGACATGTTGAGGCGCGCCATGGTGCGACGCAAAACGGCGAGGTCAGCCCCCAGGCCAACGCACAGGATCACATCGGCACCGGCGCGTTGCAGCTTAGCCAGTTGCGCTGTCATATCCTGCGCGCGCTGGTTATACGACTCGACACCGACAGACTGGGCGCCACCTAACGCCTTAAGCTCCTTGCTGATCAGGTCGATACCGCCCGTGCCGTAGGCCGTGCTTTCGTGAATCAAGCCGACCTTCTTGAAGCGTTTAGCCACATAGTTGGCCAGCACCTTGGCCTCGACGTCGTTCTGCAATGCAAACGAGAATACGTTGGGGCGAGGAGTGCCGCCGGCCGGATAAGTCACAGCAGGCGACTGGGCAACGGGATTCATGTAAGGCCGACCGTCTGCCGCCGCCATTTCAATTACCGCCAGGGTCGGCCCGCTGCCGGCCGGGCCGATGATGCCCGCAAGGTCCTTGTTGTCGAGCAGCTTGCGCATGTTTTGAACTGCGCGATCAGGCACCAACTGGTCGTCGAGAGCCATCGCCAGTTCAATCTTCTTACCATTGATGCCTCCGCGCGCATTCCATTTCTCAATGGCGATGTCGACGCCCCGCTTGCCGCCCTCACCGTATTCGTTATAAGGACCGGTCAACGCGGACGTCATGCCAATCTTGATGGTGTCCTGCGCGAAACCGGGTGTGGAAAGAAGTGCGATGCTGAATGCGGATGCAATCGAAACACTAATTGATCGTAATTTCATTTTGTCTCCATAAACGCGCACGCTCATGCCGCGTGTGCCTTGGTCTTGCTCGGGTAGTGCTCTACAGGTCAAAGCCCTGCTTGTTTACATATCCAATAAGCAACTCATAATCCAATGTATGAATTGTGAATCACTGTTCATATTTAAAAACAAAAATCATTGAGCGTCAAGCAAATCTAGGAGCACACGGGGAATACCCCTAGTGATCGACGTTTCTTGATCACCAGTTTGCCAAGCAAATCGCCCAGGCGGTACGCGCTCATTGGGCTATTTGTTGGGGGGTGCGGACGAAATCTTGGACTACCTGAAAGTAGTTCATGTATTCATACTAAGACCGCATTCGAGCGGTGACGCTCTACATCAAGCTGGGCAAGCGCACCGGGGCGACTATCCGCCAGTTGGGCTAC
>NZ_JBXAJH010000026.1:0-25165 GCF_058797075.1 Acidovorax sp. GW823-FHT02H02 | reverse complement strand
GCTCAAATTTTGAGTGGGGCGTTTCTGCTTGCGGGCAGCAAACATATGCGTGTCTTATGGAGGCGGGAAACTGTCCGTCCTTCAACCGTACAATCCATCCCGCCTACCTTCTCAGAGTTTTCGTAAACGTGTAATTGCTTCACGCAGGGTTGCATCGTTTTTAGCAAAACAGAAGCGGATCACACCTTGGTTGAAATTGTCGCCATAGAAAGCTGAGAGAGGGATAGCTGCAACCCCCATTTCGCGTGTGAGCCATTGACAAAAATCGGACTCAGGAAGAGTGCTTATTTCAGAAATGTCGACACACTGGAAATAGCTGCCCGTACTGGGTAGCAGTTTCAGGCGGGAGCCTTCCAGTCCATGGCGGAACAGATCGCGTTTGGCCTGATAGAAAGCTGGTAGTTGCAGATAAGGTGCTGGATCTCTCAGATGCTCCGCCAATCCATGTTGCATCGGAGTATTGACGGTGAACACATTGAATTGGTGCACTTTGCGGAATTCGGCAGTGAGCGATGCGGGTGCTGCGACAGCTCCGACCTTCCATCCTGTGACATGGAAAGTTTTCCCAAAACTCGATACGACAAACGCGCGAGAGGCAAGCCCCGGAAAACGGGCAGCGCTCTGGTGCTCGGCGCCATCGAAAACCATATGTTCGTAGACTTCGTCGCTGATGAGCAGGATGTTGGTGGGCGCCAGCAGATCCTGTAGTTTTTGCATATCCGCGGCACTCCAGATGGTGGCGCTCGGGTTGTGCGGGCTGTTGATGATGAGTGCGCGGGTACGTGGTGTGATTGCTGCGCCGATGCGATCAAAGTCAGGGCGAAAAGTCCCTGGGGTAAGAGGTACGCGAACAACGGTGCCGCCCGCCAATTCAATATTGGGCGCGTAGCTGTCATAACAGGGGTCGAGCACGATGACTTCATCGCCCGCATGCACGATGGCAAGAATGGCTGTGAAGATCGCCTGAGTGGCTCCTGCCGTGATGGTTATTTCCGTGGTTGGATCATATTTTCGGCCATGCAGTGCTTCAATTTTTAGAGCAACTGCTTCGCGCAACGCAGAAATGCCAGGCATCGGCGGGTACTGGTTGTGGCCATTCTTCATGGCCTGGGTCACAGCGTTTACCAAGGCAGGATCACATTCAAAATCAGGAAACCCCTGGCCCAGGTTAACCGCACCATGCTCCGCGGCCAATGCCGACATGACGGTAAAAATGGTGGTGCCAACGTGGGGCAGCTTGCTCGGAAATGTGGGGGTGAGCGATTTCTGCAGCGTGTTTGTCATAGGGAGAGGGCGGACGAGATGGAGGATTGGAAAACTCTGCCGACTGATCAGAGCTCGTAATCGTTGACATGCCCGGTCATGGCGCGGGCAATCAATTCGCGACTCAGACGGTCACTGAGCAGTTCGGCGAATTTATAGACAAAGTTGCGTAAATAGGCGCCGCGCTTAAAAGCCACGCGTGCTACGCTTTGACCGAAAAGATGTCCCACGGGGCGTACCACCAGATCACCCACCGGGTCGTCACGCATGGCCATTTCTGCCACGATGCCTATGCCCAGGCCTAGCCGGACATAAGTCTTGATCACGTCTGAGTCTATGGCTTCCAGTGCAATGCGAGGCTGTAGGCGCCTGGTTGCAAAAGCCAGATCAATCTTGCCCCGACCTGTGAATGTGGGGTGGTATGTAATGAGTGGTTCATGGGCTATGTCATCCAGGCCAATGCGTTCTTTATGGATCAACGAATGGTTGGGGGGAAGCACCAATACATGTTGCCATTCATAGCAGGGCAGGGTCACCAATTCGGGATAGTCGGCCAGCGACTCGGTGGCCATGCCGATTTCTGCCACTTCATCAATGACCATGCGGGCGACCTGGTCAGGCGTGGTCTGGTGCAGGCTGATGTTGACTTTGGGGTACGCCTCTCGCAGCCGCGCTACTGGTACGGGCAGTACATAGCGGGCCTGGGTGTGGGTTGTTGCGATAGACAGCGTTCCACTGTCCTGCGCACTGAACTGCTCGCCAATGCGCTTCAAGTTTCCCACCTCACGCATGATGACTTCTATACTTTTGAGGACATGCTGGCCTGGCTCTGTAATGCGCTTGAGCCGCTTGCCATGGCGCGCAAAGATGTCGATCCCCAGTTCCTCTTCCAACTCAATGATCGCCTTGGACACACCCGGTTGGGATGTGTGCAGGGCTTTGGCGGCTTCGGTCAGATTGAGGTTGCGGCGCGCGGCCTCTTGAACAAATCGAAATTGGTGCAGGTTCATATCAGATGCGGCCTAAAAAGTCGCATCATTATGCTGCATTTGTCTAAGGGGATGGTGTGGTTGCCGAAGTGTCGCAAGCAATCTCGGCCATCAGGGCTGTCATTCGGTTGTCTTCACCAATTGCACCCTGCACCGCGAAGTGCACTGACGTGTGGCGCAAGCGCAGTTGCTCTACCAACACGGGCAGGTCTTCGCGTGCATGCTTGCCGGTGCCCAGAAACATGGGTACCACCGTGATATGGGTCGCCCCTTGTTGCGTGAGTAGGTCGGCAGCCTGTGCCAATGTGGGTTCGCAAAGCTCAAGATAGGCGCATTGCACCAGCATTTCAGGGTGCTGCGAGCCAATGCGCGCGGCAACAGCCTCGATGGGGGCGCGCCATAGTGGATCGCGTGAACCATGCGAAAAGAGAACGATGGCAGGTGATTTTCGGGACATACAACGTGCGGCGCAAAGGTCAGCGTCGCAATACAAGCCACCCAAAGGCTGCAAGCGACAACAAGGAGTAAATCATTCCCGGAGCAGCCGCAGTGAGCCACGGGGACCAATTTTGTAGATTGCCTGCGTAGCCAAAAACATTGTTGAGCAGGAAGAAGCTGATGCCCGCCATCACTCCGCCAAACACATAAGCTGCGATGCCGCCCGCACGAAAGTGCAAGTAGGCAAAAGGCAATGCCAGCACCACCATCACCAGGCAACTCAATGGGTAAAAAACCTTGCGCCAGAACTCGATTTCATAGCGTTGGGCAGACTGGCCATTGGCATCAAGATGCCGGATATATTGGAAGAGATCAAACGTGGCCATGCGGTCAGGTTTGAGCAGCGAAGCAGCAACCATATCCGCGCTGATGCGAGTCGGCCATTGCAGCATCGGTGCCTGTAAGTGTTCAACACGGGCTTCTTCACCGCCTTGAAGTACAAAGCTGCTGCGCCGCACCTGATGTAACTCCCAGCTTCCCTTGTGCCCAGGCGACGTGAAGCGTCCAGTTTCCGCATAGGTCTGCGACGCCAGCTGCCCCTTCTCATCAAACTCAAAAATGCGCACGCCCATCATGCCGCCATCTGGCGCCAATGCGCGCACGTTCACTGCATAGGAATGCTCTTGTTGGCGTTCCTTGAGCCAGGCGCCGGTTGCGCCAGAGGTCAATCGGCCCAGGTGGCGTACTTTGATGAGCTGCGCTGTCCGTTCGGTCAGGGGAGAAATGTAATCACCCACGGCAAACGTCAGCAGCACGAAAAATCCCCCGAGTGTCAGCAACGTGCGCAACGCTTGCCAGGGACCCAAGCCACTCGTGCGCATGATGGTGAATTCAGAGCTTTGCGCCAGCCGCGCCATCACGAAAATAGTCCCGATGAGTACGGTAATCGGGAGTAGCTCATACAGATGACTGGGAATGCTCAGGGCGACAAAGAGCAGCGCATGAGACAGTTGGTAGCCGTCAGGCCCCGCCCGTTCAACCCAGCGCAGTTCGTCCACCAGATCGAAGAAAAAAAACAGCGCCAGGAAACCCAGGGTCACAAATCCCACGGCAAGGAGGGCTTCGCGATGAATGAAGCGGCGAAGTACCTTCATGGGATCCTCCGTGCAGGCTGTAGGCGCCGCAATGTCCAGCGGTTGTGCCTTACGGCCAAAATGATCAGGGCGAGAACGAGAGTGCCACCGTGCAGGAAAAACATAAAGGCTGACAGGCTCAACTTTCCTGCTCCCACCCAGCTCTGTCCCAGCGTCATGAGGTTGAAGTAAACAACGAAGGCGAACAGGGCAAACATCAGGCTTCCGCTGCGCCCGGCGCGCGGGTTCACGCTGGCCAGCGCCAGGCCCAGAATCACAAAATTGATGGCTGCCAGCGCGAGTCCCAGCCTCCAGCCCAGTTCTGCCTGATAGGCGGGAATCGTCGATTCCATCAATAACTCATGCGTGGTGCGGGTTTTGACAGCGAGCTGTTCTGTTGAGGTGCTGGAGGCCGACCCTATGCGCGTGCCGTATTCGGCGAACTCGCTGATCTTCAGGCCATGTTGGTCCGTGGCGGATTCCAGCCGCTGCCCCTGGCTGAGCAGCGCAAAACGTTCGCCAGCGCGTACCTCCAGTCGGGCACTGCGGGCGGATGTCACCGACTCCTTGGTGCCGTTGCTGGTAGCGATGAAAATATTGTTACCTACCTGTGTGTCCGGGCTGTCCTTGTCGATAAAGAACACCCGGGTGCCGTTGGCGGATTCCTGAAACTCACCTGGTGCGATGCGGTCGATGTCGCTGCGTTGTTCATACCGGGTCTTGAGTTCCTGTATCTGCGCATTGGCCCAGGGCCACACGCCCAAGGACAGGATGGCAATGACCGCCATCACAGGCCACGCGAAGCGCAGCAAGGGGCGAAGCAGACTCACCAGACCCTGGCCGGCTGAGAACCAGATGACCATTTCGCTGTCCCGGTACATGCGTGACAGCACGCTCACCACGGCCATGAAAAGGCTCAGGCTGAGAATGGTGGGGAGCTGCCCCAGCACCGTGAAACCCATGACCAGCATGACGTCGGAAGGATTGACGCTGCCGCGCGACGCCTGGCCCAGGGTACGGATCAGCATCATGGTCATGACCACGGTCACCAGCACGACGAGCGTCGCCCCAAAGCTGCGCGCCAGTTCTTTGCGAATGGATGAATCGAATAACATTGGCTCGAAGGAAAACAGCGATTATGAACTTTGATCTGAAGACGCTGGCGCTGCCAGCAGCGGCAACCGAAAAATGCGATCTCCTGGTCGTATTGGTCCCCGAGGGCTTCAGGCCGGGACGGGATGCCTTGTCGGTGCTCGTGGACCATGCGCTCAAATGTGGCGATCTCGATACCAAAGCAGGAAAGAGCCTGCAACTCTATCTGGCACCGGCCTTGAGCGCGCGTCGCGTCGTTTTGCTGGGGGCTGGCAATGGCTCGGCCCGCGCCGTTCGTCTGGCGCTGCAGGCCATCGCCGCAAGTTTCAGGTTGCCCCAGGTCAAGCGTGCCGTGGTTTGCTTTGCTGGGGATGCCCAGGCAGGTGGGGTATGCGCTGCCGTGCAGGCAGTGGCGGATGCCAGTTATGTCTACACCACCACCAAGTCCAAGGCGCAAGCGCGCACCTTGAACCGGGTGGTGATCGGTGTCCCCCGTGCAGAGGCGGTTCGCGAGGCTTTTGCGCAAGGGGTTGGGCTGGTGGGGGGCGTGGAATTTGCCAGGGAATGGGGGAACCGTCCGGCCAACCACGCAACGCCGAGTCTTTTGGCCGAAGCCGCCAAGTCCCTTGCGGGGCAACCCCGCATCCAGTGCAAAGTGCATGGCCCCAACGACGTGGCCCGTCTGGGCATGGGTGCATTCATCGCTGTCGCGCAAGGTTCGGAGGAGCCGCTGCGGTTGATCGAGCTGCGATACAGCGGTGCGGGCAAGGCCGAGGCACCGGTGGTGTTGGTGGGTAAGGGCATCACTTTTGATACCGGCGGCATTTCCATCAAGCCTGCTGCCGAAATGGATGAAATGAAGTTCGACATGTGTGGCGCAGCGAGTGTGCTCGGCGTGTTTCGCGCACTTGGAGAATTGCAACCTGCGATCAATGTGGTCGGCCTCATTCCCGCCTGTGAGAACATGCCGGATGGTCGGGCTGTGAAACCCGGTGACGTTGTTTCCAGCATGAGCGGTCAGACCATCGAGGTGTTGAATACAGACGCGGAAGGTCGGTTGGTTCTGTGTGATGTATTGACCTACGCAGCGCGTTTCAAGCCTGCGGCGTTGGTGGACATCGCCACCTTGACCGGGGCCTGTGTGATTGCTTTGGGAGGCGTGCGCAGTGGACTCTTTTCCAACAACGACGCACTTGCCGCAGCCCTTGCTTCGGCCGGGGAGACGGCTGAGGACCTTTGCTGGCGCATGCCGCTGGACGAGGACTACGCCGAGGGCTTGAAGAGCAATTTCGCGGACATGGGCAATGTGGCGGGGCGGGCAGGTGGCTCTATCACTGCTGCCAAGTTCCTGCAGCGTTTCGTGGGAGAGCTTCCGTGGGCGCACCTCGACATTGCCGGAACCGCATGGAAAGGGGGGGCCGCAAAGGGCGCCACTGGCCGGCCGGTAGGATTGCTGGTGCATTACCTGCTGGGCCATGCGCAGCAGTTGTCTGCGCAGAATGCGAAGAAAGAGGGTGCACCCGCGCAGCCGGCAAAGCGCAAGGGCCGCTCAAAGCCCGACTGAGATCGGTATGACTGAAATAGCTTTCCACTTCAATACGCCTGACAAACTGGTCTACGCGTGCCGGTTTGCACGCAAGGCGCAACGCAGTGGCGTGCGGCTCTTGATCACCGGTCCTGCGGACATTCTGGCGGAACTGGACGGAATGCTCTGGAACATGATGCCGCAGGATTTTCTGGCGCATTGCCGCAGCGATGCTGGGGACGAGCTTTTGCGTTTCTCCCCTGTGGTGCTCGCTCTGGATGCGCGGCAAGCGCCGCATCAAGAGATGCTGCTCAACATGGGAGGTGAAGTCCCTGAAGGGTTTGGTAGCTTTGCTCGTTTGGTCGAAGTGGTGAGTGCCACGGATGAAGCGGACCGGCGTGGAGCGCGAACCCGCTGGCGCCACTATGCATCGCGAGGGTATTCCATCACCCGCCATGATCTGGTCTCGAAAGCTGACTGATGCCTCTTCCTCCCAAGTCACTCCCTCGTTTTGTGCCAACCCTCACTGAAGTGGTACAGGGGGTGGACATGCTCCCCGTTTCAGTGCCTCTGGCGGTCGAACCCACCATTGCGAAACCCGCACCGTCGCCCCAGTTCGGGGTTTTGCCTCCTGTGGCGCCTGTGCAGACGTTGGACAGGAATGCGGCGGGTAATTACGGTGCCCGGCCCATCCAGTCATCCCCCCGTCCGGTACCACCCGTGCCGCCGGGCATGGAAGAGTACATGGTGCACCGAGTGATGCAGCGCGTCGATGGGGTGCTGGATCAGCGGTTGCGTGAAGCGATTGCCCTGGTGATACAGGAGCAGACACGCTCCGTGCTGCCCCGCCTTCGGGAAGAGATTGAATCGGTGGTACGGCATGCGGTCTATGAAGCAGTGGCCGACGAATTGGCTGGCGGTGCTTCGCCGCAGCCGGGGAGATGACAGGGTAACTCCCTGTGGTTTCCCGTGCATTTACGCGTGTTCCCTAGTGATCTGGCCCGTAAATTGCGATATGTTCACCTGCGTTGAGACACAAGAACTATTCTCAGCGTTTATCTTTACTGGAGATTAATATGCAATTGAAGTTGAAACTGACCGCTGTTGCTGCTATCGCGGCTGTTGCTGGTATGGCCTCTGCACAAGAGCAAGTGGTCAAGATCGGCCATGTGGCTCCGGTTTCCGGCGCGCAAGCCCACTATGGCAAGGACAACGAAAATGGCGCGCGCATGGCCATCGAAGAGTTGAACGCTCAGGGCATCACCATCGGTGGCAAGAAGATCAAGTTCGAGTTGCAAGCCGAAGACGATGCAGCGGACCCCAAGCAGGGCACGGCGGCTGCACAGAAGTTGTGCGATGCCAAGGTGGCTGGCGTCGTGGGTCACCTGAACTCCGGCACAACCATTCCTGCGTCCAAGGTCTACAACGACTGTGGCATTCCCCATGTCACGGGTGCAGCCACCAACCCCAACCTCACGAAGCCTGGTTACAAGACCACATTCCGTATCATTGCCAACGACAATGCCTTGGGGGCTGGACTGGCTTTCTACGCGGCTGACACGCTCAAGCTCAAGACCGTCGCCATCATTGATGATCGCACGGCGTATGGCCAGGGTGTGGCCAACGTGTTCAAGAAGGTGGCTGCAGAAAAGGGCATGAAGGTGGTGGACGAGCAGTTCACAACCGACAAGGCCACCGATTTCATGGCCATCCTGACGGCTATCAAGTCCAAAAATCCTGATGCGATCTTCTTCGGCGGCATGGATCCCCAGGGCGGCCCGATGCTGCGCCAGATGGAGCAATTGGGCATGGGCAACGTGAAATATTTCGGTGGTGACGGTATCTGTACCTCCGAAATCGCCAAGCTGGCTGCCGGTGCCAAGACGCTGTCCAATGTGGTGTGTGCCGAAGGCGGTGCGTCACTCGACAAGATGCCCGGCGGCAAGGCATGGAAGGCCAAGTACGATGCCAAGTATCCAGGCCAGTTCCAGGTCTATAGCCCCTACACCTATGACGCCACGCACTTGATCGTGGACGCCATGAAGCGTGCCAACTCGGTGGACCCCAAGGTCTATACCCCTGAATTGCTCAAGTCGCAATATAAGGGCGTAACCTCCACGATCGCATTTGAGCCCAACGGTGAAATGAAGAACCCCGCCATCACCCTGTACGTGTACAAGGACGGCAAGAAGACGCCTCTGAACTGAATTCAGAGACAACTTGGCGGCATCTTTGGGTGCTGCCCACCTACCAAAATGGCTTCCTTCGGGAAGCCATTTTTTATGGGATGCCTGCTCAATTCACAACGGCGGGAACTGGAGGTTGCGCCGGCACTCAGCGCCGGACTTGCAGTGCGCCCGGGTTCACGATATTCGTCGGCGTACCCTTGATGTAGTTCACCACGTTGTCGAAGGCAGCACCGAAATACAACTCGTAGCTGTCCTGCTCGACATAACCAATGTGGGGCGTGCAGATACAGTTTTCCAGGCGCAGCAGGGCATGGCCTTGCAGGATGGGTTCGCTCTCAAACACATCAACGGCTGCCAAACCTGGGCGTCCTCGGTTCAGCGCCGCAATCAGGGCGTCGGGTTCAATCAATTCAGCGCGCGAGGTATTGACCAGCAGTGCGGTGGGCTTCATGCACGACAGGTCTTCCAGCGAAATGATGCCGCGGGTTTCATCATTGAGTCGCAGGTGCAGAGAGAGCACATCGCACTGCGAGAAGAACTCTTCCCTATTGGTAGCCGCCTGGTATCCGTCGGACAGGGCCTGGGCGCGGGAGGCCTCACGACCCCACACCCGTACGTTCATGCCAAATGCCCGGCCGTAGCCGGCCACCAGTTGTCCAATACGGCCATAGCCCCAGATGCCCAGTGTTTTTCCTCGCAGTACGCTGCCGATGCAGAAGTTGGGGGGCATCGAGGCCGCCTTGAGACCGGACTGTTGCCAGGCGCCATGTTTGAGGTTGGCAATGTACTGGGGCAAGCGCCGCATGGCTGCCATCACCAGCGCCCAGGTAAGTTCAGCTGGCGCCACAGGTGAACCTACCCCCTCGGCCACGGCGATGCCACGCTCGGTGCACGCAGTCACATCGATATGGCTGCCGATCTTGCCGGTTTGGGCAATCAGCTTCAGTCGTGGCAGTTTTTCGACCAGCTGGCGCGTGATCTGGGTGCGTTCACGCACCAGCACGATGATGTCTGCATCTTTCAGGCGCACGGCCAGTTGCCCCTGGCCTTTCACCGTGTTGGTGTAGACCTTTGCTGAGTAGGGATCGAGCCGGCTTGCGCAATGGAGTTTGCGCACCGCATCCTGATAGTCATCCAGAATCACAATATTCATCCCGCCATTGTGCCTTGGCGGGGGCTGGTCGGAAGTCTTGCCGCCCCTAGGCTCTCGAACAGAATGCAACGTTTTGTGGCACCCGTTGCGCCAGAGCTGGGGATATGGACCTCAGTGGCATGTTTCGCAAGCTGCCATGCGCTCCAGCTCGGCGCAGACATCGGCCATGCGGCCCGAGATGACCATGCGCCCGACCTCTGAGCGGGATGCCGGATGCAGAACGCGCACAGGGCGTCGGGTGCCTCGACGGCTTGCGGCGCCCGGCCCGGTGGTGGTGCAAGACGCACTGTGCATGCGAGCAGCGGGCTGACAGCCTGCGCTGCCTGACGCCGAACCTGCCACCTCTGGGACGATGCTGGCCACCGCGCAGGACAAAAGACCTTCGTGGCGCACGCAGGGTGTGCGAGCCGAGTGCGCAGGGCTGTGCGCAGGCGTGCAGCGCCTGGGGTGCAGCCACTGCGCGAGGGTGTGAATCGGTTGAGATAGTGCAGAGAGTGCGAACAAGGCAAGTCCCATGTGAAAACTCCATGTATCAGGGGTTGAGCACAGGCAGGATTGCAGGGGGTGCGCGCTCTCAGGGCTGGAAAACCCGCCAGGGGCTTGCCAAACGCCCGCCACCTGAGGCGCGCAGCAGAGGATGGGGAATTACATGAGCATGGTGTTGCGGATCAAGCCCACGGCCAGGCCTTCAATCGCGAAAACCTCGCCTGGCTGAACCACAATCACGGGGTAATCAGGGTTTTCGGGCAGCAGCTCAATGGTGCTGGCCGTGCGACGCAGGCGTTTGACGGTGACATCGTCACCGAGCCTGGCCACCACGATCTGGCCGTTGCGGGCTTCCCGGGTGGATTGCACGGCTAGCAGGTCGCCGTCCATGATGCCGGCGTCGCGCATGGACATGCCGCGTACCTTGAGCAGGTAGTCGGGCTTGTGCTGGAAGAGACTGTTTTCCACACTGTAGGTCTGGTCCACATGCTCCTGCGCGAGAATGGGCGAGCCCGCAGCCACGCGGCCAATCAGGGGCAAGACCAGCTGCGACAATCCCGGGATGGGCAGGCTGAACTGGGTGCCGCGCGCTGCATTGATGGAGCGCACTGTGTCGCCACGCAAGCGGATGCCGCGGGACGTGCCGCTGACCAGCTCGATGACGCCCTTGCGGGCAAGGGCTTGCAGGTGCTCTTCTGCGGCGTTGGCCGACTTGAAGCCCAGCTCGGTGGCGATTTCTGCCCTGGTGGGCGGAGCGCCGGTGCGGGAGATAGCCACCTGGATCAGGTCCAGGATTTGTTGCTGGCGGGCCGTGAGCTTGGGGTTGTCGAGCATGGTGTTTCCAGTGCGTGCCACGTTGGTGGAGATAACTGTGTATTAATCCAGTTACTGTATTTTTCACCAGTTTTTCAAAGGATGCAAGTGAACAGTCAAAAAATTGTGGTCTTGGGAACCGGTGGAACCATTGCTGGCACTTCTGCTACCCGGGGTGACAACATTGGTTACACCGCCGCGCAGGTGGGGGTTGAGCAGTTGCTGCATGGGGTGCCCGGCTTGCAGGCAGTGGCCTGCGGGGGGCTGGAGGCCGAGCAGCTGGCACAACTGGACAGCAAGGACATGGAGTTCAGTGTGTGGCAGGTGCTGGCAGAGCGCTGCACCAGCGCGCTTGCCGATCCCGAGGTGCGCGGCGTGGTCATCACCCATGGCACGGATACGCTGGAAGAGACCGCCTGGTTCTTGCACTCGGTGCTGGACGCCCGCAAGCCGGTAGTGTTGACCTGCGCGATGCGGCCCGCCACGGCCTTGACACCTGACGGCCCGCAGAACCTGCTCGATGCCGTCGCCGTGGCGACGACTGCGGGGGCCAGGGGTGTGATGGTGGTGGCGGCTGGCGTGGTGCATGGCGCGCAGTGTGTGCAGAAGGTGCATCCCTACCGGGTGGATGCATTCAGCTCGGGGGATGCCGGCCCGCTGGGCTGGGTGGAGGAGGGGGTGGTGCGTTTGGTGCAGGGTTGGCCGTTGGCACAATCAGGAGAGGCGCAATTTGCTATTGGAAGGGTAGCAAATTGCGTGCAATGGCCGCGTGTCGAGGTGGTGATGAGTTACGCTGGCGCCACGGGTGCGCTGGTGGACGCGCTGGTGCGCGACGGCGTGCAGGGCATTGTGGTGGCCGCCACGGGCAACGGCACGCTTCATCATGTGCTGGAATCAGCGCTGCTGCGCGCGCAGGCGGCTGGTGTGAAAGTCATGCGTTCCACGCGCTGCCCGGAAGGCCAGGTGTTGCCCAGGCCCGGCGATGCGTTACCCGATTCCCGGGGCCTGTCCCCTGTGAAGGCACGCATCTCGCTGATGCTGGATCTGCTGCCGTGATCGCTTATCGGCAGTAACGCACCCACCGGAGGCCCAGCCGGTGCGGATCGCGCGGTGGTTCAGCTCGCCAGGGCCTGCATTGCGCGTGCCGTGATTTCTTCGACGCTGCCCGTGCCGCTGATGGCGCGGTATTTGGGGGCGGCATCGGGCTCGGCCTTGGCCCAGTGGCTGTAGTAGTCCACCAGCGGGCGGGTCTGGTCGCTGTAGACCTGCAGGCGTTTCTTGACGGTTTCTTCCTTGTCATCTTCGCGCTGGATCAGCTCTTCGCCGGTCAGGTCGTCCTTGCCTGCCACCTTGGGTGGATTGAACTTCACGTGGTAGGTGCGGCCGCTGGCGGGGTGCGAGCGGCGGCCGCTCATGCGCTCGATGATGGCGTCGAACGGCACATCGATTTCAAGCACGTAGTCGAGCTTGACGCCTGCGGCTTTCATGGCGTCGGCCTGGGGGATGGTGCGGGGAAAACCGTCGAACAGGAAGCCCTGGGCGCAGTCGGGTTGCGTGATGCGTTCCTTGACGAGGCCGATGATGATGTCGTCGCTGACCAGGGCGCCCGAATCCATCACGGCCTTGGCCTGCAGGCCCAGCGGCGTGCCAGCCTTGACGGCTGCGCGCAGCATGTCGCCGGTGGAGATTTGCGGGATGCCGTATTTCTGGCAGATGAACGTGGCTTGCGTGCCCTTTCCGGCACCGGGGGCGCCCAACAGAATCAGTCTCATGGAAATCCTCGAAGGTTAGAAATCGGCTGGCACGGCTGGCAGTAGGCGCAACGAAGGCCCAAGACGCAGTGCTTTCTTTGCGGGCAAGGATAGCATGTGCATGCCTCGCCCTGGCTTACGGCGAGGGTCCCCAGCCAAGGGGTGGCTGCCGTGGTTTCAGGCCAGCAGTGCGCGCACCCGATGCAGGTCGGCGGGCGTGTCCACGCCCGGGCCGGGAGCCTGAGCCGCAATGTGCACGGCAATGCGGTGGCCATGCCACAGGGCGCGCAATTGTTCCAGCGCTTCCACCGCCTCGGTGGGCGCCTGGGCCAGGCCAGGAAACTGCCGCAAAAATCCGGCGCGATAGCTGTAGATGCCGATATGGCGCAGCGGTGCGAACCCGTTCAGGGCCGCCACGCCCGGTGCGGCTTGGGCCGCGGCGCCTTGCCACCAGGACTGGCCCGCGTGGTCGCGGGCGTGCGGAATCGGTGCCCGGCTGAAATAGTGGGCCAGGCCCCGCGCATCCAGCACGACCTTGACGACGTTGGGGTTCTCGTAGTCGGCCAGGGTGTGGATGGCGTGGGCTGCCGTGCCCATGCTGGCTTCGGGGCGGGCGGGCAGCAGGGCCGCCACGGCATCGATGAGCGCGGGGTCCATCAGGGGCTCGTCGCCCTGCACGTTGACCACCACGGCATCGCCGTCCAGTCCGAGCTGGGTGCAGGCTTCTGCCAGCCGGTCGCTGCCGCTGGCGTGGTCGGTGCGCGTGAGCAGGGCCTGCACCCCGTGGGCCTGGCAGGCCTGCAGGATGCGCGGATCGTCGGCCGCCACCACCACGCGGGCTGCAGCGCTTTGCGCGGCGCGGCGGGCCACATGCACCACCATGGGCAGGCCGGCGATATCGGCAAGAGGCTTGTCGGGCAGACGGCTCGATGCCATGCGCGCCGGGATCAGCACCGTGAAGCCGGTGGCCGTGGCGGGGCTCACGCCTCCAGTTCCTCGTCGGTCAGGGTTCGCGCCTCGTTTTCCAGCAGCACGGGAATGCCGTCGCGCACGGGGTAGGCCAGGCGGGCGCTGCGCGACACCAGTTCCTGGCGCTCGCGGTCATAGGTCAGCGGACCTTTGGTGACAGGGCAGACCAGCAATTCAAGCAGTTTGGGATCCATGGCGGCGTTTTCCGGAAATCAGGCAGAGGGGGATGATAGCGGCGCGGTCCGCCACACCGACAGCCGGGCGTCGAGGGCGGCCATGAAGGCGGGATCGATCCAGAGCTCCAGTGGCACCGCCAGCGCATCGGGGTGCAAAGGCCAGAGCTTGACAGCGTCTTTTTCAGTGCAAATCAGTGTCAAGCGCTTATCAGTAAAACGCTTCCAGCCATTGAAGTCATCGTGATCTGGCAGGGCTTCGGCGCCTGCCAGCTGAAGGCCTTGCGCCCGCAGCATGGCAAAGAATTCTTCGGGCCGCGCGACTGCCGCCACGGCATGCACCGGGTCGCCACGCAGCGAGGCCAGCGGCACCTGCCGGCCATTCGCGCGCAATGCATGGGGTGCCAGCCTGCGCTGCAGTGCAAAATTGGGCGCGCTCCCGGCGGGGGGCGCGCCGGCGTGCAGCACCCAGTCCACCCGCCTGGGCCAGGGCTCGCGCAGGGGGCCGGCGGGCAGCAAAAAACCGTTGCCCACGCCGTCGCTGTTGAAGATACAGATCTCCAGGTCGCGCGCCAGGGCCAGGTGCTGCAGGCCATCGTCGCACACCAGGATGTCGGTGCCGGGGTGGGCGGTGAGCAGCGCGCGCGCCGCCGTGATGCGCAGGGGCGCCACAAAAACGGGTGCCTTGGTGGCGCGGGCAATCAGGGCAGGTTCATCCCCCACTTCCAGGGCCGGGCTGTCGGGGTGTACCGCGCGGCAGTCGCGGGTGATGCGGCCGTAGCCGCGCGAGATCACGCCCGGCTGCCAGCCCTGTGCCTGCAAATGCCGAACCAGGGCAATGACCACGGGGGTCTTGCCCGCGCCACCGGCAATCACATTGCCCACCACGATGACCGGCACGCCCGGGTGTTCTGTGCGCAGCACGCGCAGCTGGTACAACGCGCGCCGCAGTGCCACCAGCGCGCCGTAGGCCAGGGACAGTGGCCACAAGGCCCAGGCGGCAGGCCCGCGCGAGCGCCAGATGCGTGCCAGCCCCGTGGGCTGGAGGCCGCCAGCGGCCGGCTTGACCGCGGGGGAAGGCGAGGAGGGCGGCTGCGGCCCTGCGGCAGCCATCGTGGCTAGCGGCCGTTGCCTGTGCGGGCCGACACCGAAGACTGCGTTGCAAACGTGATCTGGCTCAGGCCCACGCGCCGCGCGGCCTCCATCACGGTCACCACCGCCTGATGGGGCGCCGTGGCATCTGCACTGATGATGACCACGCTGTCGCGGCCGGCGCTGGCCGCCTGGCCCAGTGCACGGGCCACCGCATCCACGCCCTTGCCGTCGACGGCGGCCTTGTTGACGGCATAGCGCCCGTCGGCCGCCACGGCCACGATCACTTCCTTGGGATGGTCGCGCTGCTGCTCGGCGTCGGCCACGGGCAGCGTCAGCTGCAGCTCGGTGAACTTGCTGTAGGTGGTGGTCAGCATCATGAAGATGAGGATCACCAGCAGCACATCGATGAACGGGATCAGGTTGATCTCGGGCTCATCCTTGGGACGGGGGCGAAAGTTCATGCGCTCAGTCTTTCAGGCACCGCGGGGCGCTCATTTCGTTTTGCGCAGCCGCAGGATGTGGCGCACAAACTGCTCGGAGGCCAGCTCCAGCGTGAGCAGGTAGGCATCCACGCGGCTGCGGAAATAGCGCCAGAAGATCAGCGCCGGAATCGCCACGATCAGGCCGAATGCCGTGTTGTACAGCGCAACCGAGATGCCATGCGCCAGCTGCGCCGGGTTGCCGCCGCCCATGGCCTGGCTGGCGCCGCCGGTACCTACCTGCGAGCCAAAAATCTCGATCATGCCGATCACGGTACCCAGCAGGCCCAGCAGCGGGGCTGCCGAGGCTATGGTTGCCAGGGCATTGAGGTATTTTTCGAGCCGGTGCGCCACAGTGCGCCCGGCGCCCTCCATGGTGGCGCGCAAATCGGCCTCGGTGCACAAAGGATTGTTGTTGAAGGCGCGCAGGCCGCTGGCCAGCACCTCGCCCAGCGCGGAGTTCTGGGCCAGCTGGTTCACCACATCGGGCGTGGGCACGGCCTTGGCCGACACGGTGATGGCTTCGTCCAGCAATTTGGGGGGGGCGACACGCGCGGTTTTCAGGGCCACGAAGCGCTCGAAAATCAGCGCCAACGCCAGGACAGAGCAGGTGATCAGTGGCCAGATGGGCCAGCCTGCGGCTTGTATGATGGACAGCAATTTTCTCTCCGCTCGGATGAAGGCAAGCGGCGATTATGGCCCAGCTCACCAAGTCTTTCGCGACACAAAAAGTTACACAAAGTTGCGTAGTGCATGCCGTTTTCTCACCCACAAAATCTGTGGATAACTTTGTGGGCAACTGGGCTTGTGGGGCTCGCAAAGCGGCGCCACGCCGTGGGTTCAACAGATTGATGAAAAATTGATCAGTGAAAAATCGTTGTAAATCAATAAGTTGCGCGTGTTTTCGTGTTTTCCTGCGGGTTTTGGCCATAGGGGGTGCAGTGCCTGCTGCTCGCTCCGCGCTGTGGAGTAGTCACTGGGCGCATCGCCTGCAAACGCTGGTGCTGTCTCATGCCTGAGCCCGCCAGTCTTGTAACTGCGCCACGAATCTGGGAAGTTGGCGCGCTGTGCCGCGCCATTGCTGATGCGCTGGAGGCGCGATTCAACCCGGTGGCGGTGCGCGGCGAGATCACGGGCTTTTCGCGCGCATCCAGCGGGCATTGCTACTTCTCGGTGAAAGATGCGAACGGCCAGTTGCGTTGCGCCATGTTCCGCCGCTCGGCCAGCCTGCTTGACTTTTCGCCGCGCGATGGCGAACTGGTGGAGCTGCGCGGGCGCATTGGCGTGTATGAAGCCCGGGGCGATCTGCAGTTCATCGTCGAGAGCATGCAGCGCGCAGGCCAGGGCGCGCTGTTCGAGCAGTTTTTGCGGCTCAAGGCGCAACTGGAGGGTGAAGGCCTTTTTGATGCTGCGCGCAAGCGGCCTCTGCCGCTGCAGCCGCGGGCCATTGGCCTGGTCACGTCGCCGGGCGCGGCCGCGCTGCACGATGTGGTGACGGCGCTGCGCCGGCGGGTGCCGCACATCCCGGTGGTGCTGGTACCGGCGCTGGTGCAGGGCGCGGTGGCCCCGCGGTCCATCGCCAAGGCGCTATCAGAACTGTATCAACTGGCGAAGGCAGGACAAGCGCCCGGGGCCGATTTGGCCCCCAATCCAGCCATTGATGTCATCCTGCTGGTGCGCGGTGGCGGCTCCATGGAGGACCTGTGGGCCTTCAACGACGAGCAGCTTGCGCGCACCATCGTGCAAAGCCCGGTGCCGCTGGTAAGCGGCGTGGGCCACGAAACCGACTTCACCATCGCCGACTTCTGCGCCGACCTGCGCGCGCCCACGCCCACGGCCGCGGCCGAGCTGGTGGCCCAGCCGCGCGAGGTGTGGCTGGGAGCGCTGGGCTTGCTGGCCGGCCGGCTGACCGATGGTATGCAGCGCCAGCTCGACACCCGCCACCAGCGGCTGGACCAGGCGGCCGCGCGCCTGGGCCGGCCCTCGGGCCTCGTGGCCCGGCAGCAGATGCAGCTGGCGCGCCTGGCCCAGCGCATGCGCCATGGTGTGCTGCTAAAAATGCAGCAGTTTGCGCATACCCAGCAAGCGCTGGAGGCCGATTTGCCTGCACTGCTGCAACGCCGGCTGGCGCTGCAGGCCGAGCGCCTGGACCGCGCGGCCCTGCGGCTGCAGCTGCTCGATCCGCGCCTGGTGCTGCAGCGGGGCTATGCGTTGCTGACCGACACCACCGGTCAGGCCGTCACCAGCGTGCGCCAGGCGCAGCCGGGCGATGCCCTGCGCGCCACGCTGGCCGATGGCACGGTGGATGTCACCGTGGTGCAGCCGCGCCTGCTGTAGGACAAATCCACCTTTCTCACGCAACGGCGGGTGTTCTCGCGCAGCCCGCAGCACAGGTCGATTGTTCTTCCTACAATGCCTGCTTGCTCCGCGCCCGACCGCATTGCTGCGCAAGCACTGCGAATGGGTATCCCAGAATTTCAAACCACGAGGAAACACCATGGAACACACCCTTCCCCCGCTGCCCTACGCGATTGACGCCCTGGCCCCGCACTACAGCCAGGAAACGCTGGAATACCACCACGGCAAGCACCACAACGCCTATGTGGTGAACCTCAACAACCTGCAAAAGGGCACCGAGTTTGAAGCCATGACGCTCGAAGAGATCGTCAAGAAATCCAGCGGCGGCATCTACAACAACGCCGCCCAGATCTGGAACCACACCTTCTTCTGGAGCTGCATGGCTCCCCAGGGCGGCGGCGAGCCCACGGGCGCACTGGCTGCGGCCATCCAGGCCAAGTTCGGCTCTTACGCGGCTTTCAAGGAAGCCTTTGTGAAGTCGGCCGTGGGCAACTTCGGCTCGGGCTGGACCTGGCTGGTGAAGAAGGCCGATGGCAGCGTGGACATCGTCAACACCGGCGCCGCCGGCACGCCACTGACCACGGCCGACAAGGCCCTGCTGACGGTGGACGTGTGGGAACACGCTTACTACATCGACTACCGCAACCAGCGCCCCAAGTTTGTGGAAACCTTCCTGGACAAACTGGTGAACTGGAAGTTCGCCGAAGCCAACTTCGCCTGAAGCAGGCAGCAGGGGCGGGTGCTTCACCCGCTGTGCTCCTGAAACCAGAACGGCCCTTGCGGGCCGTTTTGTGTTTTTGGGGCTGCAGCGCTTTGCTGGCAAGCGCTGAAAGCTATATTAAAAATAGCTCAACATGGTGCATCAACGCCGTGCAAACGGAGCACCGCCGAGCTTGAAACCGGCCTTGATGCCCTTTTTGCCGAACCATCCCTGGTTCATCTCCAGCACGTAGCGCACGGGCTTTGCCGAGCAATGCGAATCGGTGGTCTGGGGTTTCATGTCGGCCAGATTGACGATGGTGCCGTCATCGGCCACAAAGGCCGCGGTCAGCGGCAGCAAGGTGTTCTTCATCCAGAAGCATTGCACGCCGGGCTGCTCGAAGATGAACAGCATGCCTTCCTGGGCGGGCATCTCCCTGCGGTGCATCAGGCCGGTCTGGCGCTGTTGCGGCGTTTGCGCCACCTGGGCATCGATGCGGTGCATGCCGGCCGTGAGCTCGACGCGCTGCAGCGCCAGTTGTGGCCTGTCCTGGGCGCTGGATGCGGTGGCCCACAACGCCATCACGCACACCCCCAGGGCGGTCAACGCGGTGGTAATGGGGCCGGCAATGTGGCGTGCGGCGTGGCGGCGGGCAGAGAGTGTGGTTGTCATGGAGCGAAGTGGAGCGGTGGCAGACAGGTGAACGGTAGCAGAGGCGGGCGCAGACCGGAAACAGAAACGCCCGCGAATGCGGGCGATTTTGAAGCAACCGGGGCCGCCATCGGCGGCAGGCCCGTGCCACCGTGATCAGGCGGCTTTCTTGGCGACCTTTTTGGTCTTCTTGGCGGCCGCTTTCTTGTGCTTGGCCTGGGCAGGTGCCTTGGCGGCCTTGGTGGCAGGTGCCGGGGCTGCTGCAGGCGCAGGCGCTGCCATGGGCGCCGCCATCGGAGCAGGCGCGGGAGCGGGGGCGGGTGCAGCGGCTGGGGCTTGTGCAAAAGCACCTGCAGCGAACAGACCAGCCATCAGGACAGCGAGTAGTTTTTTCATATGTGCCATTTCCTTGACGAATCGTCGGGGTGAATGCTTCGCGAACCGCCGCGAAGCTCCACCTGCAACCGTGGCCGGGAGCGCGGCGTTGACAGGGAAACCGGCATGGCAGGGCCCATTGGATCAAAAAATTGGTCAAATTGCGTGCTTTCATTTCGCATCGTGATATTCGATTGCAAAAAAGCCGGGTCGGGCCGGATGCAAGAAAGCACAATGGCGGGGTTCGATCACTGCTACCGGCTGGGCCACCATCCGGTGGTTTTTTTCAGCCATTTCTTGAGACATAAGCGATGAGTACCCAGCAACCCACCATCATCTACACCCTGACCGACGAGGCGCCGCGCCTGGCCACCGCTTCTTTCCTGCCGATCGTGCGCACCTTTGCCGCGCCTGCGGGCATCAACGTGGTCGAGAGCGACATTTCGGTGGCGGCCCGCGTGCTGGGTGAGTTCCCCGAATGCCTGAGCGACGAACAGAAGGTGCCGAACACGCTGGCCGCGCTGGGCAAGAAGACCCTGGAGCCCGACGCCAACATCATCAAGCTGCCCAACATCAGTGCCTCGGTGGGCCAGCTGATCGCCTGCATCAAGGAACTGCAGGGCAAGGGCTATGCGCTGCCAGACTTTCCCGAAGACCCCAAGTCCGACGAAGAAAAGGCGATCCGTGCGCGCTATGCCAAGTGCATCGGTAGCGCCGTAAACCCCGTGCTGCGTGAAGGCAACTCCGACCGCCGCGCACCCAGGGCTGTCAAGGAATACGCACGCAAGAACCCGCACAGCATGGCCGAGTGGAGCCAGGCTTCGCGCTCGCATGTCTCGCACATGCACCGTGGGGATTTCTACCATGGTGAAAAGTCGCTCACGCTGGACAAGGCCCGCGACGTGAAGATGGAGCTGATCACCAAGACCGGCAAGACCATCCTGCTCAAGCCCAAGGTGTCGCTGCTCGACCGCGAGATCATCGACAGCATGTTCATGAGCAAGAAGGCGTTGCTGGAGTTCTACGAAAAGGAAATCGAAGACGCGCGCAAGACCGGCGTGATGTTCTCGCTGCACGTCAAGGCCACGATGATGAAGGTCTCGCACCCCATCGTGTTCGGCCACTGCGTGAAGATTTTCTACAAGGATGCGTTTGCCAAGCACGGCAAGCTGTTCGAAGAGCTGGGCGTGAACGTGAACAACGGCATGGCCAACCTCTACGAAAAAGTGGCCACCCTGCCCACGGCCCAGCGCGAAGAAGTGCTCAAAGACCTGCACGCCTGCCACGAAGGCCGCCCCGAGCTGGCCATGGTGGATTCGGCCAAGGGCATCACCAACTTCCACTCACCCAACGACATCATCGTGGACGCCTCCATGCCCGCCATGATCCGTAACGGTGGCAAGATGTGGGGCGCCGACGGCCGCCTCAAGGACGTGAAGGCCGTGATGCCCGAATCGACCTTTGCACGCATCTACCAGGAGATGATCAACTTCTGCAAGTGGCACGGCGCGTTCGACCCCAAGACCATGGGTACGGTGCCCAACGTCGGCCTGATGGCCCAACAGGCCGAGGAATACGGCTCGCATGACAAGACGTTCGAGATCAGCGAGGACGGCGTGGCCAACATCACCGACCTGGCCACCGGCGAAGTGCTGCTCTCGCAGAATGTGGAAGCCGGCGACATCTGGCGCATGTGCCAGGTCAAGGACGCCGCCATCCGCGACTGGGTCAAGCTGGCCGTGAACCGTGCCCGCAACTCCGGCATGCCCGTGGTGTTCTGGCTCGATGCTTACCGTCCGCACGAGGCCCAGCTGATCACCAAGGTCAAGATGTACCTGCACGAGCATGACATCTCCGGCCTGGACATCCAGATCATGAGCCAGGTGCGCGCCATGCGTTACACGCTGGAGCGCGTGATCCGCGGCCTGGACACCATCAGCGCCACCGGCAACATCCTGCGCGACTACCTCACCGACCTGTTCCCCATCATGGAACTGGGCACCAGCGCCAAGATGCTGTCCATCGTGCCGCTGATGGCCGGTGGCGGCATGTACGAAACCGGCGCCGGCGGCTCGGCGCCCAAGCATGTGCAGCAGCTGGTGGAGGAAAACCACCTGCGCTGGGACTCGCTGGGCGAGTTCCTGGCCCTGGCCGTGTCGCTGGAAGACCTGGGGCTGAAGACCGGCAACGCACAGGCCAAGGTGCTGGCCAAGACGCTGGATGCCGCCACCGGCAAGCTGCTGGACAACAACAAGAATCCCTCGCCCAAGACCGGCCAGCTCGACAACCGCGGCAGCCAGTTCTATCTGGCCCTGTACTGGGCGCAAGAGCTGGCCGCGCAGACCGACGACGCCGCGCTGGCAAAGCGTTTTGCCCCGCTGGCCGAGCAACTGGCTGCCAACGAGCAAAAGATCGTGGACGAGCTCAATGCCGTGCAGGGCAAGCCCGCCGATATCGGCGGCTACTACATGCCCGATCTGGCCAAGCTGGATGCCATCATGCGGCCCAGCCCGACCCTGAACGCGGTGCTTTCCGCCGCAGCCTGACAGACGCGTGGTGGGCCCCTGATATGGGGCCGCCACGACAGGTCAGCCAAAATGCCGTACTGCGGGCCCAGGCCTGCCGTGCGGCATTTTTTTGGGTGGATACGCATCGGGGGATCTGGCGGTGTCAATCCTGCGGGCGGCACGTGTGTACGGCTGCTCGCCGCAAGGTGGGGCCGGTAAAATTGCGGCGTTTCACGGATTTTTCCAACCCGCTGCAGTTCATTCCAACATCCCACTGGAGACTCCCGACATGACCAGCTACCAGCACATCCAGGTGCCTGCCGAAGGCCAGAAAATCACCGTCAACGCCGACATGACCCTTCATGTGCCGGACCAGCCCATCATTCCCTTCATCGAAGGCGACGGCACCGGCGCCGACATCACCCCCGTGATGCTCAAGGTGGTCGATGCCGCGGTGGCCAAGGCCTATGGCGGCAAGAAAAAGATCCACTGGATGGAAGTGTTTGCCGGTGAAAAATCCACCAAGGTGTACGGCCCTGATGTGTGGCTGCCCGAAGAAACCCTGCACGCCGTCAAGGACTATGTGGTCTCCATCAAGGGCCCGCTGACCACGCCCGTGGGCGGCGGCATCCGCTCGCTGAACGTGGCCCTGCGCCAGGAGCTCGACCTGTATGTCTGCCTGCGCCCCATCCAGTATTTCGACGGCGTGCCCTCGCCGCTGAAGGAGCCCCACAAGACCAACATGGTGATCTTTCGTGAAAACTCGGAAGACATCTATGCCGGCATCGAATTCGAAGCCCAATCCGACAAGGCCAAAAAGCTCATCAAGTTCCTGCAGGACGAGATGGGCGTCAAGAAGATCCGCTTCCCCGCCACGTCCGGCATCGGGGTCAAGCCCGTTTCGCGCGAAGGCACCGAGCGCCTGGTGCGCAAGGCGCTCCAGTACGCCATCGACAACGACAAGCCCAGCGTGACCCTCGTGCACAAGGGCAACATCATGAAGTTCACCGAAGGGGGCTTTCGCGACTGGGGCTACGGCCTAGCGGCCAAGGAGTTTGGCGCCGAACTGATCGACGGCGGCCCCTGGATGAAGTTCAAGAGCCCCAAGACAGGCAAGGACATCGTCGTCAAGGACAGCATTGCCGACGCGTTCCTGCAGCAAATCCTGCTGCGCCCCGCTGAATACTCGGTGATCGCCACGCTCAACCTCAACGGCGACTACGTCTCCGACGCCCTGGCCGCGCAAGTGGGCGGCATCGGCATTGCCCCCGGCGCCAACCTGAGCGACACCATCGCCATGTTCGAAGCCACGCACGGCACGGCGCCCAAATATGCCGGCAAGGACTATGTGAACCCCGGCTCCGAAATCCTCTCGGCCGAGATGATGCTGCGCCACATGGGCTGGGTGGAAGCCGCCGACCTCATTATCAGCGCCATGAAGAAGTCGATTGCCAGCAAGAAGGTGACCTACGACTTCGCCCGCCTGATGGAAGGCGCCAAGCAGGTGAGCTGCTCGGGCTTCGGGCAGGTGATGATCGACCACATGTGAAGCGGTGTGCCAGCGTCTGCTGGCGCCTCAAGAAAAGGAAAAACCCCGGTGCTGCCCTCAGCCCGGGGTTTTTGCGTGTATCGGCCCTGCTGCGGCGTTTTACACCCAGCGCAAGGGCGGTGGAGCCTGGCACGCGCCGGGCTTGCCTTCGCGCAGCGCCTGCGGCGTGTGCGGGGCGTTCAGTTTTCGACGTACCAGGCGTCCTTCAAGGCGCTGACCGTGACCCCGGCCACCTCCGGTTGCGCGGCGAGCCAGGCTTGGGTGGCTTGGCGATCACCCTCGGTGGCGGAGCCGCGCAGGTAAGCCATCACGAAACCCTCGCACACCCAGCCGGACGCTGCCAGGTTGCGGGGCAGGATCAACTCGGTCAGAAAGCGGTTCATCAGCGCCTCTTCCTGCTCGGGCGTCAGGGCCTGCTTCACCTTCAGCTCGTACTCGAAGCCGAGTTCCTGGAATTCGCCCACGCGCATCTTCTTGCGAAGGCGGCGGCTGCGTTGCTTGTTGGATGGAAGTGACATGGTGAATACTTGTGGAAGGTGAATGGGGCAATCGTGCCCGGTATTGTCGCCTGGAAGGCGTGTTGGGCCCGGACACGCGAGGGGCTTGTGCCGCCGGGCGTTAAATCCCCAGCACCTTGGCCACGTAATCTGCGTCCTTGTTGCCGCGACCCGAGAGGTTCACGAGGATGTGGGTGTCCTTGCCCAGCGTGGGCGCCATGCGCATGGCCCAGGCCATGGCATGGGCGCTTTCCAGCGCGGGAATGATGCCCTCCACGCGCGAGAGCTGCATGAAGGCATCCAGGCATTCCTTGTCGGTCACCGATTCGTTTTCGCCGGGCTTGCGTCCCCGCATCGCCCCGCCACAGAATGGTCCATGCACCTGCAACCCTACGAAAGCGTGAACGGCGTGCCCTTTACCGCCACGCGCGACGATGTCATCCGTGTCCACGGCCAGCCGCGCAGCGAATTGCGCAACACCGTGGGCCTGACCGCGCTGGACTATGGCGATGTGGTGTACCGCTTTCAGGACAGCGGCCGGCTGGAAGAGGTGACGGCCCGCGCCGAGGTGCTGCACCTGGGCACCGTGGCCGTGCCTTTCCGCGACCTGGCCGCGTTCGTGCGATCGAGCGACAGCGCGGCGTTTGAGCGCGCGGGGTTTCTGGTCAGCCCCCTGTATGGCATTGCCTTTGTGCCAGGGGAGCCTGGCTGGGCGACGGCGCTGGCGCGGCATTGTGTGGGGGAGTGGGAGTCCCTCAGGGTCTCGTAAGCGGTAACCCCCGACCGCGCGGGCACCGTGCGTCCCGGGTGCTTCTTGTCTGGACCAGAGCCTACGAACCCGTGTCTCACGTATTCTTGAAGGATGGGCTGTGCACCAGAGCCCAGTTTTCTCGCATCAAAGGAGGGCGGATTCAAAAGTGAAGTGCAACACCCTGGGTTTCAATGAACGAGGGTGGAGTGCTGCGGGCTGTTGATCAGCA
>NZ_JBXAJH010000025.1:0-38423 GCF_058797075.1 Acidovorax sp. GW823-FHT02H02 | reverse complement strand
GGTCTACCCAGACCACCCCCGCGCCAGTGCTAGCTTTGCGTACCGTCACTTATTGCACTGAAAACGAGGAGACCCCGCAAGGCGGTGTCGGCTTTAAGCGCCAACCGCCGCTCTACATGCGGCCCGGCGATGTGGTGGAAGTGGAAGTGGACGCGTTGGGCGTGCTGCGCAATCCCATCGAGGCCGAGTTAGCCTGAACACGCCGAGAAGTCACCAGAGTTTCAGAAATTCCTCGACGAACAATCGCTCAAACCCGCAGGTGGCACGCCCGAGCAGTTCGCCACTTCATGCATGCCGAGACACAGAAATGGGGCGCAGTCATCAAGCGTCAGAACATACAGGTGGAGTAACGACCATGGTGCCGCCCCGCATCGGCGGCACCCGCGGCGGAGACACCAGCTGACACAGCAGCAATGAAGCGCGAGCAACGAAAGGAGCGATCCTGCCGCCAATCTTGAAGAGTTCTGTCTGCGCAACTGAGCGACCTCTAAGGGTCAGTTCAAACTCGAGTCCGTTCACTGAAGTGGGACGACTGCGCTCGAGTTTTTCTTTCACCAGAACTTCCATGAAGGACGTCGCGCTTCTTCCTGTCGCTGTTCCAGAGGGCGCAAATCCAAACCGTCGTAAATGGTATCGTTCGCAGGCGTCGAAAACCGGCGGCGAACCTCGCGCTCGAGCTCGTGCGCTATCCCTCTTGCCTTCTTGTCGCCACGCAGCGCACGCGCTCTCCATTCATGCGCCTGAGCCTTCAATTCATGGTCTTGCAAGTCCTGGGGTTCCATCGTCGCATCATTGTGCCGCACCCCAACGAACTGGACCGGCGAGTCGTTGGCCACCAAATTTGGTCTCACATTCTGAGAGCGGAAAGGGGGTGCGGACGTTTACTTGGACTGGTTTTATGCCGTGAGTCCAAGGCTCTCCCGGTATTCGATGGGACTGAGAGAGCCAAGGGAGATCTTGATGCGCTTCTCGTTGTACCAGCGGATGTAGGAGTCCACAGCGCCAATGAATTGCTCAATGGTCGTGGCCTGCCAATTCCTGGATAGAACAGTTCCGTTTTCAGTCGGCCGAAGAATCCCTCGCATGCAGCGTTGTCCGGTGAGCACCCCTTGCGCGACATCGAGCGAATCAGGTTCGCTCCCCCGATCCTCGATAGCCAGCCAGGCCAACGATAGTGGGCTCCACGATCAGAATGGACGACTGGCCGGTCGTTGGTATCGACCACCGTTTCAATGGCTGCATCGAGCATCGTGTTGACGAGTTCAGCGTCAGGGCGCGTCCCGATGGTCCAGCTGACGACCAAGCCATCGAAGCAGTCGATGATGGGCGACAGGTACACCTTGCCGGCCGGGATCTGGAACTCGGTGATGACGCGACTGCAGCGTTCGGCGAATCACCGATGACCTGATCACGGCTTGGGAGCTCTATCTGTTCTGCAGTGCGGTCGACGACGTTTCAGCCCGCATTCATCCCAGAGAACGATGCAGGGAAGTTCTCTGCCAGGTAGCTCTCACCCCGCTCCAACACGAAGTAGCGAAAGGCCTCGGCAGCTGGAGACAGCAGCTTGGACAAGGTGTGCACTACGTTCCAGGCGCGCACCACCGGAGCACCTTCCACGTCCAGCACCGTCAGCAGCCGGCTGTTCAGCTCCAGCCCCACGGTATGCAGCGACAAGAAGCTCAGACCCATGCCGGCCATCACGGCCTGTTTGATGGTCTCGTTGCTGGCCATTTCCATGATCACGCGCAACTCGACGTGCTCGCTGAGCAAAAACTTCTCCAGCGCGGCGCGTGTGCCGGAACCCTGCTCACGCACGATGAAGTCGTATTCCTTGAGCAGAGCTGCGGGCATCTGGGCCGCCAGCGCCAGCGGGTGATCGACCGGTGCCACGAACACGTGCGGGTGCGCAGCAAACGGCTCGGCGCGCGTGGCCAGTTCCTTGGGCGGGCGGCCCATGATGGCGATGTCCACCTCGTTGGCGTGCAGCATCTTCACCAGTTGTTCGCGGTTGCTCACTGCCAGACGCAGGTCGATGTTGCCGTGCTCGCGCCGGAACTCAGCCAAGAGATGCGGCAGAAAGTATTTCGCCGTGCTCACCATGCCGATCACCAGAGTGCCGGTCTCCAGTTTCTGTAGTCGGGCCGCGGCGTCTTCTGCATCCTTGAGCGTGGCCAGCATCTTGCGCGCATAAACCAGCATGTACTCGCCCACGGTGGTCAGCGCCACCTTGCGGCCGTTGCGCTCGAACAGGGGCATGCCCACGTGCCCTTCCAGCTCCTTGATCTGCATCGTCACCGCCGGCGGGGTGAGGTGCAGCACCTGCGCCGCCCGCGCAAAGCTGAGGTGGCGCGCCACCTCGCTGAACACGCGCAATTGCCGGAAGGTGGCGTTCTTCATTAAGTAAAACCTTAATCGAAATTCAAGAAATCGTGAATTTACTTTATTTACACCCAAATTTAAAGTCCGCTCCACCCCAGACAAACCTCACTTTTTGGAGCAACACATGAGCAACGCCCCCGTAGGTTCCACCGAGATCAAGGACGCCAAAAAGCGCTACAGCGCAGGCGTGCTCAAGTACAAGCAAATGGGCTACTGGATGCCCGATTACGTGCCCAAGGACACGGACACGTTGTGCCTGTTCCGCATCACCCCGCAGGACGGGGTGGACCCCGAAGAAGCCGCCGCCGCTGTGGCCGGCGAATCGAGCACCGCCACCTGGACGGTGGTGTGGACCGACCGACTGACCGCCTGCGACAGCTACCGCGCCAAGGCCTACAAGGTGCAGCCGGTGCCCAACCGCCCGGGCGAGTACTTTGCCTGGGTGGCCTACGACCTGATCCTGTTCGAAGAAGGCTCCATCGCCAACATGACGGCGAGCCTGATTGGCAACGTGTTCAGCTTCAAGCCGCTGAAGGCCGCCCGCCTGGAAGACATCCGCATCCCGGTGGCTTACGTGAAAACCTTCAAAGGCCCGCCGACCGGCCTGGTGGTCGAGCGCGAACGGCTGGACAAGTTCGGCCGCCCGCTGCTGGGCGCCACCACCAAGCCCAAGCTGGGCCTCTCGGGCCGCAACTACGGCCGCGTGGTGTACGAAGGCCTCAAGGGCGGGCTCGATTTCATGAAGGACGACGAGAACATCAACTCGCAGCCTTTCATGCATTGGCGCGACCGCTTCCTCTTCGTGATGGACGCGGTGAACAAGGCCAGCGCCGAGACCGGTGAAGTGAAAGGCAGCTACCTGAACGTAACCGCCGCCACGATGGAAGACATGTACGAGCGCGCCGAGTTCGCGAAAGAACTGGGCTCGGTCATCGTGATGGTGGATCTGGTCATTGGCTACACCGCCATCCAGAGCATGGCGAACTGGTGCCGCAAGCACGACATGATTATGCACATGCACCGTGCGGGCCATGGCACCTACACGCGGCAGAAGAACCACGGCGTGAGTTTCCGCGTGATCGCCAAGTGGCTGCGCCTGGCGGGCTGCGACCACCTGCACACCGGCACCGCGGTCGGCAAGCTCGAAGGCGACCCGCTCACGGTGCAGGGCTACTACAACGTCTGTCGCGACAGCTACACCAAGACCGATCTGCCACGTGGCCTCTATTTCGACCAGGACTGGGCCGACCTGAAGAAGGTCATGCCCGTGGCTTCGGGCGGCATCCACGCCGGCCAGATGCACCAGCTGATCGACCTCTTCGGCGACGACGTGGTGCTGCAGTTTGGCGGCGGCACCATCGGCCACCCCATGGGCATCCAGGCCGGCGCGGTGGCCAACCGCGTCGCGCTGGAATGCATGGTGAAAGCGCGCAACGAGGGCCGCAACCTGCTGGAGGAAGGCCCGACCATCCTGAAGCAGGCCGCGCAGCACTGCAGCCCGCTCAAGGCCGCGCTCGATACCTGGGGCGAGATCAGCTTCAACTACCAGAGCACCGATTCCAGTGACTACGTGGCTACGCCCGCGATGGCCTGACCCGCTCCAACACAGAGGACCGCACACCATGATGACCAACCCCACCGGCCGCCTCACACAAGGCCAGTTCAGTTTCCTGCCCGAGCTCACCGACGCGGAGATCACCGCGCAGATCGAGTACGGCCTCAAGCGTGGCTACGCCTGGAGCGTGGAATACACCGACGACCCGCATCCGCGCAACACCTACTGGGCCATGTACGGCCACCCGATGTTCGACCTGCAGGACGCTGCCGGCGTGCTGCAGGAAGTGCAGGCTTGCCGCAAAGCATTCCCGCGCCACTACATCCGCATGATGGCCTTCGACTCGACGCGCAACGTCGAGACCATCGTGATGAGTTTCATCGTCAACCGACCCCCCACCGAACCCGGCTTCATGCTGGAGCGACAGGAAGTGAACGGCCGCAGCCTGCGCTACACCACGCGCGGCTACGGCGCGGTGCGCCCTGAAGGCGAGCGTTACCAAGACGCAACCTGAAAGCACGGGCCGCCATGTCGTACCTCATTCCTGGCAGCACGCCGCCACCACTCGATGCCGCCGTGACCACCGCGGCCGCATCGGTGGAGGGCCCGGCACCGGCCCACACCCCGGCAAAGGCACCGCGCTCGGTGGGCGCGGTGCTGGCCAGCACGCAGGTGGAGGCCGTGCTGCAGGAACTGGACGATGAGCTTGTGGGCCTGGCGCCAGTAAAGGCCCGGGTGCGCGACATCGCGGCGCTGCTGGTCATTGACAAACTCCGCACCGGCCTGGGTCTGCCTTCGCAGCCGCCCAGCCTGCACATGTGCTTCTCGGGCAACCCCGGCACCGGCAAAACCACGGTGGCACTGCGCATGGCGCAGATCCTTCACCGGCTGGGCTATGTGCGCAAGGGCCACATGGTGGCCGTGACGCGCGACGATCTGGTGGGCCAGTACATCGGCCACACCGCGCCGAAGACGCGCGAGGTTTTGAAGAAGGCCATGGGCGGCGTGCTCTTCATCGACGAGGCGTACTACCTCTACCGCCCCGAGAACGAACGCGACTACGGGCAGGAGGCGATCGAGATCCTGCTGCAGGTGATGGAGAACCACCGCGACGACCTCGTGGTGATCCTGGCCGGCTACGAGGACAGGATGAACACCTTCTTTCAGTCCAACCCCGGCATGCGCTCGCGCATTGCGCACCACCTCACCTTTCCCGACTACAGCGCCGGCGAGCTGATGCAGATCTCGCGCAGGATGCTCGCCGAGCAGAATCACCGCTTCAGCCCGGAAGCCGCCGAGGCCTTCGGACGTTACCTCGGCCTGCGGCTGGAGCAACCCCATTTCGCCAATGCGCGCAGCGTGCGCAACGCGCTCGACCGTGCACGCCTGAGACAGGCCAGCCGTCTGTTTTCGCAGCCTGACCACGAGCTCAGCGCGGAAGAACTCACCACGCTGCAGGCGAGCGACATCCTTGGCAGCCGCCTCTTCGGCGCCGAAGGAGCAACCCATGCTTGAGGCCCTCATCTTCGACGTCGACGGCACCCTGGCCGACACCGAAGAAGCCCACCGCACCGCCTTCAACGACGCCTTTGCCGAAGTGCGCCTGGACTGGCATTGGGACGAGACCACCTACATCCGCCTGTTGCAGGTCTCTGGCGGCAAGGAACGCATCGCACACCACTGGCACATGGTCGAACCCGAGATCGCCAGCGGCGCCGCGGCGCGAACCACCATCGACCGCGTGCATGCCATCAAGACGCGCCTCTACGAAAGCCGCGTGAGCGGCGGCCAGCTGCCGCTGCGCCCAGGCGTGTTGCGCCTCATGCGCGAGGCGCTCGCTGCCGGCCTTCGCCTGGCCATCGCCACCACCACCACACCAGCCAACATCGATGCCTTGCTGCGCACCCCACTCGGGCCGGATTGGCGGCGCCACTTCGCGGCCATCGGTGATGCGGCCACCGCCGCACGCAAGAAGCCCGACCCGCTGGTGTACCAGCAGGTCTTGTCCACCCTGGGCCTGCCGGCGCAGGCCTGCCTGGCCTTCGAGGACTCGGCCAACGGCCTGCGCGCGGCCACCGCCGCCAGCCTTCAGACCCTGGTCACACCCACCGTGCACACCACCGGCCAGCGTTTTGACGACGCCCTGCTGGTGTTGCCGCACCTGGGCGATCTCGCACAACCCTTGCCCCAGGGTGTCGCTGGCATGGACCAGCGCTGGGTCACGGTGGACGCCCTGCGCCGCTGGCACGCCGGCAGCACCCTGTTCGAGTCGGCCTGATCGGTCGCGTCCATTTCCCCCACACAACAGAGTCGCCCCACGATGTCCCGAGCGAACCCGCCCCTCCTGCCACCCTCCCCCGTTCGGCTGGCACCCTCCATCCTGTCAGCCGACTTCGCCCGCCTGGGCGAAGAAGTGCGCGCCATCGAAGCGGCGGGCGCGGACTTCGTGCACTTCGACGTGATGGACAACCACTACGTGCCCAACCTCACCATCGGCCCGCTGGTGTGCGAGGCGATCCGCCCGCATGTGCAGATTCCGATCGACGTGCACCTGATGGTGGAGCCCGTGGACGCGCTGGTGCCGCTGTTCGCCAAGGCGGGTGCGAGCTGCATCACCTTCCACCCCGATGCCTCGCGCCACGTGGACCGCACGCTGCAACTGATCCGCTCGCACGGCTGCAAGGCAGGGCTGGTGTTCAATCCCGCCACGCCGCTGGCCTGGATGGACCACGTGATGGACAAGCTGGACATGGTGCTGCTCATGAGCGTGAACCCGGGCTTCGGCGGCCAGGCGTTCATACCTGCCACGCTGCACAAGCTGCGCGAGGCGCGCCGCCGCATCGACGCGCACACCACCGCCGGTGGCCAGCCCATCTGGCTGGAGGTGGACGGTGGCGTGAAGCTGGACAACATCGGCCAGATCGTGCAGGCCGGCGCCGACATCTGCGTGGCCGGCAGCGCGGTCTTCGGCGCGCCCGACGCGGGCGGCGGCTACTACGGCGTCATGGGCGCGCTGCGCAAAGCCGCAGATTCAACCGATCGTCATTCCAGCAACCCCACGCGGAGCACACCATGCCATTGACCGGCCGCAAGACCCTCACCCAGTACCTGATCGAAGAACGCCGCCGCTTCCCCCAAGCCAGCGGCGACTTCAACGCGCTCATTCTTGACGTGGCCATGGCCTGCAAGGCCATCGCGCGCGCGGTGGCATTCGGCGCGCTGGGCGACGTGCTGGGCAACCACGCGGCCGAGACCGGGGGCTCGGTCAACGTGCAGGGTGAAACACAGAAGAAGCTGGACGTGCTGAGCAACGAGTACTTTTTGCGCATCACCGAATGGGGCGGCCACCTAGCGGGTATGGCGTCGGAAGAGATGGACGCGCCGTACCAGATTCCCCGGACCTACCCGCGCGGCAAGTACCTCCTGGTGTTCGACCCGCTCGACGGCTCCAGCAACATCGACGTGAATGTGTCGGTGGGCAGCATCTTCTCGGTGCTGCGCGCGCCGGCAGCCGAAGACCGCGAGGTGACCGAGTCCGACTTCCTGCAACCCGGCACGCAGCAGGTGGCCGCCGGCTACGCACTCTACGGCCCCACCACCATGCTGGTGATCACGGTGGGCAATGGCGTGGCCGGCTTCACGCTCGACCCCAACCTGGGCGAATTCATCCTCACCCATCCCGATCTCACCGTACCCGCCGACACGCAGGAATTCGCGATCAACGCGTCCAACAGCCGCTTCTGGGAAGCGCCGGTGAAGCGGTACGTGGACGAATGCCTGGCCGGCAAGACCGGCCCGCGCGCCAAGGACTTCAACATGCGCTGGATCGCCAGCATGGTGGCCGAGGCGCATCGCATTCTCATGCGCGGCGGCGTGTTCCTCTACCCGCGCGACACGAAGGACGCATCGAAGCCCGGCCGCCTGCGCCTGTTGTACGAGGCCAACCCCATCGGTTTCATCATGGAACAGGCCGGCGGGCGCGCCAGCACCGGGCGCGTTCCCATGCTCGGTGTGCAGCCCGAGGGCCTGCACCAGCGCATCGGCCTGGTGTTCGGTTCGAAGGACGAGGTGGAGCGCATCGAGCGCTACCACGCCGAACCCGTCCGCAAAGACCTGGACAACCCCCTGTTCCACGAACGCAGCCTGTTCCGCGTCTGAGCGGTCGGCCTCCACGCTTGCATTCGCACCGATTCTTCAACTTCACGGGACGTCACCATGTCTGAGCGCCACCCCATCATCGCCATCACCGGCTCGTCGGGCGCGGGAACCACTTCGGTCACCCGCACCTTCGAGAACATCTTCCGCCGCGAAGGCGTCAGCGCCGCCATCATCGAAGGCGACAGCTTCCACCGCCACGACCGCAAGGAGATGAAGCAGCGCCAGGCAGAGGCCGAGCGCGCCGGCAACGGCCACTTCAGCCACTTCGGCCCGGAGAACAACCTCTTCCCCGAACTCGAAGCGCTGTTCGCCGCCTATGGCCGCAGCGGCACCGGCATGTCGCGCAAGTACCTGCACGATCCCGACGAGGCCGCCCCCTACCGGCAGGAGCCCGGCACCTTCACCCCATGGGAAGAACTGCCTACCGGCACAGACCTGCTGTTCTACGAAGGTCTGCACGGCGCAGTGATCACGCCCGACGTGAACATCGCCCAACACCCCGACCTGCTCATCGGCGTCGTGCCGGTGATTAACCTGGAGTGGATCCAGAAGCTCTGGCGCGACAAGTCCAAGCGCGGCTACAGCACCGAGGCGGTGACCGACACCATCCTGCGCCGCATGCCCGACTACGTGAACTACATCTGCCCGCAGTTCGCGCACACGCACGTCAACTTCCAGCGCGTACCGTGCGTGGACACGTCCAACCCCTTCATTGCGCGCGAGATTCCCGCGCCGGACGAAAGCTTCGTCGTGATCCGCTTCGCCAAACCCAAGGGCATCGATTTCCAGTACCTGCTGAGCATGGTGCACGACTCGTTCATGTCGCGCGCCAACACCATCGTGGTGCCCGGCGGCAAGATGGAGCTGGCGATGCAGCTCATTTTTACGCCCTTCATCTGGCGGATGATGGAGCGCAAGCAGAGGGCCTTCGCATGAGCACCGCCCGCAAACCACCCAATCTCGATCTTGCGCGCCGCATGGCGAACGCCATCCGCATGCTGGCGGTGGACGCGGTAGAGGCCGCGAACTCGGGCCACCCGGGCGCACCCATGGGCATGGCCGACATCGCCGAGGTGCTGTGGAACCGCCACCTGCGCCACAACCCCGCCAACCCCGCCTGGCACGACCGAGACCGCTTCGTGCTCTCCAACGGCCACGGTTCCATGCTGCTGTACGCGCTGCTGCACCTCACGGGCTACGACCTGTCGATGGACGACCTGCGCCAGTTCCGCCGCCTGCACAGCAAGACCGCCGGCCACCCTGAAGTGGGCGTGACACCGGGTGTGGAAACGACCACCGGACCGCTGGGCCAGGGCCTGGCCAACGCGGTCGGCATGGCGCTGGCCGAGAAGCTGCTCGCGCACCAGTTCAACCGCCCCGGCCACGACATCGTGGACCACCACACCTACGTGTTCCTGGGTGACGGCTGTCTCATGGAAGGCATTAGCCACGAGGTGTGTTCGCTCGCAGGAACGCTCCGCCTGTCCAAGTTGATCGCGCTGTACGACGACAACGGAATTTCCATCGATGGCCATGTGCAGGGCTGGTTCACCGACGACACACCGCGCCGCTTCGCTGCCTACGGCTGGCACGTGGTCACAGTGGACGGTCACGACCCCAGCCTGATCCACGCCGCGCTGCAGCGCGCACGCAGCGCGGCCGCGCAGGCCGAGGGAAAGCCCACGCTGATCTGCTGCAAGACCGTGATCGGCAAGGGCGCGCCCAACAAGCAGGGCAGCCACGACGTGCACGGCGCCGCCCTGGGCGCCGCCGAGGTTCAGGCCACGCGCGAGGCGCTGGGCTGGAGCGCCGCGCCCTTCGAGATTCCGGCCGACATCGCTGCCGCATGGAACGCCACCGAGCGCGGGTGTGCGCTGGAAACGCAATGGCTGGCGCGTCTCGCCGCCTACCGCCAGGCCTTCCCGGTCGAAGCCGCCGAGTTCGAACGCCGCATGGCCGGCGACCTGCCCGAGGCCTTCGTGAACGAGATTCCCGCGCTGGTGGCGGCGCTCGGCCAGTGCACCGATGCGGTGGCCACCCGCAAGGCCAGCCAGCTCGCGCTCGATGCCATGGCACCGAAGCTGTCTGAAATCTTCGGCGGCAGCGCCGACCTCACCAGCTCCAACCTCACCAACTTCAAGGGCTGCGTCACCGCCGGGCCAAACAAGGCTGGCCGCTTCAGTGGTGGCAACCACCTGAGCTACGGCGTGCGCGAGTTCGGCATGGCCGCCATCATGAACGGCATGGCACTGCACGGTGGTTTCATTCCCTACGGCGGCACCTTCCTCGCGTTCAGCGACTACAGCCGCAACGCGGTGCGCATGGCCGCGCTGATGAAGCTGCAGGTGGTGCATGTGTTCACGCACGACAGCATCGGCCTGGGCGAAGACGGTCCGACCCATCAGCCGGTGGAGCATGTGCCCAGCTTGCGCATCATCCCGGGGTTGGACGTGTGGCGGCCCGCCGATGCGCTGGAAACGGCCGTGGCCTGGTCCCATGCGCTGCTGCGGCGCGACGGTCCCACCGCGCTCGCGCTCTCGCGTCAGAACCTGCCGCAGCTGGGCGATGCGTCGCGCGCAGCGGACATCCGGCGCGGGGGCTACGTGCTCTCGGACATGGACGGTGCTCAGGCGGTGATCGTCGCCACCGGTTCCGAAACGGCGCTCGCCATGCAGGCACAGACCGCGCTCGCGGCCGAAGGCATCGCCACACGCGTGGTCTCCATGCCCTGCACCAACCTGTTCGACCGGCAGGACGCCGCCTGGCAGGACGCGGTGCTGCCGCCCGCGCTGCCCGCTATCGCGGTGGAGGCCGCGCACCCCGATTTCTGGCGCAAGTACGTCGGCCGCACCGGGCGCGTGGTGGGCATGGCGAGCTTCGGCGAATCGGCACCCGCGAAAGACCTGTACGCACACTTCGGCATCACCGCCGCGCGCGTGGCCGACGAGGTGCGCGCACTGGTGCACCCACGCCCGCGTGTGCGCGCCGGCATCGAAGCGGTGACGGCATGAGCGCGAACGTCCAGGCTTTCGACTTGGCAATGTTCGACCTCGACGGCACCCTGGTCGCCACCGCCGGCGAGATTGGCGACGCCGTCAACGACACGCTGGTGCGCTTCGAGCTGCCAGCGGTCTCGCAGGTGCAGGTGGAGCGCTGGATCGGCCACGGCACGCGCGAGCTGCTGATCCAGGCACTGGCATCGGCCAGCGACACCACCGCCGAGGTGATCCGGTCCAGCAGCTCACTGAGCTTGATCGCTGCCGAATTCGATCGCCACTACCAACGCCGTTGCGGCACGCGCAGCCAGCTCTACCCCCAGGTGCGCGACACCCTGTTGGCCCTGCGCGAGCGCGGCGTCAAGCTCGCCGTCGTGACCAACAAGGAAAGCCGCTACACCGCCACCGTGCTCGATGCACACCGCCTCGCACCGCTGTTCGACCGCGTGATCAGCGGCGACACCCTGCCCACCAAGAAGCCCGACCCCGCTGGCATCCACAGTTGCCTCACGCAGTTCGGCGCGGCCGCAGAACGCGCGCTGTTCGTGGGCGACTCCTCCATCGACGTGGCCACCGCGCGCAACGCCGGCGTGCGCGTGTGGGCGCTGCCCTATGGCTACAACATGGGTGAGCCCATCACCGCCAGCCGACCCGATCGCGTCATTCCCGACATTTCTCTCCTGCTGAACTGAATTTCTTTCGAACATTCCATGACACAGAAAGCCCCCATCAAGATCGGCATCAACGGCTTCGGCCGCATCGGCCGCAACGTGCTGCGCAGCGCGATCCAGAACTTCCAGGACATCGAAGTGGTGGCCATCAACGACCTGCTGGAGCCGGAGTACCTGGCGTACATGCTGCAGTACGACAGCGTGCACGGCCGCTTCAAGGGCGACGTGAAGGTTGAAGGCAACACCCTGATCGTCAACGGCAAGAAGATCCGCCTGACGCAGGAGCGCGACCCGGCCAACCTGAAATGGGCCGACGTTGGTGCGGAGGTCGTCATCGAATCCACCGGCCTGTTCCTGGACAAGGCCACCGCGCAGAAGCATCTGGATGCGGGCGCGAAGAAGGTCATCCTGTCGGCCCCGAGCAAGGACGACACCCCGATGTTCGTCTTCGGCGTGAACGACAAGACCTACAAGGGCGAGGCCATCATCTCCAACGCCAGCTGCACCACCAACTGCCTGGCGCCCATTGCCAAGGTGCTCAACGACAAGTGGGGCATCAAGCGCGGTCTGATGACCACGGTGCACGCGGCCACGGCCACGCAGAAGACGGTGGACGGCCCGAGCAACAAGGACTGGCGCGGCGGTCGCGGCATCCTGGAAAACATCATCCCTTCCAGCACCGGTGCGGCCAAGGCCGTGGGCGTGGTGATCCCCGAGCTGAACAAGAAGCTCACGGGCATGTCCTTCCGCGTGCCGACCTCCGACGTGTCGGTGGTCGACCTGACGGTGGAACTCAACAGCGAAGCCAGCTACGACGAGATCAAGGCCGAGATGAAGGCCCAGTCCGAAGGCGCGCTCAAGGGCGTGCTGGGCTACACGGAAGACAAGGTGGTCGCCACCGATTTCCGCGGCGATACCCGCACCTCGATCTTCGACGCCGAAGCCGGCATCGCGCTGGACAAGACCTTCATCAAGGTGGTGAGCTGGTACGACAACGAGTGGGGCTACTCCAACAAGTGCCTGGAAATGGTGCGCGTCGTGGGCTACGCGAAATGAAGCCTCTGCGATTCAGCGATGTGTGTGCAACCGGCTTCGCGCGCGGCAAGCGGGTCTTCATCCGTGCCGACCTCAACGTGCCTCTATCGCCCCCCATGCTTCGCTGCCCCCCCGAGGGGGGAGCAACCGCCTTGGGGCGGCCCGGCGGCGGCTGGGACGACAGCGGCCGCATCACGGAAGACACGCGCATCCGCGCTAGCATCCCGGCCATCCAGATGGCGCTGGACGCCGGCGCGGCGGTCATGGTCACGAGCCACCTGGGCCGGCCCACCGAAGGGGCGTTCAAGCCCGAGGACTCGCTCGCCCCCGTGGCCGCACGCCTGGGCGAGCTCATGGACCGCCCGGTGCGCCTCGTGGCCAACTGGATCGACGGCGACTTCTCGGTCGCCCCCGGCGAGGTCGTGCTGCTGGAGAACTGCCGCCTCAACGTGGGCGAGAAGAAGAACAGCCCCGAACTCGCGAAGAAACTCGGCGCGCTGTGCGACATCTTCGTGCACGACGCCTTCGGCACCGCCCACCGGGCCGAAGGCACCACCTACGGCATCGCCGAGACCGCGCCCATCGCCTCCGCCGGCCCGCTGCTGGCGGCCGAGATGGACGCCATCGCCAAGGCGCTGGCCGCGCCGAAGCGCCCACTGGTCGCCATCGTGGCCGGCAGCAAGGTCAGCACCAAGCTCACCATCCTCAAGAGCCTGGCGAACAACGTGGACAACCTGATCGTCGGTGGCGGCATCGCCAACACCTTCATGCTGGCCGCCGGCCTGAAGATCGGCAAGAGCCTGGCCGAAGCCGACCTGGTGGACCAGGCCAAGGCGGTAATCGAGGCGATGAAGGCGCGTGGTGCCGAGGTACCGATCCCGACCGACGTGATGACCGCCAAGGCTTTCAGTGCCGATGCGCCGGCCACGGTCAAGAAGGCCACCGACGTGGCCGACGACGACCTGATCCTGGACATCGGCCCCGAGACCGCGGCCAAGCTGGCGGCACAGCTCAAGCAGGCCGGCACCATCGTCTGGAACGGCCCGGTGGGCGTGTTCGAGTTCGCCGCGTTCGAAGGTGGCACCAAGGCGATTGCGCAGGCTATTGCCGACAGCAGCGCCTTCAGCATCGCCGGTGGTGGCGACACGCTGGCCGCGATTGCCAAGTACGGCATCGAGAAGGACGTGGGCTACATCTCCACCGGCGGCGGCGCTTTCCTCGAAGTGCTCGAAGGCAAGACGCTGCCGGCGTTCGAAATCCTCGAACGCCGTTCGTCCTGATGCCCCCTTTTCTTTTTCAATCCACAGGAGATTCCCATGGCGCTCGTTTCCCTCCGACAGGTGCTCGATCACGCAGCCGAACATGGCTACGGCGTGCCCGCCTTCAACGTCAACAACCTTGAACAGATCCTCGCCATCATGGAAGCCGCGCAGGAGACCGACAGCCCGGTGATCCTGCAGGCCTCGGCCGGCGCGCGCAAGTACGCGGGCGAGGCCTACCTGCGCCACATGGTGCTGGCGGCGGTGGAGGCCCACCCCGACCTGCCCGTGGTGCTGCACCAGGACCACGGCGCCACGCCGGCGGTGTGCATGCAGTCGATCCGCTCCGGCTTCACCAGCGTGATGATGGACGGCTCGCTGCGCGAGGACGGCAAGACGCCGGCCACCTACGACTACAACCTCGCGGTGACACGCCGCGTCTGCGACATGGCGCATGCCGTGGGCGTGTCGGTGGAGGGTGAACTCGGTTGCCTGGGTTCGCTGGAAACCGGCGAGGCGGGTGAAGAAGACGGCGTGGGCGCGGTGGGCAAACTTACGCACGACATGATGCTGACCGATCCCGACCAGGCCGAGGACTTCGTGCGCCGCACCGGCGTGGACGCACTGGCGATCGCCATCGGCACCAGTCACGGCGCCTACAAGTTCACGCGCCAGCCCACCGGCGACATTCTCGCCATCGACCGCATTGCAGCCATCCACGCCAAGGTGCCGAACACGCATTTGGTGATGCACGGCAGCTCCAGCGTGCCGCAGGAGTGGCTGGCCATCATCCGCGAGCACGGTGGCGACATCAAGGAAACCTACGGCGTGCCGGTGGAAGAGATCCGGCGTGGCATCCAGAACGGCGTGCGCAAGGTGAACATCGACACCGATATCCGCCTGGCCATGACCGGCGCCATGCGCCAGACCTTCGCGAAGGAACGCAGCGAGTTCGATCCGCGCAAGGCGCTGCTGGCCGCCAAGAAGGCCGCGCGCGGCGTGTGCCGAGAACGCTTCGAAGCGTTTGGCAGCGCGGGACAGGCAGGAAAGATGAAACCCGTGCCGCTGGACGCAATGGCCGACAGCTACGCCTGAGGTGCCAGCGGCAGCTCCAGCACAAACTCGGCACCGCCACGCTCGGCATCGGATTCCGCGTTGCGGGCGCTCAGCCGTCCGCCGTGCTGCTCCACGATGCCGTAGCTGATCGACAGGCCCAGGCCCGTGCCCTTGCCCACCGGTTTGGTGGTGAAGAAGGGATCGAAGATGCGCAGCAGGTGCTCGGGCGGAATGCCCGGGCCGTTGTCGCGCAGCACCACGCGTGCCATGCCATCGGCCTGGTCGATGCTCACCCAGATGCGCGGTGCCGCGTGCTGGCCCACGGCGTCAAAGCCGTTCTGCAGCAGGTTCATCATCACCTGCTGCAACTGGCCGGCGCTGCCCATCACGGTGCAGGGTGCGCCGCCGGCCCATTGCACATCGATGGGCGTCGAAAGCCCCTTCTGCACCCAGTGCACGGCGCGCTCGATCACGTCCACCAGGTTGACCGGTTTGCGCTCCTCTGAATCCATCGCCGAGAAGCGTTTGAGGCCATGCACGATGTCGGCTGTGCGCTGCGCGCCTTCCAGCGTGCCCTCAATCAGCGAGGGCAGATCGGCCAGCAGGTGCTCGATTCGCAGCTTGCGTCGCATCTCATCCAGCACGGCCGGCGGCTCGTGAGCATGCATCGCAGCGAGGTAGGTGCGCAGTCGGTCGCTGTACTTGCTGAGCGCGTGCACGTTGCCCAGCACGAAGCTGATCGGGTTGTTGAGCTCGTGTGCCACGCCAGCTACCAGCTGGCCGAGCGAGGCCATCTTCTCGGAGTGCAGCAGCTGCTGCTGCGTGCGCTTCAAGGCCTCGTGCGCGGCGCGCATCTCGTGGTACGCGCGCTTGAGCTCGGCCGTCGGACGACCCACCCACACCGTGCCGACGCGACGGCCCCGCTCGCCGATGCGCGGTGTGCAGTTCGCATCCACCGAGACGGCCTGGCCTTGCCGGTCCAGCAGGTTGAGTTCGATGCCCTCGCCTGCACGCGGTGCGTCGGCCTTTTCCATCGCCGCACGCGCCAGCTCCTGGCTCTGAGCGTCGGCCAGCAGGCCGTAGAGCGGCGTGCCGCGCAGCTGCTCCTCGGGGCGCCCGGTCAGCTCGCAGAGCGCGGCGTTGGCCTGCTCGATCACGCCGCTGTCGTCGCAGACCACCAGCACGTCGGACATGGAGGTGAGCACGCTGAAGATGAACTGTTGCGACTGCTCCAGCTCGGCGTTCTTCTTCTCAAGTTCGACCTCATCGTCGATCAGCCGGGTGTAGACCTCGTCCATCTTCTGGATGACGTCCATCCAGGTGGATTCGTCCACACCATCCATCGGGCCGGTGGGAAGCGGCAGACTGGGCGGGCGCGGCTTGTTCATCGTCAGTGGACGGTGCAGACCATGCACGGGTCGAACGAGCGAACGATGTGCTGCACAGCCACCGGTGTCTTCTCGCCTTCGCGCACCGGCGCGTTCACCAGCGCCTGTTCGAGTGCGCCCGGTATGCCGGCGGCGTCTCGTGGCGAGAAGTTCCAGCTGGTGGGCGCCACGATCTGGTAGTTGGCGATGCGCCCGTTCCTCAGGACCACCCAGTGCCCCAGGCTGCCGCGCGCGGCTTCCGACAGGCCGACGCCACTGCCCTCGTCGGGCAACTCGGACGGCACGCAGAAAGGCTCTGTCGGGCGCAGAGCGCCGAGCCAGTCTTCCATCATGGGGACCACGCGCGCGAGCTCCAGAACACGCGCGAGCACGCGGGTATAGACGTTACCGCCACAGCGCACCACCGCATCGCGCACTAGGGGGTGGCCGGCGGCGAGCTGGCGCGCGATGGCACCGGTCTCGATCACTTCGCCACCAAGACGCGGCGCCTTGTTCCAGGTGTAGCCGCGCGCCTTGTCGGGGTCGGGCCGGGTCTGGCCCTGCAGCGGGTGCAACGGGCCGCTGCCGTCGGCCAGCCACGCGTGTGTGGCGTCTTCGGTGATGGCGCTGGCGTCCACCGCGTCGAGCCGCGCCATATCGGCGCGCCACACGCCACCGGGCAGAGCCCAGCCTCCATCGGGCTGGGCATAGGCGCCGTAGCTCAGGTAGCGACCCGGCCCGGGGCCGAGCGTGTGCAACTGCAGCTCCCGCACCAGCGTGAGGAAGAAACGGAGGTCGCCCCTCAGCGGAGCTTGTGCGTGCCAAGTCCACAGCGCGTCTTCGCTGTCGATGCTGTTGATGGCTTCCAGTGGCGCGGCAAACAGCTGGCGTTCCAGGAATGAGCGGAACTCGCGCACACGCGAGAGCAGCCGCACGCGCTCGGCGGCGTCGATGGGGCGCGTGCTGCCACCGGGTTCGATGGACTGCGTGTGCGGCCACTTGCCACCCAGCGTGCCCAGCAAAGTGAACCAGCGCTGGCGCGCCGCGGTGGCCGCGCGCACCTGCTCACCGCGGTTAGGCGCAAAACGGCGCACCGCCTCGGCATGCCAGCCGTGGCCGGCGTACACCGGGCGCGCAAAGTCGGGCATGAAGAACAGGTAGAAGTGCGTGAGGTGGTCGGCCAGGTTCTCGGTCGCCAGGATCACGTTGCTCGCGTGCTGCCCGTTGGCCGGCATGGCGATGCCACCCAGGTGCGCCAGCGCGCGCGCCGAAGCCACCGACTGCGACACCGAGCAGATGCCACAGATGCGTGGCACGTACACCAGCGCATCGTGCGGCGCCTTGCCCTGCAGGATCTGCTCGAAGCCGCGGTACATGGTGGCGTTGACCTGCGCCGAGGCCACGCGGTCGCCCTGCACGTCGAGCTGGACTTCCAGATCGCCTTCGACGCGGTTGAAGGGGCCAACGAGCAGACGTGTCATTTCAAGCGCGTCTTCCGCACAGCCGGCTTGACGACGAGGTGGTCGGCCACCGCGTTGTGCTTCACGCGCTTCGGCGTGGCGCTCTTGGAGAGCGACGCCAGCGCCACGAACCAGGCCTTGGGCATGTCGGTGGGCAGGCCGATGGGAATGCCGGCGAGCTTGGGCGTTTCGTGGAACGGGTGGCCGGGTTCCTGGAAGCCCGGTTCGGTACAGGCGATGCAGGCATAGCCGCCGCGGGTGCACGAGCCTTCGCCGTTCCACAGCCGCGTGTTGCAGTCGGCGTGCACCTGCGTGCCCTTGCAACCCATGTGTTCCATCATGCAGCCGAGGTCGGACGGCTTCTCTGCACTCGCCTTGAACTCGTAGTACTCGTTGCGCGTGCAGCCGTGGTGCACCAGCTGGTCGGCGTAGAAGCGCGGGCGGTTGAGCGGGTCGAGGTCGTCTGCGCCGAAGCTGTCGGCGGCCAGCGCCATCAGTGTGTCGATCACCCAGCTCGGGTGCGTCGGGCATCCGGCCACATTGATCACTGGCAGGCCACTGGCCGAGCGGAAAGCCGCGCCGAGCAGGCCACCCGCTTCGTCGTCTTCGTATTGCAGACCGCACGCGTCGGTGGGGTTGTCGCCACCGGCGGTTATGCCGCCCCAGGCCGCGCAGCTGCCCACGGCCACCACGTGTTTCGCGCGCGCGCTGAGCCGGCGCACCCAGTCGATCATCGGCAGCTGCGTGCCGGCCAGCATGTGAAAACGGCCGGTGCCGTTCGGGCCGCGCAGCAGCGAACCTTCTACGCACAGCGCGTCCAGCCGCGTGCGGCCGTCGAGCACCGCGTCGAGCAGGTCCAGCAGTTCGTCGCCGCTCTCCATCGACAGCGAGGGATGCCAGAGCAGGTGGATGCCTGCGTCGCGCAGGTGGCCCTGAAAGTCGGTCGTGTCCGCGCACAGCAGCGACATGCTGCAGCCGCCGCACCCACCGCTCTGAAGCCAAAGAACGTTCAAGCCCCCACGCTCCACCGCTGCGCGGGTCGCTGCCCCCCGAGGGGGCTGATCCGGCTTGGGGCGGCCCGGCGCCGTATCGTTCAGTGCCATGTCACTTCTCCAGTCCCAGGCGTTGCATCTTGCCGCGCAGGCCCACGCGCGAGAGGCCGAGTTCCTGCGCCACGCGGGTCTTGTTCCAGCGGTGGCGCTGCAGGGTCTCGCGCAGCACCATCGCCTCGATCACGTCCAGCCGCTCGGCCAGCGTGCCGCTGGTGGGCAGGGCGGCCTGCAGGTCTTCGCCGCCCTTGCCGTGGCCTTGCAGCACGCGCGCCGAGAACGACGCGGCTTCCAGCTCGCGCCCGTCCTGCAGCGCGAGCGCGCGCGCGATCTCGTTGCGCAGCTCGCGGATGTTGCCGGGCCAGGGGTAGGCGAGCAGGCAGGCCAGCGTGGCGTCGGGCAGCGAGGCGCCGGGGTGGCCCAGCTCGTTTGCCACGTCCTGCACCAGCTGGTGCGCGATGGGCGCGATGTCGGCCGCGCGCTCGCGCAGCGGCGGCACGGTGAGCGTGACGCCCGCCAGCCGGTAGTACAGGTCTTCGCGGAACAGGCCGTCGCGCACGCGCTGCTCCAGGTCGCGGTGGGTGGCGGCGATCACGCGCACGTCCACCGGCATCGGGCGCGCGCCGCCCACGGGCCGCACCTCGCCTTCCTGCAGCACGCGCAGCAGCTTCACCTGGAACGCGGGCGAGGTCTCGCCGATCTCGTCGAGGAACACGGTGCCGCCGTGCGCGCGCTGGAACAGGCCGGGGTGGTCTTCGTAGGCGCCGGTGAAGGCGCCGCGCTTGTGGCCGAACAGTTCGGACTCGAGCAGCGTGTCGGGAATGGCCGCGCAGTTCTCCACCACGAAGGGGCCGGTCAGGCGCGGCGAGGCGTAGTGCACCGCGCGCGCCAGCAATTCCTTGCCGGTGCCCGACTCGCCGAGCACGAGCACCGCGATGTCGTAGCGCGCCACGCGCTGCGACATCGCGCACACGGCGTCCAGCGGGCTGCCCGGCGCGCGCACGATGCGGTCGAAACCGAAGCTGGCGCGCGCGCGGTCGATCTGCGTGGCGGTGCGCTGGCGCAGCACGCCGGTGCTGGTGCGCAGCTCCAGGTCGAGCCGGCTGGTCTGGCGCTGCAGCGACTGCGCCTCCACCGCGTTGCGCACCGAGTCCAGCAGGTGGTCGGGCGCCCAGGGCTTGAGGATGTACTGGTAGATGCCGGCCTCGTTGATGCCGGCAATGATGTCCTCGCTGTCGGTGTAGCCCGAGATCACGATGCGCACCGCCTCGGGCCAGCGCTCGCGCACTTCCTTGAGGAAGGCCACGCCGGTGATGCCCGGCATGCGCTGGTCGCACAGGATCACACTCACCGGCTGGCGCTCCAGCAGGCCGCGCGCCTCGTCGGCGCTGCTGGCGGTGAACACGGTGAAGTCCTCGTCCAGCGTGCGGCGCATCGCGTCCTGCGAGCGCACCTCGTCGTCCACCACCAGCACGGTGGGCAGGGCGTCGATGGGCAATGGCGCGTTCATCGGTGCAAGGCCAGGTGGCGCGGCGTCCAGGCGTGCGGCACCTTGTGCACGAAGTGGTGGCGCGCGACGTGGTAGCTGGGATCGAAGCCGTAGAAATTGCGGTGCATGCGCGCGAGTTCCTGTTCGCGGTGGTGGGCCAGCGGGCGAAGGTTTTCATCGCGCTCGCGGGTGGCCTGGCGGGCCGCCAGCCTCTGCGGCAGATTGTAGGAGGCCGCGAGCGCCAGCGCGCGTTCCAGGCAGCGCGTTTCGAAGCCCTCGCGTGCCCCATCGTCGCAGTGGTCGATCAGGCCCATCGCCGCGGCCTCGCGCGCCAGCAGCGGCAGGCGCTGCGCCATCAGCGCCTTCGCGCCGGCCTCACTCAGGCGGCGCGGCAGCAGGTAGGTCCAGTACTCGGAGCCGTAGAGGTTGCCCATATTCTTGTAGTGCGGGTTGAGCACCACGCCACCGTGCGCCCACACCTCGTCCGCCGCCAGCGCCAGGAAGGCACCGCCCGCGCCCGCGTTGCCGCGCAGCACGCTCACGGTGAGGCGGTCCGGCGTCTCGATCACGGCGAGCGCCGCGTCGTTCATCGCCTGGATGTGGCGCCACGAGGCGTCGGCCGCGCTGTCGCCGGGCCGGTGCGCGGCCGCCTCGATGGCGTTGAGGTCGATGCCGTTGCTGAAGAAGTCTTCACCCCCCAGCAGCATGAGCACGCGCACCGGCCGCTCTCGCAGTTCGAGCAGCGCGTCGCGCAGGCGCTCGCAGCGCGCGATGGACATCGCACCGTTGTGGAAGTCGAAGCGCAGGCAACCCACGCGCGCGCCGTCGGGGCCGTGTTCGGTGTAGCGCAGCTCGCTCCACTCGTCGTCGGCGCGTTGCAGCGGCACGGGCAGGCGGGGCAGGGCGAGGGCCTCGGTGGCGAAGGCGTCGGCCGCGGCCTGCTTGAAGCCGGGTGCGCCGTCGGCCACGCGGCGCGCCTGGCCGATCCACACGCCGCCATCGCGCGTGCGGCGCAGCAGCGCGCCATCGCGCACCGCCAGCACCTCACCCGGCGCGGCGTGCGCGAAAGCCGCCATCGTGGCGGCAGAAGCGGCGTGGCCGTCGCCCAGGTGGCAGGCGTGGCCCCAGAGCGCATCGAGCACGCCGGGCTGGCCGTCGGCGCAGCGCAGCCGCGCCAGCACCTCGGCGGTGCCGTGCCGCGCCCAGTCGATGGCGCGGTCGGCCTGCCGCATCGCGGGCCGCCATTGCGCGGGTGGTGGTGCATCGCCATGGCGCTCGCCGTTCCCGAAACGCTGCACGGCGGCGAGCGTGGCCTGCAGCGCGGCCTGCGTGACCTCGCGGCGGTACAGGCTGCCCTTGCTAGCTTCGCGCATGGCAAACGCCGCGTGCGCCCACACCGGGCCGGCGTCGAAATCGGCGTTGGCCTGCAGCACCGTCACGCCCCATGTGCGCTCGCCGCGCAGCACCGCCCAGTCCAGCGCGCTCGGCCCCTGGTCGCCCGGTGGGCCGGGGTGCACCACCAGGCAGGTGAGCGCCTGCCACACGCTGGCCGGTATGCGGCGCTTGAGAAAGGGCGCGAGCAGCAGGTCGGGCCGGAACAGCGCCACGGCCTCTTCGGTCACGCGGTCGTTGATGTCGAGTTCCACGCTCACCGTGTGGCCGCGCGCGCGCAGCTCGGCGAACAGGCGCTGCGTGAGGCTGTTGAAGCTGTGGCACAGCAACAGGATGCGCAGGCCGCCGGGTGCTGCGCTCATGTGGGTGGCCGCAGGCCCTGCAGCTCGCGCGCGGCGTGCTTGCGGCCCATGTGGGCCGAGAGCCGCGTTTCGATGTGGTCCAGCGCGGTGTTGAACGAAGTCACCGTGCGCGCGGCGCGCAGGGGCTGCACCACCTCGGGCGTGTCCACGCCGAAATGCGCCGCCAGCCGCGCCAGGGCCTGGCGGCACAGCGCTTCGTGCACCGGCGCCGGCAGCTCGCGTTCCAGCTCGGTTGGGGGCGAAGGCGGCGGTGGTGACGGTGCGGCCGGCGGTGCCACCGGTTCGATCAGCCCCAGCGCCAGCAGCGCCTGCATGTGTTCGCGCACCTGCGGCACACCGCGCTCGGCCAGCGCGCGCACCGTGTCGCTGCCGTTCACCATGATCAGCACCGAGCGCATGGCGGCCGGCACGCGCTCCGAGCGCTGCACGATCTCGGCCCGTCCGCGCGCGGTTTTCTGGAACACCTGAGAAGACACCATCAACTCCTTCCGGCGCGAAGTGCTTTCATCCAGAGACAACGAGGGTCCGGCTTCGCCGGCCCAAGTTGTCGCCCCCTCGGGGGGAGGCGCCGAAGGCGACGCAGGGGGGTCAACATATCCTGGGAAGCTGTTCACCGCTGAGCCAGTCGACCACGCGCCGCCCGCCGAAACGCGTGGCCATCTGCACGAAGTGGTGCGGGTCGGTGGTGACCTCGCCGATGCGCGCGGCCTCGGCGCCCAGTGGATGGGCGCGCATGGCGGCCAGCACCGCGTCGGCCGCCTCGGGCGCACACACCGCGACCAGCTTGCCTTCGTTGGCCACGTACAGCGGGTCCAGGCCGAGCAGTTCGCAGGCCGCGTCCACCTGGGCGCGCACCGGAATGGCGGCCTCCTGCAGCAGCATGCCCACGCCGGACTGGCGCGCGATCTCGTTCAGCGTGGTGGCCAGCCCGCCGCGCGTGGGGTCGCGCAGCACGCGCACCGCGCCCGGCGCGGCGTGCAGCATGGCGGCCACCAGCGTGTGCAGCGCGGCGGTGTCGCTTTCAATGGTGGTCTCGAACGCGAGCGACTCGCGCTGCGAGAGCACCGCCACGCCGTGGTCGCCGATGGTGCCGGAGAGCAGCAGCACGTCGCCCGCGCGCGCGTTGCGCCCGGCGATGTCCACGCCCGGCGGCACCACGCCGATGCCGGTGGTGCTGATGAACACGCCGTCGCCCTTGCCCTTCTCCACCACCTTGGTGTCGCCGGTGACGATGGGCACGCCGGCGGCGCGCGCGGCCGCCGCCATGGAACGCACGATGCGCTGCAGCTCGGCCAGCGGAAAACCTTCTTCCAGGATGAAGCTCGCGCTCAGCCACAGCGGCGTGGCGCCGGACATGGCCACGTCGTTCACCGTGCCGTGCACCGACAGGCAACCCACGTCGCCGCCGGGAAAGAACAGCGGCGAGACCACGTGGCCGTCGGTGGCCATCACCAGCCGGCCCTGGCCGTTTGGGAACGCGGGCAGCGGCAGGCGCGCGCCGTCGTCGCCCTGGCGCAGGTAAGGGTTGTCGAAGGCGGCGAGGAACAGTTCCTCGATCAGCTGCGCCGCCGCCTTGCCGCCCGCGCCGTGGCCCATGTCCACGCGGCCGTGTTTGATGTCGAGCGGTCGGGTGTAGTTCTTCTTCACCGGCTTCGGCGCCGGGGCCTCGCCGCTGGCGGTCTGGTCGATGTCGGCTCTCATGGTGTGGCCTCCTCGGTGGCGGCCACGACCGGAATGTCGCGGAAGCGCCCGTAGGTGTAGTGCGCCGCGCAGGCGCCTTCGCTCGACACCATGCACGAGCCCACCGGGTTCTCGGGCGTGCACACGGTGCCGAAGATCTTGCAGTCGGTCGGCCGCTTCACGCCGCGCAGGATCGCGCCGCACTCGCAGGCCTTGTTGTCGGCCACCGGCTTGTAGTCGAGCGCAAAGCGGCGCTCGGCGTCGAAGGCCGCGTAGGCCTCGCGAATCTTCAGCGCGCTGTACGGCACCTCGCCCAGGCCGCGCCATTCGAAGCTGGGCCGCAGCTCGAACACCTCGGACACCACGGCCTGCGCCTTCAGGTTGCCTTCGGAGGTGACGGCGCGGCGGAACTGGTTCTCCACCTGCGCGCGGCCTTCGTTGACCTGGCGCACCAGCATCAGGATGGCCTGCATCACATCCAGCGGTTCGAACCCCGCGATGACGACCGGCTTGCGGTATTCCCCGGCGAAGTGTTCGTAGGGGCCGGAGCCGATCACGATGCTCACGTGCGCGGGGCCGACGAAGCCGTCGATGGGCACGGTGCCGTACTGGCGCACCTCGGGCGATTCGAGGATGTGCGTGATGGCCGAGGGCGTGAGCACGTGGCAGCACAGCACGCTGAAGTTGGTCAGGCCTTCGCGCTTCGCGAGCTGCAGCGTGAGGGCGGTGGGTGGCGTGGTGGTCTCGAAACCGATGGCGAAGAACACCACCTCGCGCTGCGGGTTCTGCCGCGCGATGGTGAGCGCGTCGGCGGCGGAATACACCATGCGGATGTCGCCGCCGCGCGCCTTCGCGCGGATCAATGAAAGGCTTTCCGAAGCCGGCACGCGCATGGTGTCGCCATAGGTGCAGACGATGGCGCCCTGCGCGAGCGCGAGGCCGATGGCCTGGTCGATGCGGCCGATGGGCAGCACGCACACCGGGCAGCCGGGGCCATGCACCATCTTCACGTTGGGCGGCAGCAGCTCCATCACGCCGTAGCGCGAGATCGCGTGCGTGTGGCCGCCGCAGAACTCCATGAAGCTGTAGGTGCGCGCCGGGTCGGCCTCGGCGGCGATGCGCGCGCCGATCTGCTGGGCGAGTTCGCCGTCGCGGAATTCGTCGATGTATTTCATTTGATCGTCTCCACCACCACGTCTTCATTCAGCTGCGCCATCTCCGCGAACATCGCGAGCGTGCGCTCGGCCTCTTCGGGGTCGATGGTGCCGATGGCGTGGCCCACGTGCACGATCACGTAGTCGCCCACCTGCACGTCGGCGACCAGGGCGATGGAGATCTCCTTGCGGATGCCACCGAGGTCGACCACGGCCTGGTCGTCGGGTCGCAGCTCCACCAGCCGCGCGGGTATGGCTAGGCACATGGTTGGGATTCCTTTTCGTGGGTGTCGTTGTGGTGTGCGGTGCCGGCTTCGAGCTGGCGCGCCGCGACCCAGGCCTGGCCGAGGGCGAGACCGGCATCGCCACAGCCGCTGGAGCCTGGCAGGTGCACCGCGAGGCCGGCGGCGCGCAGGCGTTCGCTCACGCGCTCGCGCAGCACACGGTTGAAGAAGCAGCCGCCACCCAGGCACACGGTGCGTGTGCCGTGTGCGCGCGCGGCCTGTGTGGCCCAGTGCGCCAGCGCGTCGGCCAGCGCGAGGTGAAAGCCCGCCGCCGCTTCGTCCACGCGCTCCGCGGGCACGTCGAGCAGGCGCGCGAACAGACCGCGAAGGTCCAGGCGGTGCTGGCCATCGGGCAGGGTGTCGGTGAGCAGGTCCACCAGCGCGTCGGCCAGCGGCTCGGGGCCCGCGTGGTGCGCAAGCCAGCGGCTGGCCGCCGCTTCCAGCGCGATCGCGGCCTCGGCCTCGTCGGTCTGGCGCACGCTCAGGCCCAGCGCGGCGGCGGCGGCGTCGAACCAGCGGCCGGTGCTGCTGGTGAGCGGGCTGTTCAGGCGGCGGTCCAGCATCTGCCGCACACCGCTCGCCGTGGCCTCGCCCACCGCTGGGGCGAAGCGCGGCACGATCTCGTCGCCGCGCTCCAGCGCGTGCAGCGCGCTCGCGGCCATGCGCCAGGGCTCGCGCGCAGCGCGGTCGCCGCCGGGCAGCGCGAGCGGGTGCAGGTGGCCCAGGCGCCGCAGCCGCGCGCCGTCCACCAGCAACAGTTCGCCGCCCCAGGCTTCGCCGTCGTCCCCGAGGCCCACGCCGTCCAGCGCGAGACCGATCACCGGGCCTTCGATTCCCTGTTCAGCCACCACCGCCGCGATGTGCGCGTGGTGGTGCTGCACGCCGATGACGGGCACGCCCAGCGCGTCCGCGAGTTCCACGGCGAAGCGGGTGCTGAAGAAATCGGGGTGCAGGTCGTGCGCCACCGCCTGCACCGGCTGGCCGTGCCGGCCCAGCAGCGCGCTCGCCGAGGCTTCCAGTGCGGCGCAGGCCACCGGGTCGCTCAGGTCGCCGTGCACTGGCGACCAGTGGGCCTGCCCGCGCGCGTCGAGCAGGCACGCGGCGTTCTTCAGCCAGGCGCCGCAGGCGAGCACGGAAGGGGCGGTGCGTTCCATGATGCTGGTGTCAGCCCGCGGTGGTGGCGCTCAGGGCCTCGCGTGTGCGGGCGAGTTCGGCCTCGAGCTGGCGCACGCGCTCGCGCAGCGCGGTTTCGCTGCCGTGGGTTTCGTCGTGGTGGTGATGGTGGTGGTCGTGGCCCATGCGGTGGTCCAGCCAGTGCAGCCATGCGTCCATGCCCTCACCCGTGGTGGCCGAGAGCTGGATCACCTCGATGCCCGGGTTCACGCGCCGCGCGAGTTCGATGCAGCGCGCCACGTCGAAGCGCACGTGCTGCAGCAGGTCGATCTTGTTGAGCACCATGAGCGAGGCGGCGGCGAACATGTCCGGATACTTCAGCGGCTTGTCCTCGCCCTCGGTCACCGACAGGATCGCCACCTTCGCGGCCTCGCCCAGGTCCCACACGGCGGGGCACACCAGGTTGCCCACGTTCTCGATGAACAACAGGCTGTGCGCGTGAGGGTGGTGGTGGCCGTGGTCATGACCGTGGTCGTGCGTGTGCAGGCGCGCGAAGGCCTCGGACACCATGGGCGCGTCGAGGTGGCAGCCCTTGCCGGTGTTGACCTGGATCGCCGGTGCGCCGGTGGCGCGGATGCGGTCGGCGTCGAAGCTGGTCTGCTGGTCGCCTTCGATCACCGACACCGCCAGGCCCGGCGCGTGCGCCTTCAGCGCTTCGATGGTGGCGCACAGCAGCGTGGTCTTGCCCGAGCCCGGGCTCGAGACGAGGTTGAGCGCTGTGACGCCGTGCGACTCGAAGTGCGCGCGGTTCTGCGCGGCCACGCGGTTGTTCGCGCCGAGGATGTCGGTCTCCAGCTTGATCGCGCGCGCCTGGCTCATGCCCGGCACCGACACGCGGGCCGAGCCCGCGCCGAAGTGCAGGTCGCCGTTGGCCGGGTTCACCTGCACCGGCGCTTCCGTGGCCGGGGCGTGGTGGTGCTGGTGTGAGGGGTGTGGGTGCGTGGCACCGCTGTCACTGCATCCGCATACGACGCACATGTCGAGTCTCCTGTTCTGTCTCGTGAGGCATTTCAATCATCGGCCACTTGCATGTCGAGCACGCGCAATTCGCTGCCGCCGGTCGGTTGCAGGTGGAAGCTGCCGCAGGCCGGGCAGGCGTCGCCGCGCTGCGCCAGGGCCACAGTCGTCGAGCAGCCCAGGCACCAGGCCTGGCCGGCCGGTTCGTCGATCTCGATGCGCGCGCCGTCCAGCAGCGTGCCGGGCGCCAGCGCCTCCAGCGCGAAGCGCAGCGCGCGCACGTCCACGCCCGCGAGCTGGCCGGCTTCGAGGCGCAGCGCCAGCAGGCGCGTGAAGCCTTCGCGCGCGGCGGTCTCTTCCACCAGCTGGAGCACGCCGCCGGCCAGGCTGGCTTCATGCATGGCCGGCCTCCTGTGCCTGGGCGCGGGGCAACGCGCGGTGTTCGATGGCGAACGGCACGCAGGGGTCGAACGCGGCCACCAGCAGGTTCACGCGCCGCGCGAGCGCGGCTTCGGGCAGGGCGGGGTCGAGCCGGGCCACGTGCCGGGCCACCTCGCCCTGCGGGTGGAAATTCCATTCGGTGGGCGCGACCACGCGGCAGGCCAGCACGCGCTGGGACACCGGGTCCACCTCCACCTGGTGCACCAGCAGGCCGCGCGCCATCTCCACCCAGGCCAGACCCCGGTTCGGCCCGGTGGAAAGCCCGCCCCAGTGCAGCCAGGCGTCGCCACCGTCGAGCGCAAGGCGCGACAGCTCTGCCAGGCGGCAGCCCAGCAGCGCCCAGGGTGACAGCGGTGTGTCGTCGGCCGCGCCGGCCAGGCGCGTCCACGGGCCGGTGTGGGCGCAGGCGCCGTGCCACTGCGGGCGCAGCGCGAACTGCGGCTTGAGCGCGAGCGTGGCGCCCAGCATGCGCAGGCCGGGCGGCTCGGCGTGCGGGCGCAGCGCGTGGTCGGGCGACAGCGGCGCGAAACCGTCGGCGCTGCTGCGCGCGCCGGCCACCAGCGCGGGCATCCAGTGGTGAGTGTGGCGGCGGCTCCAGGTGTGCAGCCAGTCGGGGCCGCCGGCCTGCCAGGCCGCGAGCCAGTCGGCGGCGGGCATCTGCAGCAGCGTGTGTTGCAGCCACTCGCGCAGCGGCGGCCAGGGTTCGGGCAGGGCCTGCGTGGGCGAAGGCCAGTGGCGCAGCGCGGACAGCGCGCTGGCGGCGTGTGCGCTGCGCGCGGCGCCATCGGCCAGCAGGCGCGGCCAGTCCAGGCCGATGCGGCGCACGTGCTCCATCGCGGTCTCGCGGCGCAACTGTTCGGCCACGCGCTCCTGTGGCGGCAACAGGCCGGGCGCGGCGGCGTCGATGGCGAGCTGGCTGCACAGGCGGTGCGCTTGGCTGCAGAGGTTGAACAGGCTGCCCATGAGGCCGGGCAGGCGCGCCGCCGGCACGCCATGGCCCATGCGCGCGGCCCAGTCCTGGCGTGTGCTCATCAAACCGAGTGGCGGCGGCGCACCGGGGGTGATGCGCAGCGCGCCCGCGAGCTGCTGCAGGCCGGGCATGGCCGCTGCGCTCATGCGCGCACCCCCGCACCCCGACCGAGAAAGAACGCCCGGCGCGCCGGCACGGGTTCAACCGGCACCGGCGTGGCCACCGGCGCGGGTCGGGCCAACGCCAGCGCTTCCTGCGCGGTCTCGCGCGCCAGCGCCTGGGTGGTGAATTCGCCCATGGGTGAGAACAGCGCGCAGGTCTCGTGGTAGCCGATGGCGGGGTCGTGCGCGCCGATGAAATCGAAACGCTCGCTGCCGAAGTTGCGCACGAAGCTGCGGCCCACCTGGTTGCCGTGCGGCAGCGGTGGCGCGGGCAGGCGCACCAGGCTCATGAACCACGGCGTGATCAGCACGCCCTCGGCCACCGGCTCTTCGGCGTCCGCGCCCCATTCGAAGCCCACCGCTTCCACGCACAGCGCCGCGTTCAGCAAGGGAATGCCCTGCATGCGCTCGACCTGCACCCGGCGGTAGAAATCCACCAGGGTCTGCACGCGGGTTTGCAAGGCGGCGTTCATAGAAGCAACAGAAACTGATCGGGTTCGCAATCGCAGTTCGGGCAGCGCCAGTGCGAGGGCAGATCGGCGAAGGGCGTGCCGGCGGGAATCTGCCATTGCGGGTCGCCCGTGGCGGGGTCGTACACCCACCAGCAGATCTTGCATTCCAGGCGCGAGTCCGGCCGCAGCACCTCGCGGTTGCCGAGGTAGGAGCCCTCGAAGCCTTCGAAGTGTTCCACGCTCAACTCCCTTCCAGCCAGGCCATCACCTCGCGCAGCCGGTCGTGCGAGTCGCGCAGGTCTTCGGGTGCGGCCATCGCCACCTCGGGCATGTCCACCACCTCCACCGTGTTGAGGATGACCTTGTCCATGGAGTTGTAGTACACCACGCGCCAGCAGTTCGGCAAGCGCGTGTTGGAGATGCGGCAGTTGCCGTAACCGCGCGACAGCATCAGCACGCGGCCGGTGCCGAGCTGGTGGTCCAGAAAGCCGATGTCTTCCGGCGACACCGGCAGCAGCGTGAGGTTGACCACGTGCGGCACCTGGCCGGGCCGCCACTGCGCCACCTGGTCGCGGATCTCGTCCACCAGCAGTGGCGCGTTCTGCACGTTGGGCGGCAGCTCGCCGCGCCACACGGGCTGTTCGGCCCACACATCCTCGGCGGCGATGGCGGCGAACAGCGAAGGCACCGGGCCGACCTCGATCGCGTCGTCCACCGGCACCAGCACGGGTTCGTCTGCGCCCTCGCCGCGCCGCCAGGTCATGAGCCGCCAGACGCCGGCGAATACCGATTCCTGCACGCGCACTTCCAGATTGCCTGCGCTCAGCTGCACGATGGCACTGGCCTCGCCCTCGCCCATCACCTGGTTGATGACCTGGAAGTCGCGCGGGGCCAGCCGGCCCAGCGGCACCATGCCCGGCGCGCCGCCATTGGCGCCGCGCTCGAGCAGCGCCAGCACCTGCTGCAGCGCGTTGCGCGCCTGGTCCAGGCCCGCGAGTTCCTCGGGCTCGGGCAGCATCGGCGGGCGGTAGGTGTCCATGTCTTTCGGCATGGGCATGTAGTCGAGCGAATCGTCCTCGGTGTGCGTGCCGGGGCCCAGGGCCACGAGGGGAATGGGGAATTCTTTCATGGGGTGTGTCCTTGCAAGGTGCGGGAAGGCGTGGCGTTCAGTGGCAACCGCCGGCGTCGCTGGAAGAAGCGGTCTTGCTCACCACCGGAATGCCGATGGTGGGCGGGCGTGAGGGCGGCATGCGCAGCGCGGCGTCCACGCCCTGCAGGTACACGTCCCAGTCCTGCATGCCGGCGATGGCGGTCACGTACTGGCCGCCGCGGAAGAAGAGGAGCGAAGGCCAGCGCTGCGAGCCGTAGCGGCGCGCCACCGCGTCTTCGCTGTCGCGCGGCACGGCGGCCACTTCGAAGCGCTGGGGGAACACCTTCATCAGCTCGGGCAGCACGGCGGCCACGTCCTGCCCTTCGGGGAAGCGCACCGCGTCGCCTGCGAGCAGCAGCACGCGGTCGCCGGGCAGCGCGGCCCAGTCGGCCACGCTGGTTTCGTCCACCAGCGCGGCGCCGAAGTCGCGCACCAGGCGCATCACCAGCGGCGCGGCGGGGTCGGTGCTGGGCGGGGTGACGGCCAGCGGGCGGAAAGCGGTTTCGATGGTCATGAAGGTCTCCAGAAAATCAAGGGCCAGCAAGCTGGCGGAGTTGTTCGGCGCTCATGCGCGAAGGCAGCTCGAAGCCGGCATCGCCACTCAATACATCGCCCTGCATGGCGCCCAGCACCAGATCCAGCGTGGCGTTGACTTCGCTGGCGCGAGCGGCGTCGATGCACTCGCGCGCGTCACTCAGAAACACCAGCAGCCAGTCGCCCGGCGCCACGTCACCCACCAGTGCGGTGTTGACGCGGCGGCGTTCACCGCGCCCTTCGCACACCGCATGGCCCGGCTCGACAGCGGTCACTTGCATGGGAATGCCGATGCACATGTCAGGCCGCCTCTTTGGGGAAGAAGCGATCATCGCCTTCGCGGCAGGCCGCTTCCGGCGCGGGGCGCTGCGTTTCGTAGGCCGCGAGCGCAAGCTCGTCCATGGTTACGGTCTCGCGGCTGCTCAACGGCGCCAAGCGCGGCGCGGGCTGGCCGCCCCAGCGCGCGATCTCGGCCACGCCGAGCAACAGCGCTTCTTCCATCGCGGCCTTCACCACCGGGCGCAGGCTGCCGCCGTAGTCTTCCAGCTCCTGCGGCTGGCAACCGATCAGCAGCACGCGCGACGGGTACTTGCCCGTGAGCTGCGCGAGCGACAGCACTTCCTGGAAGCCGGTCTGGTGCAGGCTCATCTTCTTCGCGCCCATGAAGCGCGGCACCGCGTCGTCGCGCACCAGCTTCAGCGTGCCGGGCGCCAGGCCGTAGTCGATGGCGTCGAAGATCAGCAGCGCGTCCGCTTCCTGCACGTGCTGGATCAGGTACAGGCCCTGCGTGCCACCGTCCACCAGCGACACATGCGGCGCGAACGCGTGGCGCTGCTGCAGCGCTTCCACGCAGCGCACGCCAAAGCCCTCGTCGGCCCACAGCAGGTTGCCGATGCCGAGCACGCAGATGGAAGTGGGCAGCGTGTCACCACCGGGGTGACAGGTCGTTTGGGGCGAGGTGGGGCGCATGGCTGGGCTCACTGGGAGATCAGAAGGATGAGGAAGGGGAAGAGGCGGAACGCAGCCGCTTCCAGGCGTGGAAGCTGTCCCAGGCGGCCTGCTGCGTCAGCCAGAACGCGGCGTCGACGCGGAACACGCGCGCGCAGCGGATGGCGGTGTCGGGCGACATGGCACGCTGGCCGTGCACCAGCTCGTGGAGCCGGCGGCGCGACATGCCGAGCAGCCGCGCGGCTTCGCTCTGGTTCAGCGAGAGCGGCAACAGGCAGGTGCGCGCCAGCAAGCGGCCTGGGTGCGTGGGCACGCGCAGCGGCACTCCCACCGGTGGTTGCACCGGTGCCGCCCTGAACCTGGAGCGGGCTGCGCGGCTCACGTCATTCCTTGAACGTGCGGTGGCCGGAAATCATCGTGCTCACAATGCTCTGCCGGCCCATGATGTCTTCGCGGATGGCGGCGTAGATGTGCAGGATGACGAACAACACCACGCCCCACATGCCCATGCGGTGCCAGGTGTGCACGTCCTGACTCTGACCAAACAGCGGGATCACCCATCCAAACATCCGCTCCTGCCACGAGCCCATCTGCGAGCCCTCGCCGTACAACGCGAAGCCGGTCACGACCATGAAGATCGACAGCATCAGGTAGAAGAAGAACATGGCAAAGCGCGCCAGCGGGTTGTGGCCCACGTACTGGTTCGGCTTCGGGATGAGAAACAGGTACCAGCGCAACATGTTGAACACCTCGAGCCAGTACGCCTTCTGGAACACCGGCACCCAGAACAGTTCCTTGGCGTGGTGGTTGCCCACGAGCGCCCAGTAGGCGCGCCCCACCAGCCCCACGGCCATGATGTAGCCAGCCGCAAAGTGCGCGAAGCGGATGTAGCCCATGAGGTAGTTCGCGCTGGCCTCGCCCGGCATGGTAGGCAGCGGCACACCGATGAAATAGCCGGTGACGCACAGCACCGTGATGGCGAGCGCATTGATCCAGTGCCAGAGGCGCACCGGCACTTCGTACACATAGACCGAGCGGATCGTCTGGCCCTGCTGCAGTTCCAGCGCATCGCGCTCGGCACCCGTGGCGTGGTGAGGCGTGTGTTGGTGTGTGGCGGACATGGTGATGACCTCCTGGAATGAGTGGACTCAGGCCGCAAGCTGCCCGAAGAGATACAGGCCCGCCGCGCTCAGCAGCGCGCCCAGCCCACCGAGCACCACGCCGCTGCGCTCGGCCAGCCAGCGCTTGATACCCATGCCCATGCCCACGCCACCCCCATGCAGCAGCGCCGTGGTGATCAGGAAGCCCGCCGCGTAGCCGGCAAAGCCGCTCTCGGGCGTTTCGGAACCGTGCGCCAGGCCATGCAGCGAAGCGGCCGCTGCGATCAGCCCGAGGCCAATGGCAGGCGTCACGGTGGCGCGGCGCGCGAGCAGCAGCATTGCGCCGAACATCACCACCGAGAGCGACACGCCGTGCTCCAGGTAGGGCACGGTGAAGCCGAGCATGCCCAGCGTGGCGCTGGCGATGAGCACGAGCAGGAACACAACCGGGCCCTGCCAGGCTTTACCAGCCGGCAGCGCCGAGACCGACCACACGCCCACGGCCACCATGGCCAGAAGATGGTCTGCGCCGAAGGGATGCACCAGGCCCTCATAAAGACTGCTGGTGCCATGGCCGGTGTGGGCCTGCGAGGTGCTGGCCAGGCCGGCGAGCAGTGCGGCGGCGATCAGGCCGCGCGTTGTTTTTGCGTTCATGGGAGTCTCCTCGTTGTTCTGGGGTGGATGTTCACCGCACCGTGACGCGGCTCATTTCTTGCCCGTCTTCGCTCATCACGTGCGTGGAGCAGGCCAGGCAGGGGTCGAAACTGTGCAGCGTGCGCAGAATTTCCAGCGGCTGCTCAGGGTTGACCATTGGCGTATTCATCAACGAGGCCTCGAAGGCACCGATCTGCCCCTTGTGATCGCGCGGCGAGCCGTTCCAGGTGGTGGGCACCACGCACTGGTAGTTTTCGATCTTGCCGTCCTTGATGCGGATCCAGTGGCCCAGCATGCCGCGCGGTGCAGCCACCGTGCCCACGCCCTTGGCCTCCTTCGGCCAGGTCTTCGGGTCCCACTTCTCGATGTTGGCGGTGCTACTGTCGCCGCCCTTGATGTTGTCGACCATCTGCTTGAAGTCGTCCATCATCATTTCAGCGGCGTACTGGCTTTCCAGTGCGCGCGCCAGCGTGCGGCCAATGGTGGTCGGCAGGAGCTGCTTGGCGGTGTACCTGGTCTCGGGCAGGCCCAGCGCCTTCGGAATGCCGCTATTGATGGCCGCCGCCGCCTCGTCCACCTGCTGCTTCACGCGCTGGCAATACTTGTTGCCTTGCGTGGCGTGCGCATAACCCAGGATGTAGCGCGACAGCGGGCCCACTTCCACCGCGTGGCCGCGCCAGCGAGGCGACTTGATCCACGAGTATTTGGCCGATTCGTCGAGCTGCTCGATCTTCGTGCGCGTGCCCTTGAAGTTCGGCCCCTCGGGGTTGTAGTTTGCCTCGGTCACGCCGTCCCATGGGTGCAGACCCTTGGTCTCGTCGCCGTACTTGTACCAACTGTGCGTCACGAACTCCTGCACCTGCTCGGGATCGCGCGGGTCGATCTCGTGAATCTTGTTCCAGTCGCCATCCAGAATCACGCCGCCCGGCAACTGGTGCGTGCTGTGGTCGTAAGGCACCTTCTCGTACGTACCGTAATCGGCCACGTTGGTGGCCGACAGGCCGCCACCGTACAGCCAGCCCGCCTGCTTGTAGATGGTGCCGATGGCCAGCACGTCTGGCACGTAGACGTTGTTGTTGAAGTCGATCATTTCCTGGATGCGGGCCTGCACGAAATTCAGCCGCTCCATGTTGATCGGGGCCCCCGCAGCGCCGTCGCCGTCGATGTTGATCGCGCACGGCACGCCGCCCACCAGGTAGTTGGGGTGTGGGTTCTTGCCGCCGAAGATGGTGTGCACCTTCACCCATTCCTTCTGCAGGTCCAGTGCCTCCAGGTAGTGTGTCACCGCCATCAGGTTCGCCTCGGGCGGCAAAACATACGCCTTTGAACCCCAGTAGCCATTGGCGAACGGGCCGAGCTGGCCGCTCTCCACGAACTTCTTCAAACGGTTCTGCACATCACGGAAATAGCCGGGCGACGACATCGGATGCGACGGCGACACCATGTGCTGCAGGTCGCTCGTCTTCTTCGGGTCCGCCTTCAGGCACGAGATCACGTCCACCCAGTCGAGTGCGTGCAGGTGGTAGAAGTGCACCGCGTGGTCGTGCACCTGCAGCGTCTTGGCCATCATCTCGCGGATGAGGTGGGCGTTCAGCGGAATGCGGATGTCCAGCGCGTCTTCCACCGCGCGCACCGACGCGAGCGCGTGGCAACCGGTGCAGACACCACAGATGCGCTCGACGAACGCCCAGGCGTCGCGCGGGTCGCGGCCTTTCAAAATCACCTCCAGACCGCGCCACATGGTGCCGGTGGAGACCGCATTGCGGATCACGTTGTTGCTGTCGAGGTTCACCTCGCAGCGCATGTGGCCTTCGATCCGCGTCACCGGGTCGACGACGATGCGCCGACCGGTGTTGTCCATGCGGAAGCCTTGAGTTTCGTAAGCACCCATTTTTTTCCTCGTTCTCGTCGTGGGGTCAGTCAGTGGTCGGCGGGTGTGCGCTTGTCTTCCGGCTTGCTGGCGTTGTTGTTGTCGCGCACGCGCTTGGCCACCGAAATCGCCGCATGCGCGGCCACTGCCGCACCAACCACACCGGCCGCCGTGCCACCGATCTGGTCGGCGTTGGCCTCGATGCCGAAGGCATGGATGTCGGTCAGGCGGTCGTAGAACGAGCCCTTGTCCCAGAAGCCGTCTTCCGAACAGCCGATGCAGCCGTGACCGGCCTTGATCGGGAAGCTCGTTCCCTCGTTCCACTGCACAGTGGAGCAGGCGTTGTAGGTGGTGGGTCCCTTGCAACCGACCTTGTAGAGGCAATAACCCTTGCGCGCGGAATCGTCGTCCCAGGCCTCGACGAACTGGCCGGCATCGAAGTGCGGGCGGCGGTAGCACTTGTCATGGATGCGCTGGCTGTAGAACATCTTCGGGCGACCCTGGCGGTCGAGCTCGGGCACGCGGTCGAAGGTGAGCATGTAGGTGATCACGCCCGTCATCACCTCGGGAATGGGCGGGCAGCCCGGCACCTTGATGATGGGCTTGTCGGTGATGACCTTGTGGATGGGCGTGGCCTGCGTCGGATTGGGCTTCGCCGCCTGCACGCAACCCCAGGACGCGCAAGAGCCCCAGGCGATGATGGCCTTGGCGTCCTTAGCGACGTGCTTGAGCTTCTCCACGAAGGGCTTGCCGGACTGGATGCAGAACATGCCGTCTTCGTTGAGCGGCGGGTTGCCTTCCACGGCCAGGATGTACTGGCCCTTGTACTTGGTCATGATCTCTTCGAGGATCGCCTCGGCCTGGTGGCCTGCGGCGGCCATCAGTGTGTCGTCGTAATCAAGCGAGATCATGGACAGCACAACGTCCTTGGCCAGCGGATGGGCGCTGCGGATGAAGCTCTCGGTGCAGCAGGTGCATTCCAGGCCATGCAACCAAAGCACCGGTGTGCGCGGCTTGTTCTCCATGGCGTGCGCGATCTGCGGTACGAAGGACGGCGCCAAGCCCAGCGAAGTGGCCGTGAGCGAGCAGTATTTGAGAAAGCTGCGGCGCGAAATGCCTTTGCGGCGCATGACCTCGTAGAAGGTTTCCATGGCGAATGTCTCCAGGTACTTGTGGTGAGCACCACGCTGTCCTGTCCGCATCGGGATGGAGAGACAACGCGGCACGCTTATGGGCGGGGGCGAGTCTTCATTGCAAATCGCGCGCCAGTGCATGCGCCTCGCGGGAATACCCTGGGAGGCCCACGTAAGTCCTTGTTTTATTTGGCCTTCAACTACGCCCAATGCGAGTCTTTAGATCGTCTCGGCTTTCGACTGAGAGATAAAATTCCACAGCCGCCATCAAAGTGAAATGTTACCTTCCAGAACTGGGCCAACTGCATCGAGCGCTACCGATACCTCGTGACACTATTCAAGAAGCTTCCATTGGCGCAGAACGTCAACGACTACGAGGCTCCCGACGCCATCCAACCCTTTCCCAAGGTGATCGTCTCCGCAAGTGGCATGGCCACTGGCGGACGAGTGCTCCATCACATCGCCGCCTTTGGGCCAGTTCACCGCAACACCATCCTGTTCTCTGGCTTCCAGGCGGCGGGCACGCGAGGTCGCACGTTGCTCCAAGGCGCGCGCGAGGTGAAGATTCACGGTCAATGGGTCTCGGTGCGGGCAGAGGTTGCGGAGCTGCCCATGCTGTCTGCGCATGCCGATAGCAATGAATTGCTGCGTTGGCTCGGCGGTTTTCGGCGCGCGCCTCGGCGTATCTTCATAGTGCATGGAGTGCCGGACGCCGCAGACGCGCTGCGCGTGCGCATTAAACGGGGAGTGGGCTGGGATGCGGTGGTGTCCCGACAAGATCAAGTGTTCAGTTTGTAATGGATGGCTTAGAGCGCAAAAGCCAGACCTTGCTAAGAAACTCTTTGGCGAGGGCCCAGACAAAGCGAGGAACCTGACGTCCTTACTGACCGTACGGGACCGGATGCGTTTCAGGCCCTTGAGGGCACGACCCAGGCTGCCGGCCTCAACGTGTCTGCGACGCGGGAGGGGTCGTCATCAGCATGTAGCACCGTTTTTTTCTAGATACTCTAATCGCCGGATGCTCAAGAAGCTTTTTTTGAACTACTCACTCAGGGCAGAAAAGCCGTAGATGAGACGTGGTGGTATTTTTGGTGGTATCTTCGAAAAACAAATCAAGAAAATCGAGAATCCACGCGGCCTACAGCCCGTCATGTGAACGACGCCCTCCCGCCAATTGACAGCCGTCGAGGTCAGCCGACAGCAGCCGACACAGCAAAGCCCTTGAATCCCAAGGGCTTTTTTGTTGGTGCCCTTGCCAGTCTCAGGGCGCTTTACGAACCCCGCCCACGACCATAGACTGGTCCGCCGGAGGTGGCCCATGTCACTCGATGTCTCGTCCTGGTTGCAGTCGCTCGGGCTGGGCGAATACGCGCAGGCTTTCGCCAGCAACCACATCGACGAGTCGGTGCTGCCCGATCTGACCGATGCCGATCTCAAAGAGCTGGGGGTGGCCGCGCTGGGGTCTCCTCGTTTTCAGTGCAATAAGTGACGGTACGAAAAGCTAGCACTGGCGCGGAGGTGGTGTTGGTAGATC
>NZ_JBXAJH010000024.1:0-40589 GCF_058797075.1 Acidovorax sp. GW823-FHT02H02 | reverse complement strand
CTGCTGGCACCGCAGATCGAACGCGTCTGGCAGGCCAATATGCAGGTCTACGGTGCCGACAAGGTCTGGCGTCAACTTGGGCGCGAGGGGACGGTCGTGGCGCGATGTACGGTCGAGCGGCTGATGCGGCGCTTGGGACTGCGTGGGGTGATGCGTGGCAAGGTCGTGCGCACCACCATCAGTGACAGCAAAGCACCTTGCCCGCTGGACAGGGTCAACCGGCAGTTCAAGGCGGATCGGCCCAATCAACTGTGGGTCTCGGACTTCACCTATGTCTCAACTTGGCAGGGCTGGCTCTATGTGGCCTTCGTCATCGACGTATATGCCCGGCGCATCGTGGGCTGGCGGGTGAGTAGTTCGATGCGAACCGACTTCGTGCTCGATGCGCTGGAGCAGGCACTGTACGCACGCCAACCCGAGCCGGGCAGCAGCCTGGTCCATCACTCGGATCGCGGCTCGCAATACGTCAGCATCCGGTACAGCGAACGCCTGGCCGAGGCTGGTGTAGAGCCCTCGGTGGGAAGCAAGGGGGATAGCTACGACACTCAGTCCAGAATTCTCATCGAACGCCGATTTGGTCTGACCCGAGCTACGACTGGCCTCGATGCCTTCGCGTTGACCTGTCGATCATTTCGGTCGTTCCCCGAGCACCGTCGGGCTCAATGCATGTGACCTAATAGGAGCCTTGTCCTGCACCTTGAGTGTCCTGTCCGGCTATTGAGGTTGGCGATGCCTTCTTCAACGAGGAGGGCATACAAATGGATCAAGTAGAGGTGGTTCTCGGTGTCGATACGCATCTCGACGTTCATGTCGGTGTTGTCATCGATGCAGTTGGCCGCATGAAGGGGGTTCTGTCGATCGAGACGAACACTAGCGGGTACCAGAGGCTACTGACGTGGGCTCGAAGCTTCGGCAGACTCGGCAAGGCTGGGGTTGAAGGCACCAGCTCATACGGCGCCGGCCTGACACGCTTCCTTGAAGAGAACGGGGTTGTGATCCTCGAGATCAACCGGCCGAACCGTTCGCGACGACGCAATCGCGGTAAGAGCGACCCAACCGATGCCGAGAGTGCCGCGCGCGCTGTTCTGGCTAACGATGCTGCTGGCGTTCCGAAGGCTAAGAGCGGGATGGCCGAGGCCCTGCGTACGCTGAGCGTTGCTCGTCGCAGCGCCGTCAAGGCCAAGACCCAGGCCGTCAACCAACTTCGAGCCCTCCTGGTCAGCGCGCCGTCGGCCATTCGAGATGCTCTCCTCAAAGTCAAACCAGAACACTGCGTCGCAGCCTGTGCCGCTCTTGCGGACGATGCTGATGCGAACCCAGTCATCGACAGCCTGAAGACGACATTGAGGCTGCTGGCGAGACGTTGGAATGCACTGCACGATGAACTCCGCGAACTCGACAAGCGGCTCATACGCTTGACGAAGCTGGCGGCCCCTCGACTTCTCGCATGCTTCGGCGTCGGACCTCAGACCGCGGCGACGCTGCTCGTCACAGCCGGCGACAACCCGACTCGATTGCGCAACGAAGCTGCTCTCGCGGCGCTATGCGGCGTCAGCCCACTGGAAGCGTCCTCAGGCAAGACAAGCAGACATCGACTCAATCGCGGGGGCCAGCGGCAGGCCAACAATGCCCTATGGACAATTGCCATGGTTCGAATGCGAAGCGAGGCGCGCACCCGCGAATATGTCGTCAAGCGCACTGGCGACGGTCTGTCTAAGAAGGAGATTCATCGCTGCCTCAAGCGTTATATCGTACGCGAGCTGTACCCACTGATCCTCGCTGACCTGGCGGACTCAGGCGGCTCCGCTTGACATAGGAGCGTCAACGCGCTGGCCGAAACGATCAACGGGCTGTACAAGGCTGAGTTGATCCATCGTCGCACTCCCTGGAAGACCAAGGAGGCTGTGGAGCTGGCCACCCTGGAATGGGTTTCCTGGTTCAATCATCACAGGCTGCTCGAACCCATCGGATACATCCCGCCTGCAGAAGCTGAGGCAAACTACTACCGGCAACTCGCCAGTCAGAGCTCCACGGTGGATGCCTGACTTAAACCAACTGGCCTCCACGAAAACCGGGGCGATTCAGAGCTGACGGCCACTGGACCTTCAGCCGTGTCGCGTCTAGGGAAAACACCTAACTTTTCCCCCGCATACACAGTTGAAATATGAAGCGCTTCATTTTAATATCTCTAGGCCACTTGTAGCGTCTTCGTTTATTTCCTTGAAATATGAAGCGCTTCATATTTGTTCAGTATTTTTTCTGAGGAGACAGCGTTGATCAAACATCTCAAGCAACTTACAACGGCACTGGCTTGCCTGACCGTCATGGCTGCAGCGCCTACGCAGGCGCAAGACATCAAAGTGGGAGCGCTCTACCCTTTCAGTGGCGGGCTTGCCTTGTTGGGTGATGAGAGCTTCCGTGGTACAGAAATGGCTGTCGAGGAAAAGAATGCAAACGGCGGTATCAACGGCAAAAAAATCGTTCTGGTGAAGGCTGATGCGGTAGATGCAAATCAGGCTGTGGGCGAGGCTAGGCGGTTGACATCTGTTGAAAATGTCTCAGCGATTTTTGGGAGTTACGCCTCGGGTGTCTCGTCGGCTGCGACACAGGTGACGGAATTGGCTGGTGTCCCGTACTTTGAATTGGGTGCGGTAGCCGACACCATCACCGGGCGAGGCTTTAAGTACCTCTTCCGCAGCAATGCGACGGCCAAGAGCTTTGCTGATCGCAGTATCGAGTCGATCGTTAAGGTGATCGCGCCAACATTGAAGGTGGATCCAAAGGCGCTCAAGATTGCGATTATTTACGAAGACGGTCCTTATGGCACCTTGGTCGGCGGCTTTCAGAAAGAGAGTGCCAAGCAGCTCGGTTTGAATGTAGTCGAAGCCCAGGCGTATTCAGCCAAAAGCGTCGACTTGTCGTCTCTCGTGTTGCGCCTGAAAGGATCGGGTGCTGATGTAGTTCTCCAGACCTCATATCAAAACGACACCTTACTGTTTTTTCGCCAATCTGCGAGCGCCGGGTACAAACCTAAAGCTGTGATTGGTGCCGGAGGCGGATATTCGTTGCAAGAAACAGCGCAAGCGCTCGGCGCTTCAATTGATGGGGTGTTCAATGTCGACTTCCCGCAGATTTCCATGAAAGAGGATGGGGCCCCTGGACTGAAGAGTTTCGTGGAAGCGTATCAAAAGCGTTATGGAACTCAACCACGCTCAGGACACAGTCTAGTCAATTACGTTGGAGCCAAAGCTTTTCTGGAAGTGATGGTAGATGCCAAGTCTTTGGACAAGGACAAGATCCGTGCCGCTGCACTTGCCTACAAGAAGCCAGTTGGTTCCAGTGCGGCTGGATGGGGTTTCCAGTTTGGTGAGAACGGTCAGAACCAACTGGCTTCCAGCAACCTGATGCAGTGGCAAGGCGGCAAACTTTTGACAGTATTCCCCGAGTCAGTCGCCACTGCAAAGCCCATCGTCGCGAAATAAGTCCTTAGCTGACAATCTTTTATTCAATTAGGTCATCCGAGGCATAGCCTCGCATGACCTGGGGGCTGCTGTGTCCATCTTTATCCAACTGTTAATCAACGGGTTGCTGCTGGGAGGAGCTTACGCCATCATCAGCATCGGTCTAACCCTCATATTCGGTGTGGTTCGAGTCGTGAACTTCGCACACGGCGAGTTCTTGATGATCGGCATGTACGCCGTTTGGCTTCTAGCGCAATACGCGGGCCTCCACCCCTATGCCTCAGCTGTTTTGGTCGCTGTTTTGCTTTTCGTCTTCGGGGCACTGATGCAACGCCTGGTCATTCAGCCTTTGCTGACTGCGGATGCTCATATTCAAATCTTTGCAACTGTAGGCGTATCGACGGCATTGCTGAATCTGGCCTTGATGGTCTTCGGTGCAGACATCAGAAAGGCTGAAGTGACTTTGGGTACGGAGCAGCTGTTGGTCGGTTCTTTGAACTTCGTGAGCGGACAGGTCATCACCTTCGTAGTTGCTATGGCGGTTGCCGCTGGCATGCACATGTTTCTGAAAAACACCTACACCGGCCGTGGATTCAGAGCGCTAGCACAGAACCGTGTATCTGCCGCATTGATGGGTGTCAATGTTAATAAAGCGTATGTATTGGCTTTTGGCATTGGTGCCGGCCTGGTTGGTCTGGCCTCTGGCTTGCTGGCAGTCCAATATCCGGCTTTCCCTACGGTGGGACAGTATTTTGTCCTGACGGCCTTCGTGATCGTAGTGTTGGGTGGTATGGGGAGCTTGCCCGGTGCTGTCGTCGGGTCGCTATTTATCGGGTTGATTGACAGCCTTGCAGGTTACTACGTTGGTCCGGCACTGAAGGAAGTCGTTTACTTCCTCGTCTTCCTTGCAATCCTTATTGTGCGTCCTACGGGTCTCTTCGGCCTGGGTCGCGGATCTGAGTAAAGGTCAACATGATTCCCACCATCTTGAACCCACGGGTTTATGTAGGCCTTTTGGCACTATCAGCCATTCTCTTGGTCCCGTTCGCTGCTCAGTCGCCATTTGTATATCACCTGGCTATTCAGGTCTGTGTATTCGCAGGCTTGGCCACTGCTTGGAACATCGTTGGAGGTTTCGCTGGTCAGTTGTCGCTTGGGCACGCAGTATTTTATGGAATAGGCAGTTATTCCGCTGGTCTGTTGGTAGCCAAACTGGGTATTTCGCCATGGATTGGAATGTTTGCCGGCGCCGCCATCTCTTCGCTGGTGGCACTAATAATTGCCTATCCGACCCTGCGTTTGCGCGGCCCTTTCTTTTCTTTGGCCACGATCGCATTTCTGGAGGTCGTGCGATTGTTAGTCGTTCATTTTGAGGGATTGACCGGTGGATCTGCAGGTTTGAACATTCCTTTGCAGGTTGGTCTGCCATGGATGATCTTCCGAGAGAAATGGGCTTACCTACTGGTTGCTTTTGGTTTCTTTCTTGTCACCCTGGTAGTCGCCTGGATGATCCGCCGTTCGCGATTCGGTTTTTATCTTATTGCGGTACGTGAACGTGAGGACGCGGCCCGTGCGGTGGGGGTCAATGCCGTGCGCGTGAAGATAGGCGCTGCGGTAATTTCGGCGGTGCTGACTAGTTTGATAGGCAGCTTCCACGGCATGTATCTGACCTTTCTGGAGCCATCGTCTGCTTTTTCTCTCGAGCTGTCGATTCAGATAGCCATGTTCGCTCTCATTGGTGGTTTGGGAACTGTAGCGGGTCCAGTGGTGGGCGCCGTGCTCGTTCTTCCTGTCGCTGAGTTGGCACGTGGCTGGCTGAGTGCCTTTGGCAACGGCACTCACGGCTTTGTCTATGGCATGTTACTTGTCTTTGTCGTGCTGTTTTTTCCACGAGGTCTGGTCGGTCATCTGGGCCAGCACGTTCTACGTCTGGTTGATCGACTGCCGAATGGATACAAACCCAAGGTGACAGAGCCTGCGAAAATTAATTACAAGTTGGTTACCAAGAGTTTGGGTAAGCCAATTCTGAAAGCTGAAGGCTTGCATAAACGATTTGGCGGTCTGAAAGCAACGGACGACGTATCGCTGACATTGCATGAGGGCGAAATCCTTGGAGTGATTGGGCCGAACGGCGCGGGCAAGACCACAGTTTTCAACCAACTGTCTGGATTCATCCGGCCAGATCAGGGTGGCGTGAGTGTTCGAACAGGGGACGAATGGATTTCGCCTCGATCCCCCGAAACATTTGCCAAAGCCGGATTAGGGCGCACGTTTCAGATCGTTCAGCCATTCGCAGGTTTGTCGGTAATGGAAAACATCATGTTGGGTGCTTTCATGCACACCAGCGTACGTTCAGAAGCTGAGGTCATTGCTCGTGAAGTGGCCAAACTGACGGAGTTGACAGCATTGCTGGATACAGAAGCACGTAGCCTCACAGTTGGCGGAATGAAGCGGCTAGAAGTTGCGCGAGCCTTGGCAACCCGGCCGCAGGTATTACTACTTGATGAGGTGCTGGCCGGCTTGAATCCTGCGGATGTGGCTCGCGCCATTGAAATGATCAAAAGGATTCGCGACTCTGGAATCTCGGTCCTGATGATCGAACATTTAATGCAAGCGACCATGGCACTGTCTGATCGCATTGTGGTCATTAACTTGGGCAAGGTCTTGCGCGAGGGGAAGCCCATCGATGTTGTCAATGACCCCGCAGTCATAGAAGCTTACTTAGGAAAAGGATACACCCATGCTGAAGCTGCGTGATGTGAGTGCCGGCTACGGCAAAAGCGAGGTTCTGCGCGGTGTGTCGCTGGATGTGCATGCGGGTGAAGTAGTCACGATGGTCGGGGGCAACGGTGCGGGAAAGACAACCACGCTAAGAACCGTGTGTGGCCTTGTCAAGGCACGCAGTGGCACGATCGAGTTCGACAGCTTGCAGATTACCGGTCATGAACCGCATGAAATTGTGGAACTGGGTATCACGATGATCCCTGAAGGTCGTCAGCTTTTCCCGTTCTTGACTGTCGAGGACAACCTGCTCATGGGGGCGTACAAGACATCGGCCCGTCCATTACATAAGGAACGGATGGATAAGGTCTTGGAGATATTTCCTCGGGTCAAAGAGCGTCTAAACCAGCTGGCGGGTTCCCTCTCGGGTGGAGAGCAGCAAATGGTGGCAATCGCACGCGGAATGATGGCTGACCCGCGTTTGCTCATTTTTGATGAGCCATCCCTTGGATTGTCCCCCTTGTTGGTGGACCAGATGTTCGATGTGGTTCGAAAGGTCGCGGACCAAGGCACCACGGTCTTACTCGTCGAACAAAACGTATTTCATACCTTGCAGATTGCGGATCGTGGATATGTGTTGGAAAACGGCTGCATAACACTCAGCGGTACAGGCCGTGAGCTGCTGGATAACCCACATGTGCGCCGTGCGTATCTGGGGCACTGAGACCAGACCTTCAGGAGAAAACAGGTGGAAAAAACATTGACGCACAGCGGAAGGGTGGTTTTGATAACCGGCGGTGGCGGGGGTATTGGCGCAGAAATTGTTAAGCAATACGCTTGGCAGGGTGCCTCTGTCGGTGTGGTCGATCGTTCGCCTGAATTGGCAGGTGCCTTGGTCTCAACGCTTGTCTCAGAGGGATACAAGGCTCATTTTGTCGCTGCTGATGTCGGGCGTTATGAGTCATGTGAGGCAGCTTGCCGCAGCATTGAAGCGGCCATGGGTCCTATTGACACGGTGATTAACAACGCCGGGATTTCACCTAAGCATCACGGGCTTCCGGCACCCATCTGGCAAATGAGTCTTACAGAGTGGCGCCAAGTGGTGGATGTCAATCTCAGCAGCGTATTCAACTTCACCAGGTTGCTAGCACCAGGCATGGTCGAGCGTCGATTTGGACGCATTGTGAACATGTCTTCCGTGGCAGGGAAAGCTTATCTGGACATCGTTGGCGCGCACTACAGCACCACCAAGGCAGGTCTGATTGGGTTAACTCGGCATCTGGCCGGAGAACTTGGACCACACGGTATTACCGTGAACGCCCTGGCTCCAGGTCGAGTAGATACACCCATGGTGGCAGGCGCTCCACGCGAGGCCAACGAAGCCGTTATTGCCGTTACGCCCCTGAGACGCCTGGGCAAGCCGGTCGAGGTGGCCGATGCCTGTCTATTTCTTACTTCAGACAAGGCGAACTTCATTACAGGACAAGTCATCGATATTGCCGGCGGTTGGCTGATGACGTGAAAACCAGATTCTGAGAAACAACATCATGAGCTCCACACTACACAAAAATTTTATAGCGGGTGAATGGGTCGAAGGGGTTGCGGCCGGATTGAATATCAATCCTTCGGATACCCGTGACGTGATCGGCGAATACGCTCGCGCTGACGCGGCTCAAACAGAGCGAGCCATCGATGCAGCCTATGACGCTCAGAAGATCTGGGCACAGTGGACGGCAGAGCAGCGTTCCGATGCTCTGGATCGAATCGGGAACGAGGTGTTGGCCCGACAGGACGAGCTGGGAGAGCTTCTGGCGCGTGAAGAAGGAAAAACGCGATCAGAAGGCATTGGGGAAGTAGTGCGAGCCGGCCGGGTGTTCAAGTTCTTCTCTGGAGAAGTCTTGCGTCTTGCGGGTGAAAGACTGCCTTCCATTCGGCAAGGTGTCGATGTGGAAGTGACGCGCGAACCAGAGGGTGTTGTGGGGATCATCACACCATGGAATTTCCCCATCGCGATTCCCGCTTGGAAAATCGCGCCTGCCCTGGCTTTTGGTAACGCTGTTGTCTTCAAACCTGCTGATCTTGTGCCTGGCAGTGCCTGGGCATTGTCGGAAATCATTGCTCGTGCCGGACAGTTGCCTGCAGGTACGTTCAATCTGGTCATGGGTCCAGGCTCCAAAGTGGGACAGACGCTGGCCACTTCGCGTAAGGTTCGAGCGCTCACGTTTACGGGGTCTGTGCAAACCGGTCGTAGTGTCGGCATGACCTGCATGGAGCGTGGTGCGAAAGTTCAATTAGAAATGGGCGGCAAAAACCCATTGGTGGTGTTGAATGATGCGGACCTTGACCAGGCTGTGTCGGTCGCTATTAACGGGTCCTTCTTTTCCACAGGACAGCGATGCACAGGCTCGAGTCGTCTTATCGTTGAAGACGGCATACACGATGCGTTTGTATCGGCCATGGCTCAGCGTATGGCAGCGCTGAAGGTGGATAACGCGCTGAAAGCTGGCACAGATATTGGCCCCGTTGCTTCACAAGACCAGTTGGACCAAGACTGCACCTACATCGAACTGGGATGTCAGGAAGGCGGACGTTTGTTCGCTGGAGGTGAACGGTTGCAACGTGAAACGCCTGGCTTCTACCTTGCTCCGGCACTGATCACGGATACGCACAACGCTATGCGAATTAACCGAGAGGAGATATTTGGTCCCGTCGCCTCCGTTGTCCGAGTGAAGAACTATGAGGAAGCGGTTCACATCGCGAATGACACAGACTTTGGGCTTTCTTCAGGCATCTGTACAACTTCGCTCAAGCACGCGACCGATTTTAAACGTCGTTCGACTGCTGGGATGGTAATGGTCAACGTACCGACTGCAGGTGTGGACTACCACGCCCCGTTTGGTGGAAGAAAGGGATCGAGCTATGGGCCCCGTGAGCAGGGAGCATATGCCCGTGAGTTCTACACATCTGTTAAGACTGCATACACACTGGCCTGATCCCATGGGTGAAATTACTGGAAACACACAGGTTTTCGGCATACTTGCCGACCCGATTCATCACGTGAAGACACCACAAGGTATCAATCGACTCTTTGAAGCAGAAGCGTTTGATGGTGTCATGGTGCCCATTCATGTCGGTGAACGCGACTTAGCCACAGTGGTGCAAGGCTTGCGCGCCGTCAACAATTTGTCCGGGTTTGTGGTCACCGTACCCCATAAGTCGGCAATGGTGGCGTTGTGCGATGAAGTCTCTCCGGATGCAAGGCTCATCGGCGCGGTGAATGTGGTGCGCCGTTCTTCAGATGGGCGACTTCATGGAACTATGCTGGATGGTGAAGGCTTCGTCGCGGGGTTGCGCCTGGAGGGTATCAATCCCACTGGTGTCAGTGCCTACCTGGCTGGTGCGGGGGGGGCTGCGAGCGCAATCGCCTTTGCGTTGATTAGGGCAGGAGTTAGCCGTCTCACGATTGCGAACCGAACAAGCGACAAAGTTCTGCAATTGATCGACCGGATTCGCGCAATTTACCCTGCCGCTGTGATGAACGTTGGCACGGACGATCCATCAGGTCATGATCTGGTGATCAACGGCACATCGTTGGGCTTGCGCCCGGGTGATGCTTTGCCGCTGAATGTTGAGCACCTACAAGCATCGCAGGTGGTCGCCGAAATCATCATGCAACCCGCTGAAACGCCGCTGTTGAGTGCTGCCAAAGTCAAAGGGTGTCGGGTCCACTTCGGCGCGCCAATGCTCTCATCCCAGATCGCTCTGATGGCGGCCTTCATGCGAGGCACCCTCGGCCATGTTGAGACTTCAGTATGAATGCCAGAGCGTTGTTGTTGGCCTTGCGTGAATTGGTTGGTGAACGTGGTGTCCTGACCGACGAAAACGATCTGCAACCTTACTGTCATGATTGGCGTCACATGTTCAAAGGGCGTCCTTTGTGCGTAGTGCTGCCTCGGAATACCGATGAGGTTGCGGAAACCGTTCGTTTGTGCACTTCGGCGGGCTGCTCCGTTGTCCCTCAGGGCGGGAACACTGGCCTTTCAGGAGGCGCCACGCCGGATGACACTGGCGAACAGGTGGTGCTTTCTCTGGTGCGAATGAATGCCATCCGTGAAATTGATGCCGTGGGTGAGACCATTGAAGTCGAGGCGGGCTGTGTATTGCAAACCGCTCAGGAGGCAGTGGCCGAACAAAGGCTTCTGTTGCCGATCACCTTAGCTGCAGAAGGATCTGCACGTATTGGGGGTATTGTCTCCACCAATGCAGGCGGCACTAACGTGCTGCGTTACGGCATGGCGCGTGCGCGTATTCTTGGGCTAGAGGTCGTTACCGCAGACGGTCAAGTGATCAATGGCTTGCGTAAATTGCGCAAGGACAACGCGGGTTATGACTGGAAGCAGTGGTTCATAGGGACCGAGGGTACCTTAGGTATTGTGACTGCCGCCGTCCTGCAATTGGCACCGATGCCAAGATACCGTGTCACATCGTTGATAGCAGTTGCTTCAGCTGAACATGCATTAATGGTTCTTTGCGCTGCCCGTCGTTCTTTAGGCGAGACATTGACGGGCTTTGAGCTGATGTCTGGCGACGCGCTTGAGTTGGTCTCGCGTCATCTGCATCTCAAGTCGCCCTTGGGAGACAGCGCTTGGTATGTTTTGCTGGAGGCCACTTCTTCATTGCCTAGTTTGCGTGAGGCGGTGGAGTCTTTGCTGGGCGACCTGCTGGAACAAGAGATGGCAACCGATGGTGTCGTGGCTGAGTCAGAGCGTCAGGAAGCTGAACTGTGGGCTTTGCGGGAGTCCATTACCGAGGCCGAGGGCAAGGAGGGCCGATCGATAAAACACGATGTGTCCGTTCCCATTTCCGCCATACCCGCTTTTTTGTCGAAGGCTGATGAAGCCATCTCCGAGGTATTTCCAGGTGTGAGGATTAATGCCTTTGGCCATGCAGGAGATGGCAACATTCACTACAACGTCATAGTTCCCAACGGGCTAGATGCGGCGGCTCTGAACCAGCTTGTTCACGATGTCGTGTGTTCATTCGGTGGAAGTATTTCTGCCGAACACGGAATTGGCCAGTACCGCGTAGGTGAATTGGTGCGTTGTCGCGCGCCGGTGGAGCTTGAGATCGCACAGCGTATCAAGCGCGCCCTTGATCCTCACAACCTAATGAACCCGGGCAAAGTCTTGCCCCTTCAGTGATCCCTGCCGGATCTACTTTTGACTGATTTCGCATGATCATGGAAACATTTGACTATGTCATCGTAGGTGGCGGAACGGCCGGCTGCGTGTTGGCAGATCGCCTTTCGGCATCTGGTAAGTATCGCGTTCTATTGTTGGAGGCAGGGGGTGAGCCTTCCAGTATGTGGATACCCATACCGGCCGGTTTCAGCAAGCTCCTGACCAATAAGAAGTACAACTGGCTGTTCAAGACAGCGCCCGAGGAGAACACCAAGGGGCGAGTGATTTCTGTGCCTCGTGGCAAGGGTTTGGGCGGATCTACACTGATCAATGGGATGATTTACGTTAGGGGGCAACCTGAGGATTACGATGCCTGGGAAGCCGATGGCGCTCTCGGATGGGGATACCGGGACGTTGCACCTTACTTCAGAAAGTTGGAAAACTACCAGCTTGGCGATGTGACCCGTGGTAAGACTGGTCCCTTTTATCTGGATCAGGTACATGAACGCTTTCCGATCTCCGATGCTTTTTTAAAGGCCGCAGAACAGGACGGTCAGGTTTACAACGATGATTACAACTCGCCAAGTCAGGAGGGATTTGGTTATTACCAGGTCAATCAACGCAATGGCCGCCGTTGGAGTGCTTATGACGCTTATCTAAAGCCAGCGCGCTCCCGTTCCAATTTGGTCGTTGAAACCCATGCCCATGTAATGAGGGTAGAACTCAATGGCAAGCGTTGTACTGGCGTGACCTATCAGAAAAATGGTCGCGAAGTGACCGTGGCTGCGACCATTGAAGTTGTCATGACCGCGGGGGCCATTCAGACACCACAGATACTTGAGTTGTCTGGAATCGGTTGCCCTGAACTCCTGAACTCATTGGGCGTTGAAGTGAAACACGCGTTGAGGGGGGTAGGGGAAAACTATATTGACCATTTCGCAACACGAATGAACTGGCGTGTGAAGAACGCGGTAACACTCAATGAGATGTCCAGGGGCTGGAGGCTCGCGCGTGAAGTCGCAAAGTATTTCACAGCCAAGAAGGGGATCCTCACATTGGGGACAGGTTTGGTTCACGGTTTCGTAAAAACCCGATCGGATGTGCCGAGACCTGATGCTCAGTATTTCATGGTTCATGCCAGTTACGCCAATGCTGCCGAACGGGTTTTGGATCGGGCTCCTGGTTTGACGATTGGGGTTGCGCAACTGCGTCCGGAGTCGAAAGGCAGTATTCACATCCAGTCCAGGAATCCCTTCGATCAACCTGTCATCCGCCCCAATTTTCTCGACAGTGAGGTGGACAAACACTGCATCATCGACAGCATGAAACTAGCCCGCAGGATTGTGGGTCAGCCTGCGATGGCTGATTTCATCGAACATGAAATGAGTCCTGGGGACAATGTGACCTCCGATGCCGACTGGCTCGAATTTGCCAGGAACAACGGGCAGACTATTTACCACCCAATTGCTACTTGTCGAATGGGTACTGATGAAAATGCCGTTGTCGACCTGCGACTGAAGGTACGGGGGGTGGCAGGACTGAGAGTCGTAGACGCCTCGGTGATACCCAAAATGGTGTCAGGCAATATACAAGGTGCGGTACTCATGGTCGCAGAAAAAGGGGCAGACTTGATCCTTGAAGATCGTCGTAGTTGAGACTGTCGTCGGTATTTCGGTGTTCTAGCCTCAACTCGCCAGATCGACCTGAAGTCGTTTCTTGATGAAAACAACTACCCGACCAACGCTTGAAGATGTCGCTCGTTTGGCTGGCGTCTCTTTGGGGAGCGCGTCTCGCGCACTCTCCGTGCCTGACCAAGTTAAGCCGATAACGCTTGAGCGTGTACTGCGGGCGGTCAAGCAGCTCGGGTATGTGCGTCATGGTCCTGCCCGGGCACTGGCTTCTCGCAGGACCAGAACCGTTGCCGCTATCTACCCGTCATTGGACAACCCTATTTTCGCTGTTTCCATACAGTCGTTGCAGCAGACACTTTGGCATCTGGGTTACCAGTTGCTCGTGGCCAGCCATGAGTACCGGCCCGAGCATGAACTGGATCTTTTGCGTTCTTTGGTAGAGCGCGGTGTGGATGCTGTGGTACTCGTCGGGACGGACCACGATGATGCTGTTTTCGAATTGCTAGGACAGTACAGGTTGCCTTATGTGCTGACTTGGTCGCTGGATGAGGGCAACCGCCGTCCCTGCGTTGGATTTTCATACTATGACGCTGCCTACAAAATGGCACAGGTCGTCCTGGAGCACGGACACACCCAGATCGCCATTTGCCCTGGCTTGTCTTATCGAAACGAGCGTGTGCGTGCGCGTATCGCCGCTACACAGGCAGCGCTCCAGGCTGCTGGCCTGAAATTGAGAATGGACTGGGTCATTGAGCAGCCGTTTACCTTTGAGGGGGGGCGGCAGGCGGTTCACCAGTTGTTCAGTCAGTCTGAGCGACCTTCAGTGCTCATTTGTGGTACGGATTTGCAAGCAGTCGGCGCAATGGCAGAGTGCCGTGAGAAGGGTGTGAGGATCCCTGATGACTTCTCCATCACAGGTTCCGATGACATCGAGTTAGCCCATCTGGTTCAGCCGAAGTTGACGACAGTCCATGTGCCAACGTCCGAAATCGGTGTTCAGGCTGCATACCGAATCGTGAATTTAATTGAAGGAAAATCATTGGCGGACGAGCCTCCTTTGCTGACCACAGTCGTGCTGCGAGACAGCTTAAAGCGCATTCCGCAACGCTAAATTCTAAGAATCCATGAGCGAACTTTTTTCTCCGTATGAGTTGGGCACTCTTCAATTGAAGAACCGCATTGTCATTGCTCCAATGTGCCAATATTCGGCCAATGATGGGAATGCCAGTGATTGGCATAAGGTGCATCTCGGGCATTTGCTACTCTCAAGTGCTGGTTTGCTAACGTTGGAAGCTACCGCCGTTGAGCCCGTTGGCCGTATATCGCCGCATGATCTCGGCTTATGGTCGGATGAAAACGAGCAGTCTTTGAAAAGAGTACTGACTGATGTCCGACAGTATTCTTCTATGCCTATTGCTATTCAGCTGTCGCATGCGGGCCGCAAAGCGTCAAGTCATGTGCCATGGGCTGGTGGGCAGTTGATTCCTGTGGAACAAGGTGGATGGACGCCTTTGGCTCCTTCAGCGGTTCCTCATTTTCCCAGTGAACCAGCACCTGCAGCATTAGACGGGAAAGCATTGGGTCGAATCCGTGATGCCTTTGCATTGGCGGCGCATCGTGCACACCGCATTGGCATTGATGCGATCGAAATGCACGCTGCGCATGGGTATCTTTTGCATCAGTTCTTGTCCCCTTTGTCGAATCAGAGAACAGATGAATATGGCGGGTCTCTCGTGAATCGAATGAGATTTCCGCTTGAGGTATTTGACGCTATTCGAACTGCGATGCCCGTCTCGATGCCAGTCGGTGTGAGAATCTCCGGCACTGACTGGGTTGAGGGCGGTTGGGATATCGAGCAGAGCATTGTGTTTGCCGATGAACTTCGGGATCGCGGCTGTGCCTTTATCCACGTCTCCAGTGGAGGGCTATCTCCTATGCAAAAAATTCCCCTGGGGCCCAACTACCAGGTGGGTTTGGCTGAATCAGTCAGACGTGCCACTGGCTTGCCCACCGTGGCTGTCGGCTTGATTACGGAGCCACAGCAGGCGGAAGATATTGTCGCCAGTGGCCAGGCCGATATGGTGGCCCTAGCTCGAGCCATATTGTTCAATCCCCGCTGGCCTTGGCACGCTGCTGCAGCTTTGGGCGGACAGGTGGAGGCTCCAGCACCTTATTGGCGCTCACAGCCGCGTGGCTTGTCCGACTTGTTTGGCGATATTAGGTTTGGTCAACGTTGAGTGCTCAAATAGGTTGTACCCACGACCTCCTCCGTTCCGCTACCGCTCCCGTCAGCGCCCTCAGGAACGCCGCCACATCCCTGATCTGCTGTTCTAACAGCCTTTATGCGCGCTTTCCTCATGCGCTAGCTCCGAGTGTTCCAGCACCGCAACCGGTGACTTGGCATAGTGGCTCACTGGGTACGATGTCGACCACACGGTCCGGCGCTCGACTGGACCTCCTGGGCGAATGCCTATCTGGCTGCGTGCAAGCCCTACTCTGCCTTTTGCAGTGCCAACAGCGTCGAGGAAATGGACATGGTGGCTCCTGAAAAAAGACATGTCGGCTTGGCATGCTGCTTGATGCCCCCGATGGCCACCCAAATTCCCCCGCCTATGGCCACCTCAAACTCCCCCACCTGAACTGATCGGGGATAGGGGTTAAACGCCGGCGCCGTCGGCACCTGTTGGCAGGACATTGATCCGGTCTTCCTCGAGGGAAGGCCAAGGAGTGAATGTCTTGAAGTCCAACCAACGCGCCACCATAGAGACACTGCTGGAGCGCAATACATCGCAACGCGAGATCGCCCGCATCACGGGCATCGACCGCAAGACGGTCAGGAGCTATCACCAACGCTGGCTGGAGCAACTGCAGTCAAATTCCCCCGGGGTGGCCACCGGCTCGGCCCAGCAAATTCCCCCACCCTGGCCACCGGCTGCTGTGCCGGTGGCCACCTCCCTGTGCGAACCCTGGCGCGAGTTCATCGAAGCCCAGTTGCGTCTGAAGCGCAACGCCATGGCCATCTTCCAGGACCTGGTCGACCAGCACGGATTTACTGGTCAGTACAACTCGGTCAAACGCTTCTGTGCAAAGCTGCGCCACAAGGAGCCCGAGCAGTTCGACCGCCTGTCCTTTCTGCCTGGGGAGGAGATGCAGGTGGACTACGGCGAGGGCGCGCCCACCCGCGTGCCGGGCAGCGAGCGGTACCGCAAGCCCCGCCTGTTCGTGGCCACGCTGCGCTACTCGCGCGCCAGTTTCCGCTGCGTGGTCTGGAAGTCCAGCCAGCAAATCTGGGCCGAGTTGCACGAGCAGGCTCTGCGGTACTTCGGTGGCTGCCCGCAGTACGTGGTTCTGGACAATCTGAAGGAAGGCGTCTTCAAGCCCGACCTGTACGAGCCCGAACTCAACAAAGTCTACGCCGCCACCCTGGCGCACTATGGCGTGGTGGCCGACCCGGCGCGGGTGCGAGACCCCATCTATGCCCAGCGCATCGAGATCCGCGATCTGCAAACCGGCGCCTTGCTGCGCACCCACGCCAAGGCCGAGCGGCCCGGCACGGTGGTGCTGCCCATGGAGGAGCGGGTATTCAATCCTTCGCGCGAGACCCGTCTGATCCTGCGTCAGGCTGGCGAGATCGGTGAGCACGCCAAACGGCTGTGTGAGCTGCTCTTTGCCATCGAGGGTCGGGTGGGCCAGCGCAAGCTCTGGGGCATCGTCAGCCTGGCCAGGCGATACCCAGCGCACTGCGTCGACACCGCCTGCGCACAGGCCCTGGAGCAGGGGATTTACAGCTACAAGCGCGTGCTGGCTTTGACCGAGGCCATCTTTGCCCAGGCGCTCAACGCCATCGAGACCCAGTCCAGCGGTGGGCCCGCCGGCGGCGGGCCCACGCTGACCCAGCAGCACGAGCTCATCCGCGACGCCGATGAGTACGCCGATCTGTTCGCGCACGCTGCGGCCGTCACAGCCACGAGCACGCTCGAGTCCGCCACGGCGAACACCACCACCAACAACACCAACAACGCACCTGGAATTCAGCCATGAACATGATCGAGATCGAACGCGCGCTGCGCGAGCTGCGTCTGTCCGGCATTGCCGAGACCCTGTCCACCCGCGTGATGCAGGCCCAGGCCGCGCAGGAGCCCTTCCTGGAGACCTTTGGGGCCATGCTGCAAGACGAACTGGACCGCCGGCGCTCGCGTCTGACCGAGCGCCGCTTCAAGCGCTCGGGCCTGGATGAGCGGCCCTCGCTGGCTGACTTCGACTGGCGTTTCAACCCGAAGCTGCCGCGCAGCGCCTGCTTCGAGTTGCATACCCTGAAGTTCATCGGCGAGGGCGCCAATGCGCTGATCATCGGCAAGCCCGGTACCGGCAAGAGCCATGTGGCCAAGGCCGTGGCCTACCAGGCCACGCTGCAGGGATACGACGCGCGTTACCTGGAAGCCGACACCGAGTTTGCTCGCTACGCGTTGGCCAGCGACTCAGAGCGCACCGAGCTGCTCAAGGACTGGGTCTCACCGGACCTGATCATCCTCGATGACCTGTTCCTGGCCAGACGCATCAGCGAGCACGCAGCCGAGGTGCTGCAGGCCATCGTGCACCAGCGCTACAAGCTGCGCCGCTCCATCGTCATCACATCCAACCGCGTGGTGCAGGACTGGGGCAAATATCTGGGCGACGCCACCATGGCCACCACCATCCTGGACCGCCTCATGCACCGCTGCGCAATGCTGGAGTTCGAGGGCAAGAGCTACCGCCTCAAGGAGGCTGCCGCACGCATCGCCATCACACCCGAGTCGTCATAATCTGGTCGTCCTGCCTGGGGGAATTTGGGGTGGCCAAGGGTGGGGGAATTTGACCTGGCCATCGGGGCCCATTGATAGAAGCTAACGACACCGGCCGCCCATTGGAGCCAGGGGGCAGGCGTGGAGGGGAGGGTGCGGCTTCGTCCCAGCCACTGTGAAAATCAGGCGTAACCACCACAGATCAAGGCAAATCGGTATTACATGCACGGGATCGCCATGGCGCCAGATAACAGGCACCATATTATGAAAACCCGAGCCCAGAGAACAACGAATCTATATTACATGACCTGTCGGTAATTGAGGGCGCCCATTGATAAACTTTGTGCTTATTCACAGAACCTAATTTCCCTCTCATTTCCCCTTCTAATCCTTTCTAGCGCCCAGGCGGCCCTGCGGCCCCATGTCTCCAAGAGGGGGGGTATTAAGGAGGGTGGTTCAAGCATGACGTGTGCAATAGCCCCCATAATCTATACCCAAACACGTTCGGATGATGTAATATGGATTTATTCGTTTTCATCGCCAAAAAGCGAGTCCAGAATGATTCAAGACACGCCACTTTTTCATGAGCCCGCTCCCGATAATCCAGCCCTGGTGTATGACCTGTGGCTGGCTTATAACAATGAGCACGCCACATTCGGACGTGAAAGCATTGATGCCAAACGCAGCACCAGTTACCGCATGATCTGGCAGGCCTGGCTGAAATACCTCGCCGGCAACGCACAAGGACAGGGGGCCTTGTGGCGCACCGCCGATGCAACCGATGTCGCGCGGTTCCTGCAATCGGGCATGCGCCGCCTCAAGAACAGCACCCCCAGCAACACCGCACAGCGGCGCTACTGGCGCGTGCTCTCGCGCATCTACACGTTCGCGCACGCCAAGGGCTGGACCCCTGAAAATCCCCTCGTGGCCCTGGCCACGGCGGATATACCGGCTGCAGAGAAGACCGCAGGGGCCGTCCTGACCCCGGCCCAATTGAAGGCGTGCTTCGATTGCCTGCCGCCGCTGTACGGCACAGCAACCCAAGCGCGCGATCACACGATGGCCATGCTGCTGCTCACGACGGGCATAACCCCCCAGGAGTTGCGCAACCTCTGTGTGCAAGATCTGGAGCGCGACACCGCAACCGGCAAGGTCACACACGTGGCCATCACCGCGCAACGCTCAGACACCCAACGTCGCCGGATTGCGCTCGATGAGCGCGTCGGCAATGCCCTGCTGTACTGGCTCACCCAGCGCCACATGTTCAAAAGCCTGCAGCGAGTGCGACCGGGCCCCGAGGATGCGCCTGTCAACGCCTGCGACCGCAACCCATTCACCCGCCTTTTCATCTCCCAAAAGACCCCCGAGGTCACCATGGGAACGCTGCTCCTTGTCTGCCGGGATCTGATCCTGCAGGCCTGCCAAACGATCAAGGCGGAGCCACCGCCTCGCATCGGGCCCCAGGTGATCCGCAACACGGTACTGGTGCAATGGCTCAATGAAGGCATTGGTATCCACCAGGTCACGCAAATGGCCGGCTTGAAAAACCCAAAGGGGCTGCGGCACCTGCGCGAACACCTCAATCCTGAAGTTCGCCAGCACTTGGCCAAGGCCGATTTCAAGGACGATGAAGCACCGCCCATGGATCATCAGCTCGCAGCATGACGGCAGACAAAAGAAACGCCCCGACAGCTAAGCTGTGCGGGGCGTTTTTTATAGGGACCGACAAATCAGGGGATCACTTGCCAGGGCGGCAAGCATATGCATCCATCACCATGCCATCACCCATGAAGGACAACAGATAGGGAAGGGCGTTCTCGGCCACGATCAAGCCAAACACAAATGCCAGGCCAAAACCTGCGGCCAGCACAACGGGCGAGTCTTTTTCATCCAGACCGAACAGTGTCATCACTATCTCCAAAAGAGAGCGGACACTGCCCCAGCGGGTGGTGTCCGCAAGGGTGGTAAAAGCCAAGCCGAAGCTCGGATGCAGGGCCAAGCCTGCTAACGGGTTGCACAAGGCAACGACTGCACGGGAGTGCGAGTGCAGCCATTACACCTCAAATGCCGCAGCCTGGTCAATGTCCTGCAGGCAATAGCGTCGGCAAGTACCTGTAAACAACCGATACGGGAAGGGCAGGCCATCGGCGTTTGGGCTGGAAATTCATAAAGTAAAGCGCTGATTTCACAACCATCAGGCCTCCTATGAAGCACTTCTACGCCGCCCTGGTCTTGGCCGGTGCGCTCACCACAGCACCGGCTGCAAATGCCAACCCCTGGGAGGCCCAGATGGACCTTCTGGCGGCTGGCGCCGCCGCATCGGTGGTGCTGCACCATGCCTGCACGGGCATCACCAGCGATGCGGTGCAAAAAGCAGCACAGCGTCTCAGGGATGCCGCGCTGACCATGGCTGATCCCGAAGGGGCGTATCTCTACGCTTCAAAGTCGTTCGAACTCAAGATCAAGGCCATGTGGCAGTCAACCAGCGGCTCATGCATCGCCATGGAGCGTCTGCGAGACATCGCCGGTTCCACCTACTTTCAGATGCCGCGATAAACCACACCACCCCGCCTTGCCAGCGCCGACCAACCCTTTTCAATTACTCGTTCCAATATGAAATCCCACCACGATCCAATCAGGCCACACCGATCCGCCATGAAAACCTGGAGCGTATTGAAATCGGATGGAAAAGAAAGGCGGTATTAGCGTTAAGGTCAGTTTCCGGGAATTTCCACAATGGGTTGACCAACGGAATTGACTCTACGGCACATCGGTGACAGTTCGGCTAACAAAGTATTCGATCGCCTATACCGTGAGCAATGAGGTTATTACCCCCGTGTGGTTTGGCGAGACAACTGTATTGGCCGAGGCCGCTAGCCAGCAACCCGGCACCTAAATCGTATTAGCATCTCAACATGATCATCAAACCAGCAGACGACAAGCAACAGCAAAAAGCCGTTCTTCAAAATCTCCTCAACCATCCTGCCGCCGACGCCGCCACGAAAAAGCGCATAGAGCAGGAGCTTCGCAACATCCAAGCGGGCATTCGCGGCGAAGAGGAAGCCGCCTACGAGATGAAGGTGCATTACGGGGACAGCCCCAACTGGATGATCATCCACGACCTGCGTATCGAGCATGGCGGATTGGTGGCCCAGATTGACCACCTGATTTTGAACCGCTGCCTCGAAATGTGGGTCTGCGAGAGCAAGCACTTCTCCGAGGGCATCGCCATCAATGAGCATGGCGAGTTCGCAGCCTTCTTCGGCAGCAAGCCCTACGGCGTTCCCTCTCCCATCGAGCAGAACAACCGCCACATCTTGATCCTCAAACGGCTTTTCGACTCAGGGATCGTGAAGCTGCCCACCCGTCTGGGATTCACCATCAAGCCCGATTTGAAGAGCCTGGTTCTAGTGTCAAAAGGCGCCCGGATCAGCCGCCCCAAGGCGAAGATTGCCGGACTTGACGCCATCATCAAGAACGACATGCTATTCAAGACCATCGACAAGTCGGTGGACGACGCCAACCCATTGGTCATGGCGAAGATCGTGGGTAGGGACACGCTGGAAGCCTTATCCAAGGAAATCGCCAAGCTGCACAAGCCCATCGAGTTCAACTGGCACGCCAAGTTCGGCCTGGCGGATCAGCCGCTGCAAGCAGCTCCGGTTGCCCCTGTGCGGCCAGTGGCGATCCAAATGGCACCACCCGTCCAACCAGCCAAAGTCGCCCACGCTCCTCAGCCGACCGAACCGGCCGATGAACCGAAGGGCAAACAAAAGCTGATTTGCCATTCCTGCGGAGAGGCTGTGCCCTACAACGTCGCGAAGTTCTGTTGGTTCAATAAGCCTAAGTTCGGTGGAAACCTCTACTGCATCGAGTGCCAGAAGAAAGTCGCCGCTACCTGAACGATGCGGACATGAAGGCCTTGCCGTTCATGTTGCCGCCATCGGACTTGTCGAGCATGCGGTGCCAGCCAAGATAGGTCAATCCGTTTGACAGAACTGACCTTAACGCTAATACCGCCAAAAGAAATCAAGATCAGCGGCTCCAAAGCCATTGTGGTTGCATCAGGTGTTCTCCTGTTCCTGGACATGAATGACGACGTGGTGCACACGATTGCTGGCGGTAACTGGATTGAATGCATCAAAGAGACCTAGAACTCAACCAGCAATTCAAAGCCGTCCATCGAACAAAGCCGCCCCATAAGGGTGGCTTTTTCAATTCCGCCACGGATTTGACAAGCGAGGCATTTGGGATACCTTATTAAATCCATAGGAGTATCAATGCTGAAGCAACGGACGCCGCTCAAGCGCGGTAATTCGCAATTAAAGCGCACCCCATTTAAGCGAAAGGGGGCACCGCCCAGTGCGACGGTAGAAAAGGTATGCAAGCCAATTACCGTCCGCGATCCATCGCTTTTCCGATTGCCCCGCCAGATCGAGTCGGCCTGCGCCAGCATCGAGATCTCACCACGGCGCGAGAACAGCGCTCTTCGTGATTTCGCTCGTGGCCAGCCCTGTCTGCTGCTCGTGCCTGGACACTGCACAGGCGACAAGGCCACTACTGTGGGCTGTCACAGCAACTGGTCAGAGCACGGCAAGGGCAAGTCGCGCAAGGCTGACGATCACTACATGGTCTGGGGCTGCATGGGGTGTCATGGCTGGCTGGATCAGGGTAACGCCAGACAGAACGAGAAGAGGGCGATATTTGACGACGCTCTTGTGCGCCAGGTGGCGGAATACAAAAAAGCACTCAAATGCACCAGCCTGCCAAAAAGGTTCCAGCAAGCGGTGAAATGGGCACTTGAAGAGCTGGCCAGTGATCACCGCCTGGAAGGCCTCGAAGCATCAGCAATTGGGCTGGGCCTGCTGACGCCAATGCATTTGCCTGAAGGATTCAAGTCGCCTTTTCAGTCGCGGCCTCCAGCTGCTTGAAGTTTCAAAAGCAGCCGATCATTAAACGTCAGACAAAAAAAAGCCTGCTTCGCGCAGGCTTTTAAGATCGATTCCAGTTGATCACGCAGTGATCGCATTGAAGAAGGCCCAATAAAACTTGGCCTTGTCGGGAAAGCCAGTGGGGACAGGTTTTCCGTAATATCCGAGCTTTTGCAAACGATCAATCGCCATCGCATAACCATCAATGTTCTGCTTCTCGCGGAGATTCAGAGCGAAGATTTCATTGGTCATGTATTGCAGGAAAACCATCTGTAACAGTGGATTGCGCAGAACTGGGGCCAGGGCAGGCAGGGTAATATCCGCAAAGACATTTGCCCGAGCTTCGCCCTTTCGGGTATTCAGATCCACATAATTTGCGCGGAACATGGTGCGAGTCGTCATGGCATTCATATTTATCTCCTTTAAATCCATTCTCACACCAAACGCAGTCTTGTCAACACCCCCAATCGTCCCTAGCTCAACCCAAACCCTGAGAGCGCAGATGCAGAAATAGGCCGGATGGCACCGCTGTCATCACCAACTGGCAAATCATCAAGAGGCTGATCGTTGTGAACGGCCTTTTGCGGCTTCGGTGGCGCCGGTTCTTGCCGGTGCTCGTGCGGGGATGATTGAACGGCGACTGGAGAGGCGAGAGGCTGGGCACCGATGAGCGGGCGATTTTGAAACACCCCCATCTGCTTTTCATAGCACAACGCCCGCTCCAGCATCACCAAGATTAGCTTTGAATGCTGGGAGGTGGGTATTTGGCTGAAAAGCTCATAAAGATCGGGGCTGATCAGTTTCTCCAACGCAAACCGACAACGGACATCGACCTTCGTCGCGTCGTTATCCATTGCTTGCCTCGCCCAGTACGTAAAAGCCCCGCACGTTCGAGAAAACCGGATCGGTATCCAGCGTCATGATTCCGGCGAGATCCGGCATCAGTTTCTGGGCGACATGATGCAAGCGCTTGCCGCCGCCGCCAGTGAAAATAATCAGATCGATACTTTCAAGGGAAAGCACCGCATTGCGCATGGAGTTCAGGCATTCTGTCAGCACGGCATCCGCAATCGGCAGATAGTCGTCCATGCGGTATTTCTTGCCGCCCAGGGTGATTTCTTCGTAGCCTTCGCGGATCGCCTCATCGACACGTTCAACCACAAGGGGGTCGTCTTTGATGCCGGCCTTGATCCTGTCGCAAACCATGTTTACACAGGTCAAGACGCCTTTTTGATAGGCTCCCGAACGGTTATGGAGAATCTTGCGTTTGTTCACAAGGAACCAGTCGAATGTGCCACCGCCCATATCCAGAACAAGCATATTCTGATCGAAGAAACGATCCAGGTTCATGGTTTTTTGCCTTGCGCCCGTACTGACCATGGCACCTTGGGGCTGGGGAATAACATTCACTGACTTGATATGTACCTTGAAATTACCCTCACCAAAGGGAGAAGGTACAACATGCGTGCCCTCAAATAACTCCCTGACCTTGGCCTCATGTGTTGCCAGCGTGTTCATCGGCAGACCAGCAACCAAGCGGCGAATTTCCACTTCGGTCTTACCGCGCAGCTCGTTCGCATAATCGCGCAGAAAATAATAGAGGCCACCCAAGAAGAGGGCCTTGTATTCGGGCGAGTCCGCGTAATTTTCTGTGATGGCTCGGGTTTGACGGGCGCTGGTTTGGAGCACAACGTCTTGACCTACGAAATACTCCGCACCATTGACTGTGACATTCGCGCCAGAAAGTGCGGCCATTCCAATAGATGTTTTGTGAACCGCAGTCACATGCGAGCACTGGCTGGGGAATTGGAATGCCTTGATCGTGTCGTTTTTCTCGCGGCGAGATGCACCTTTGACAGAGAAATAACCAATATCGAGAGCTACGACGGGAATTTGAAACATGGAATTGGCCATATCTGAATGAGTAAGATTTGGGAACGAGCAGAATCATCCCCGATTCGTGGGTAAAAACGAATCTCCCCAAGGCACTGATACGGTCGGATGCCCAATCAAAATTGCAAAGAAGGGCGACATTAATCGCCGTACTGGCCTGAGATTGGCGCATGCGAGGCCACCCATTGCCACGCAACAAACGAACTGGTTGCGCACGCATGATGCAACGGGCAATGAGAGGCCAGTCGCAAGCCAGACACAGGCCCTTTGCGACACGCCCCCTCAACGACAGCTGGAACGCATGTCATTGACTGGCCTCTTCAAGGCCACTGGGCGGCGATGCGTCGCGGCAGGCAACCCAATAAGGATGTGCACCGGCCTTCGCCGGCATCACAAAATCTGCCGCGCACGATGAACAGATACCGGACCTGCCACCAGCCCATCGCCGCAGGCTTCGGCTCTCTCCAGGCTCCCACGTCGTAAGCCCAAGAGGTCGCGGATAGGGCCCAGCACAACCCAGAGCACCACGCGTCCTCCCGTTCAGACCCATCACCAAGGGCCGGTCGCCCCCCTTTTTTGCCCCTGCACAAAACGTTCTCACCTAAGGAGAACCATTGCGCCAAGCCAGCCCCCATGCGGGTTTCGGGGCAGAACACGAATTCCAAACGGTTTTCGGCGGGTTTTTGGAGAAAAATCAGCCTGCAAAAAAGTGACTTTTGATACTTTTCATGTCAGAATCCACCCGCAACGGCCCTCGGGTTGTTCCTGGGCTTCATGCCCAACCTTCAAAGTTGCCGCTCGCGGCGTTCAAACCAGCTTCAGATCCTGCGCACAGCGGGATGGTCGAAGCAAACCAAAGAAGGCCCGTCTGGGTCTCGATGCTGGGGAAGTTCCCCGGCCACTGTCAGTTCCAACTGACTGAAGTAGTGAATCCCTCCGATGTTTATTCGGAAAGGTTCTAGCTCTACGTACCGATCAATACCGGAAGCTTGATTGCTTCGTTGTGTTGGACATTCCAAAGCCACATTTGCCCTCGTGCACATACCCGGAAGAAATTCCAAGGAAGAAATTCCGATATGGGTCACTGTGTAGTTGAGGTGAGCAGATGAAGAGCGGGATGTCTGATGCCGGATATTGAAACGCGTGCGGCGCCCATCGCCTGGGTTCCGTAGAAAGTAGAGTGAAGAGGTTCGACCGATGATCGAACTCAGTTTGCCACTTACGGCACTGCCTGCCTTGGACGACGCCTTGTTGCGTTTACCTTGGTGACCCATAGCGGGTGACTGGGCACAAGTTTTTACCGTGTTGATTACGTACCAATGATGTACGGATCAAACCGGGTGTTGATTGCTTGTGTTCCTCACCGTCCACGCGGGGGAGCTGCATTGTGTGTTCCGTTCTTTTCACACATTGCGCCGGGAGACTTCACTAAAAGTATTCCAAAGACGGAACTGGATATCGGATGGATTGAGGTTGGCTACCTTGATCTGAGTTGGGAAGGATTTCAGCTGGATCGGATCGGTGATTCAGGCTGGTTGCCCTGGAATAGGGCGGGGTGAGTGCGCGCGGGTTGCTTGTTTGGCTGCTCGCTGGGTTGCTCGCTGGGGTAATTGCTGGGTGGGATCTCGGAATCCCGGCTTGTTGCGCAAGATTCGCGGGGTGCTCCGTTGATGCGGACATTCGCAGGTGGATTGCGCCTGGTATTGCGTGGCGATGCACGGGATTGGCTCGTGCAGGTATTTCCATGGGCATTGGGCTCGGAAATGCTGGCCACGCAATGAGGCGGTGCACCTTTACAGGCTCGGGCAGATCGGGTCATTCCAATGTGAACAGGCTTGCAGGGACGGCTTTCCAGAGAATCAGCGCGATATTCCGGGATAGTCCCCGTGCGCGGGCTTTCGCTGCGTGTTCACGGCTCTCGGCCACGCGGCTTTGGTTTTTTGGGGCATTGGGGACTTTTGATGTTCTCGCGGCTCCACTGCGGCGGTCGGTATCGCGGCCATGGTCGGCCAAAAGCCATTTGTGTTCCGGCCTATGGTGATAGGCGCCCCCCTTATCGCATGGACCTCAGTGCGTGCGACCAGCCGCTCCAAACACGCCGAACCCTTCAAGTTTTCCTGACGCCTATTCCTATCCGAATTCACGGACGTTTCGCTTCCATGAGTCGGCAGCGAATCAGGAAAGAGTTTGGCAGGAAGAATTGCCTCGGAAATGCGCGGGCCAACTTCCACGGACCAGCGGCGGGGCATATCCAGAGATTCAGAGCAGGTTCGCGTCGTCATGTTCGCGGCCAACATCCTCGGCGGTTTGTGGCCGGTTTTTCCGATTAACTTATTTCTCGCGGTATCTGACGCATTCGCATGTGCACAGGGTAAGTGCCGTCGTTTTCAGTTATTCCAGACAAAACGTTTGCGCCGAAACTTTCTCGGCCAAATAATGCAGGAGAACATGCGACAAGGGCTGTTGACAGAAAGGGCGTCCGTAATAAACTGAGCGCATTCAACAGAAAGTAATTTGTTGAACATCGCACCTCGGATTACAGGGGCCTTGTGAAAACAGGAGAAAGATAATGCGCGGAACCTCGACCCTATTTCAGGTCTCATTCAAACATCGCCTGCTCGGCGGCAAGCACGCACAGCTGGCAGATGCCGTCCTCACCGGCATGTCCACCGAAGGCTACAAAGCAGCCTATCTGCGGATGGATGATGAAGGCAATATCGCGCGCACCAATCCCATGCGCATTTTCTGCGGAAAAGCCCGCTCAGAAGATTTGACGTACTCGCCGGATGAAGCATTGCGCTTCCAAAGCAACCTGCACGACGATGCTGCTGCCATTGAGGAAGTGGCCGAACAAATCTACCAAGCAGGCTCCAAGCACAAGCTCTTCGATTTCAACATTCAGACGCTGACCTACACCGATGGTGCCCTCACGCACCTGGATGGGGTATCCATCGCGGAGATTGCCGCAAAACGCGCAAAGCACTGACACCCTCTTGGCGCACTTCAATCAATCAGACGGCTCCATGTTTCTCGTGACCACCAATAGCAGCGAACAGGATATTGAGTCCTCCATTCGCCACGTTGACATGCGCGAAGAAGCCAAAGACCGCGTTGAGATGGAACGCGCGCTGAGTGGGGCCAACGACCTGCCGATTTTTGAGTTCCATATGCTCAACGGGATCTGCGTGATGCTGGACCCTTTGCTCGCATACGCCGTGGTCAATGACTCCTCGAATCCGCACAAGAAAAGCGATGTGTTCCTGGATGTGACTTCAGCAAAACAAGCGGTGGAGCAATGGGTCGATGCCAACAAAGTCAGCCAAGCAAATTAAACGGGAACAGAAAATGAAAAATAACTTTCAAGTGGGTCAGGAGTTGGTGTACGTGAGGAGTCAGCAATTGAGCACCGGGAAATTTGAGCCCCAAATTGTTCTGGTGGAGAAAATCGGGCACAAGTGGATTCATGTCAGCAACGGAAAGCGCCTGTTTCGCGACTCATTGACGGCTGATGGCGGCGCCTACATATCGCCCGGTCGATGCTATCTGCGCCTGGAAGACTACCAAAGCGAACGGGCCCATACCATTGCCTGGGATGCATTGAAAAAAGCCGTGGGCAATAACCGCTGCGCACCAGACGGCGTGTCTACCGAGCAGATCCTGCAAGCGATGCGCCTGCTGGGTTTTGTCGAACCAAAACTCTGAAAAGCTCCTGATGCCGCAAAACCATCGCAACCGATCTTGGCGCTCCATGTGGAGCACCGATCCTGTTTCACGAACTGCCGTCCACAAAAGCGGCGCCATCGTCTGTATCTCCAGCAACCCCTCTAGCGCTTCCGGTGCACGGCTCGCCATCAATAACCTGGGCCAAGTTGATGTCAGCCGCTGGAGCATCGCCAAGATTCTGGAGCAGGGAGCCAAGCTCAAATCGGAAGGCGCCTATTGACCATCAGGTCATTAGAGAATTATCCATGCATGCCAACACGAGCAGTCGCCCCATTCCTTTTTCTGGCGCCCTGTTGGTCAATAAAACCTGCACCTCACAAGCAATCAGCCATGCAAGAACTCGACCCAAAAATCCTCGGCAAGATCAAAAAATGCCTGGCTCTGTCAGCCTCGGATAACCCGAACGAAGCCGCAACAGCGATGCGACAGGCCCATGCGCTGATGGAGAAGCATGGCGTCACAGCGGAGGGAATCATCATGGGGGATATTGGTGAGGCCAAAATTAAAAGCCGCACCATGGCGCGCAACAAGCCCGAACAATGGGAAGCGTATTTGGCCTCAACAGTCGGCAAGGCATTTGGCTGCAGCATGATGGTGGGCAGTTATGTCCCCACAGCCACGGCGCGAATCAAAACCATCAACGATGGCAGCTTCATCTTCGTTGGGCTGAAGGGGCAAGCGCAAGTCGCTGCCTACACCGCCGATGTCCTGGTTCGCCGCTGCAAAGCGGCCAGAGGCGCATGGATCAAAGAGAACCTGGGCGAAATCACCGCTTTGCGCGGCGGGAAAAAAAGGGCCACCCGACTTGGGAATGAATTCGCGCTTGGCTGGGTGCGTCGCATAGCTCAACTTGTCCACAACTTTGCGCGCCCGCCTGAAATTGAGCGCGCCATTGAGCAGTACATCAAAGCTCACACCAGCATCGATGGCGAGCTGTCTATTCGGAGCACTCGATCCAGTGACCGAGATGCTGCAGTTGCGAACATGGCGGGTATGAAGGCTGCTGCTGCCGAGCACCTGCATCGCCCTGTCAATGGGGCAGCGCCGCAACAACAACTGGGCACTTCTAATTAGGCACAGAACATGCAGCAAACACAAACAATCCACAGCGCTATTCATGCACTGGAACAAATCGAAGACTTGCGTGCCCAGGTTTCAGCAAGGCAAGGAAAGATCGCCAGTGACCAATCAACTTCCGCCTGATCACATACCCCCAGGCGCGGCCGGCAGACCCAGCACACCCCCTCGCGCCACCTGCACGCTGCATTTCTCGCACCCCGGCGACAGCTCCGTGGGGTTGCAAGGTGATTCCAGCACTGCGATTCCTGATGTGGACAGCTACTCGGGACAGGACCGTGATGCCTACATCGACTCAGTGCCAGACACGCTGCGCGGCAATCTACGCTTCCCCTGAGGGGCTCCAATCCAATGCACGACCAAGAACTAAACCCGCCTCAACCCGTCCAGTCGGACAAGACCACGCGGGATTCCCAGGAGCATGAGGCGTCTCAATCACATTCGGGTTGTCCTGAACTGATTCAGGCGGCAGAAAAAGTGATTATTCGGACCCGCCTCAACTGGGGTATTAAAGATATTCAAAAAGCCTCTCGATTAAATTGACACGCGGGCGCTTGCTGCTATCCTTAATTGTCACATCCCGGACGATTGCATAGACTCCAAACGCTATCCACTCTTCATGGCGCGAGCGGTTCTAAAGGAGTTGATAGAGTCCTTGCAATCCACCCGGGGAGTGAAGCCATGTTGATAGCCCTGCACAAAAACGCTCGTACCACTCCCGCCGTGCGTGCCGAGATAGCCGCCAGTGATGAACCCGCCAGCGTCCTGGCCCAGCGCTTTGGGATCACCGAGCAGACGGTCTACAAGTGGAAGAAGCGTGATGTCTTTGGAGACCGCTCTCACACTGCCCATAACCTGCAGACCGTGCTCACACCTGCGCAAGAGACTGTGGTGGTTCACTTGCGGCGTACCTTGCTGCTGCCTCTGGATGACCTGCTGGCCGTGACACGGGAGTTCATCTGTCCCCATGTCTCGCGCTCCGGGCTGGACAGGTGCTTGCGCCGCCATGGAGCGGGCAACCTCAATGCTCTAAAGCCCCAGCAGCCTGCGCTGGCCTACAAGGCCTTCAAGAGCTACGAGCCAGGCTACGTGCACATGGATGTGAAGTACCTGCCCCAGATGCAGGAGGAGAGCAGCCGGCGCTACCTGTTCGTGGCCATCGACAGGGCCACGCGATGGGTGTTCGTGCAGTTCAAGGCCAACAAGACAGCTGCCAGTGCACAGGCCTTCCTCAAGGCATTGCACAAGGCCTGTCCGATCAGGATCAACAAGCTGCTGACCGACAACGGCAAAGAGTTCACGGACCGTCTGTTTGCCAGAAAGGAACGCGAACCCAGCGGCAACCATGAGTTCGATCAACTGTGCCAGGAACTGGGCATAGAGCACAGATTGACCAAGCCCAGGACGCCCAGAACCAACGGCATGGTTGAGCGGTTTAACGGCCGCATTGCGGACGTTTTGAAGACCCACAGGTTCAACAGCCGCGAAGACATGGAGCAAACCCTGCTGCGCTATGTGGCCCTGTACAACCACCAGTTACCGCAGTCAGCGCTCAAGAGCAGTACGCCGATGCAGGCGATGAAAGAGTGGTACCAGACCCACCCGCACCTGTTTCTCAAGCGACCATATGATCGTACGGGATGCGACACTTAATTATCAAGGTTAAATCACACATTAACGGCCCACCATCTGGGCGATATTAATTAATCAAGAATCAAGGCCATGTCCATAATCACGATTGAGAACTCGCCCGCTGGAACAACTGCACCGGCAATCGACGGCGGCGCATGGCGCAAGATGGAAAGTGCAGGCCGGAAATGGAATGGCCGTTTTCACGTGCCATCGCAGACGCCTGAAGGTCAAATGCTGCACGGACCAGCCCTGGGAGGGTGCGCCGTATGAACCATCTCGCACGCCTGCAGCAAAGCCAGCGAGCCAAGCTGCTCAACAGATTTCAACCCGGCCGCAAGGTCAAAAAACTGGACGAGGCCGGTGTGCGCGATGCCGTGTCCCGGTCCCTTCTCCCAATCGCCCTGCTGGACGATTGCCGGCAGTATGAGCAGCGGGATCTGACCGGCGACTTCATCAAGCTGCGCGAATCTTTCACTCGTCTGTGCGACGGCTCCGCTGATGACGATAGCCATCGGCAGCTGTACATCGCCATCCAGTTGGCCGCGCTACGCGCTGAGCAGATCGATGCCGAACTCGCCGCTCAGTTCGCCCCTGCCTTGTCAGCGCTGAGCCGCTGCAAAGAGCGGCGCAAGTCCACGAGCAAATACGGCTTTGACGGTCTAGGGATGCAGTCAGTTTCCTGGGCCATTGATGCGCATGAAGAGATCTTGCGCCACAGCACGCCCAAGCAGATGGACAACTGTCTGAAGGAAATCGTCAAGGCCATTGATGCCAAAACCGAATTCGGCCAGCAAGTGGCGAGCGATATTCAGTAGCGCCGTCCCCTCAAGGACTCCTTCACCAAAACCTCTGAAAAAGAATATGCACAAATACCTTCGTTTTGGCCTTGCCACGGTCGCGGCCACCATCCTGTCCTTTCAAGCACACGCCGCCCAGCTGCAAGGCAAAGTAGTGGGGGTTTCCGATGGCGACACTATCACCGTGCTGGATGCCGGCCTGCAGCAGCACCGCGTTCGTCTCACCGGCATTGACGCCCCGGAAAAGCGCCAACCCTTCGGCCAAGTCTCCAAGCAATCGCTGGCCAACCTCGTGTACGGCAAGACCGTGATCACCCTCTTCATTCCCTTGCTGCACAAAACAGCAGGGTAGGTAAAACACCTGGCTCAGTTTTAGGTCGGCATCACACCAAAAAGTGGCTCAGTTTTCGGTCGGCGTCAACACTGGAGCGACAAGCCCAGGCCGACAAGCGAGGTCTTTGGGCTGATCCGGATCCTGTAGCCCCTTGGGAGTACCGACACAACAAGCGCGCCAGGTCTGCGTCGTAGGGCCTGTTATTTCGTAAACTGACCCGTTGCGTTGAATGCACCGCAATCTTGTTTCCTGGCCAATAGTTCGCGTGCCCAGTGCTATCATGCGCGGCATGCAATGAATTACAATGCGTCCTTAGGACGCATTGTAATTCATTGCAGTAACAAATTGCAAAAATTGGCTTCACATTCCGTAAACCACTTGTTAGCATCACTGTCCTTAGGACAGTGATGCTAACAAGTGAATGATAATTTGATATTGCCAGAGGCCTTGAACGCCTACATCAGACCCATCCAAGAACGGTTGGGGGTGTGGGAGCGGCCTGTCGTCACGGGGTACGAGTTGGGCGTTTTGGCCGCGACCCAAGCCACAGACGATCCGATTTCACTGTCTTTGTATACAAACATTGTCCGGGTCTTGACGTCATTTGGTTTGATTTCACCGGCCAAGGAGTTCAAGGCTGGATCGGTCTTTCAGCTTTTTGGGCGCAACAAGCCGCTGCCCATGGAAGTGGCCTGTTCCGTTGACCCATTCGCATACGTCAGTCATCTGAGCGCCATGGAGTACCACGGCGTCACCGACCGTTTTTCCAAAATTCTGTACCTGTCCACTCCACCCGAACGGGAGTGGAAGGAGCAAGCGGCTGCACGCATGGACAAGGACCTCAAGATGCGCAAGGAGGGATACCTTGCGGCCAAGCTGCCCACGTTGAAGTTTCAGAAGTTCGAACGCATTGATGGGATGCGGGTTGAGTTGGTGCGTCGTTCGCATCGTGGTGCCTTTAAGACGATCAAGTCTCCATCCATTCGCGTCGCAATGGTGGGACGAACCTTCTTGGACATGCTCCGCGAACCGGAGCTGTGCGGCGGGATACAGCATGTCGTTGACACCTACCGGGAATATGCGGTCAAGTATCTGAAACTCATCATTGACGAAGTTGGCCAGCACGGGACGTCGATTGAGCAGGCGCGGGCTGGCTACCTGCTGGAAACGGTGTGTGGTCTCTCGGATCCAGTCATTGATGCGTGGGCGTCCAAGGTTCAACGAGGAGGCTCCCGCAAGCTGGACCCACAGGCAGAGTACGCATCTGTTTTCTCTGAAAGATGGGCGCTGTCGGTCAACGTTCCGTCACTGGATGCGTCGCAAACCGATTCGGGGGACTCATGAACGAAGTTGAAATCGACGCGTGGGTGTCACAAGCTCCACAAGGCCAACGGGGCTTCCGGGAGGCGGTGCACACCATCCTCGACGGTATTGGCCATTCCCAGAATCTGAGTGCCAAGATGGTGATGAAGGGTGGACTTCTGCTGGCCATACGGTATGCCAGCTCTCGCTACACCCGGGACTTGGATTTTTCTACCCGGGACAAGTACACGGCAGAAAGTGTCGATCTGCTTTTGGCAGAACTGCGGGAAGGGCTTGTCACTGCAGAGGATCGGCTCTCCTACGACACGCTTTGTCGTTTGCAGTCTCACAAGGTTGAACCCAAGGGCGAGAACAAGACCCACCAGAGCCTGGCCTTGAAAATCGGGTTCGCGAACCGGAGCAATGCAGGGCAGATGGCTCGCCTGGAGGCAGGTACTTCGCCTCAGGTGGTCGAAATTGACTACAGCTTCAATGAGGCTGTTTTTGATGTGGAGGTGCTGGAGTTGGATGGAGGGGCAACCATCCATTCCTACACCCTGAACAACGTGCTGGCTGAAAAGATGCGCTCGCTGCTTCAGCAGCCCGTTCGAAGAAGGAACCGCCGACAAGACGTCTATGACATCTGGCTATTGCGGGAGTCCGGGCCTACGCTTACTGCTGAAGATCTCGTCAAGATTCATGAGATTTTGGTGGCTTCTTGCGGCTCCAAGGGCATTGTGCCGGACATCCACTCCATGGAATCGGAAGAGGTCGTATCCATGGCGCGCACTGGGTACCAGGAGTTGGCTGCAGACGTTGATGGCGAATTGCCGCCATTCGATGAGGCGATGGGTCAGGTTGTGAAGCTGTACCGCTCTCTGTCATGGTGACATTGGCCTGAATTGGGCAATAGATCGAAAGGGTCAGATGTCGGCAATCGGCCTGGTGCTTGACCTGCCCCCCACCAGCTGAAGTTAGTGAAGTCCGTCAACCACTAAGAGAAATGACGGACATGAAAAAGAGCAGATTCACGGAAGAACAGATCATTGGCTTCCTCAAACACCTATTCAGCCCTCGGAAAATCCATGCCGAAAGAACCCATCAGATGAAATCAATAGCAGATCACCGTTATATTACCGGCTGGCCTCGGACATCGGAGGGTCTTCAGATAACTAGCGCTTAACTTAATCCCGAGAAGTGGACTTGTAGCTTTTCAGTAGAAAAGAGGGCAGTGCTGACAAGAATCGATTTGACTTTAGAGTATTTTTCCTCGGGGTTTAAGGAGGACAGAAAGCGCATTTTTTCGACAGTCTCTGTCTTTCGAAAAAATGGATTAAGGTGCCTCATTCTCCAATTCTTAATATACTTCTTGGTTGTTGTGCTCGCCAAGCAAGCGTTCTGAAAAAAGTCATCCTCGCCCGAGGTGCCCTCTAGCTCAGCTGCATTCCTCTGCGCCGCCAAAATTTGGTTAAGAGCCGAAACGCTGAGGCTCTTCTCGTCAGTGTAACTGAAATGCAATCGAGCAGTCGAAAGAATAATCCTCATCAGCTTGGCGGATATCGTTAACTCACCTCGATCGCCGGGCCACGAGTTCGCTAACCCATGCAAATATGACTGAAACTCACCAGTGCGCTCGTACGGCGTCACAAGCTCCAGGTTCAGTTGCCACTTCTTCGCCAACTCCTTGCATTCCCTTAATATCTGCGGGGTAAAGGTGGCAAAGAGGTGTCTTTTAAGAAATACGCCAACCAAATACTTCAGACAGTCGTCGTTTAAAGCAACAAGAGCAAATTCCGTCGGGATCTTCTCATAACGCGCATAACGCACGGCCTCGGACTTGAAGAATTTGCCTTCGGACATACCAAATGCAGCACGCTTAATTTCCGGACTGCGCAAATAGTCAAAATTAACAGATGCCTCAAAAAGCATGAAGAGTTTGCGCGATTTCAAGTATTGCTGGTAGACGGGCTCATAGTGCTGCGCTCTGCCTGTGGTCTTAAAGACCTCGTTCACGAGTCGCCTGACTAAAAACCTGTCGACGCTTGTCGGATCCTGAATCGATGAAAGCAAAATGTCCGATGCGCGCTTCTCAATCTCAGCATCACTGAAATTTACGTAGCTTGATGAAAAGCCAATCTTAAAAGCCGCATCAAGATTTTCGTTAAAGTAGCTCATTCGAACTCAAAAAAGGCGGGAGGGGCGAACCCCTCCCTTAGCCAGACACACGGTCAAAATTTATGTGTAGTGTTCGAAGAACATTGAACGGTAGCAACTTCATTGAATAGCGCCGACTTGACGTGATAGCTGTCCATCATCTCGCGGGCAACCGATGAAGATGCTACTGATGCGCTAGCGACATCACTTAGATCGTAACGGCAGTAATCCACCTTGTCAAGGCATAGGCTTGGGATTAACCTCTTTTTGTAGCTGAATGTCTTCTGAATGCGAAGGAAGAACGACTGAACGTACGTGAAGCCATATAACGAGTGAAGCCGCTTGATTACTCTGCGATCGACGAACGGATTATTTGTTGCATTTGTCTTGAAGATCACGTTCGCGTACTTGACAACACTATTCGAATCAAGTAGCCAATAGCGTCCGAGATCTGACCAATAACCCGAGGTGGCAACTGCCTGGATCTTCAATCCTCCCATTTCCCGAGACAGGTCGCCGGATAACACATCTCGAAACCGTTGCTCGTCAGAATTAGCGATCGAAACATGGAGAGAATCAACGTTGGCGTAGCAGATCTCTAGAGAATTTACTGACAGTAATCTCTCGATCAGAGCCATCATCTTGATCCGAGAATTGGAAACAGTTTTACTGAACAAAGAGTAAACCGCCTCGCAGGTGTCGGTTTTGAATATTTCGGCCCGGTAATCCCCGCTCACGGCGGCATCGATCTTGAGCCTGTTCCCCATCTTGGCAAGATCAATTTTTTGCTCGGAGGACAATGCTGGGTCAAACACTATGCTGAGGGTGTTCTCGATCGCCGTCACAGCCTCATCAAGTGTTCGAAAGCGCTTCTTTTGATATCTAACTGGATTGCCGGCACTCGATGCAATCAACATCTGAAACTTTGCTAGGCGACGCTTGACTTCGCCGGCCGACGCGGATTCTTTAATGCAAAATAACTCGCGAACTTCTTTGGCCAACGGATGCGAAATTGATTTTTTGGCAACAATTCCTTCAACGAGTTCTACAGACGCAAAAAACTTCGTGTACGCGAGAACCTCGTCTCGCGGAAGGAATACTTCGAGCGAGTCACCGAAACTCAAGTTAAAGTTATATGCATTATTTGATTTCGCCAACCGAAAGGGATGGAACTTCAAGAAAAAAGTGTCCTTCGCCTCCTTCAAGACGACTCTATAAAAGCCGTCGAAGGAATCGTCATTTAAGACATCTTCAGGGCCAAATCTTACGTGCTTTAAATTTTTTGGGCTTGGGAAGGTGCCTTGCATGCAAGCAGCATACATTGAATTGAAGTCCAGTGCGTAAATAGTCCGCCCGGCTCGCGCCTCTTTAGCCTTAAAAACTTCTTGATATGGCGGAAGGCAGGCGAAATATACCGTTCTATCGAGGCTGCTCTTGCACCGTAAAACTCGCTCTTGACGAAATTTGTATACGGCCGAGTACCAGCGGTGAGCCGAACCACCGCGGACCCCTTTATCTTTCATTTCATTGAGCCTTCTCCGAGCCTCTTTCACGTTGTCAGCGAGATTCGCAACATACCTAATTTTGTCGAAAAATGGAAAACATTCCTCGAAAACAGCGACTTTTAGGCCGAAGGTTGCAAAGTTGCTGATGAGGAAATCTCTTTCCTTCTTCGTTAGCACCATTAGGTCGGCTAGGTTTTTAGACAGCGCCATGGCAATGAAATCGGATACGGAGAATATCACCCCCCGGTGCAGGATGAGGGATCCATCGGTCGATATAATGTCATACTCCACCCAATGCAATTCTGTTGGGCTGTGGGACCCTAGTCGCACCCTGTTATTCGTTCCGACATCTTGCAGGTAGTCGAAGTTGTCATCATGTCGGCCAATGCCAATTTTATGACCTGCTAAAATCACCACTTTATCTTTTCGGTGTGCTTGTCAAATGTCGTATTAAGGCCATCAACGACGCGTGCTAGCTCCGCGATCTCAGTCTGAGACGCTTCTCCGGATTCTGAATTTTTATTATTTACAGAGCTTGGTGCAAGTTGCGCTTGCTGAGATTGGCTCTTCTCTTGCTTGCGAATTAACTTGGTAATTTCGCTATCCTCACCAAATGCGTGAGCTATCGTGTCTGCTGCGCTTAGGGTTGGCCCGACGGAAATCAGCACATCATCCTGCTGCCACCGTTGCAGACAGATACTGTACTGCTTTGAATTGAATGTAAAGTCAAATATCAGAGTATCGTCTTCCGGGTCGTCCTTATAGAGAGACATTTGTGCGCCATGAGCAGCAGCAAACTTCTTTGCCGTGTCGTAGTGCATGAACTTGATAACGCGCTGATCCTCTCTTGACTGAATCATGCCGCTTATGATGGACAGAAGGACTCTGTCTCTACGAGCTTCTTTGCTCTTGTACAAATATATTGCGTAGGAAAAGACCGCCAACCAAGCCGGCGGGAATAAGAAAGACAGGAGGACGAGGCCAGAGAGGACGAGCATAGAGGCGCGTGAGTTTTTTATATTGCGGTAAGGCTTTCTTTGTGGTTTCACAGTGCAGCGCTCACCGTGGCCTTCTTGACCGTTCCGAAGTCTCATGGTAGTCGAGATCTGTTGACGCCGACCGATAGCGGAGCCACTTTTGGGGTGAAGTCGATCTAATTTTGAGCCAGGTTACCTACCCTGCTGCTTTTTGCAGCAGAGGGGCTTTGTTGCACAAAGCCAGTCCGCTGAGGTGGCAGCCTCGAGACATGAGTGAACCGAAGGGGTCCAAGGCCCGCTACAAGACCACCAACTGGGCAGAGTACAACGCCGCGCTCAAAGCCCGAGGGTCGCTGACAATCTGGCTGGACAAAGGCATGCAGTGGTACGCCCCATCCAGCGGCAAACGCGGGCGCCAGCACATCTTCTCCAACGCAGCCATCCAGTTCTGTCTGAGCATCAAGTGCCTGTTCGGTCTGGCCCTGCGTCAAAGCCTGGGCATGGTTGAAAGCCTGCTGCATCTGGCAGGCCTGGACTGGCGGGTGCCCGACTACAGCACCGTGTGCCGACGCCAGAAGACTTTGCAGGTACAACTGCCCTACCGAGCCAGTACCACCGCACTGGAACTGCTGGTGGACAGCACCGGCATTCAGTTCCTTGGCGAAGGCGAATGGAAACGCAAGAAGCACGGTGCCGAGTACCGGCGCCAGTGGCGCAAGGTGCACCTGGGTATTGATGCACACACGTTGGAGATCCGGGCCATCGAGGTGACCGACAACAGCGTGGGCGATGCGCCCATGCTGCTCGAGTTGCTGGAGCAGATACCACCCGATGAGCCGATTGCCAGCGTCAGTGGGGACGGTGCCTACGACACCAAGGCGTGCCATGCGGCGATTGCCCAGCGAAATGCGCAGGCGGTGATCCCCCCGCGCAAGAACGCCCAGACGTGGAAGGCGACCCTGGTGGGAGCGCATGCGCGCAACGAAGCGCTGCGAGCCTGTGACAGATTGGGGCGCAGCATCTGGAAAAAGTGGAGCGGCTATCACCGCAGAAGTCTGGTGGAGACCAAGATGCACTGCTTCAAGCGCCTGGGCCAACGGGTGATGGCGCGCACGTTTGAGCGGCAGGTGGTGGAGTTGCATGTGCGTGTGGCTCTGCTCAACCGTTTCACGCAACTCGGGCGCCCGAGCACGGTGCCCGTGGGTGCCATGGCATAGCTGCGTCTGGGGCTGGGGTAATCTCGTCTGCCTTCCGACTTGTGCAACAAAGCCACCCAAAAGTAGGCCACGCAAGCCCAAGGGCTCGCCACCCTAAGATTCGAGCAGAGTTCCGGGGAGTTGCTCAAGGCCAATGGCATTGAGTGATCATATTGAAAAATTCGAACTTTGCGACAGCAGTCGTTCGCAGGTGCCAAACTCCGACGGGAGCAAGATCGCGGCTGAACGTCGGCACTCGAAAGAGGGACATGGGACGACCAAGAGCGCGAAAATCCAGCACAGACAACGTCCGGAAGACGCACGGTGGGGGGCAGGATGCCCCAGAATGAGGGTCTCGTTCCACTCCACGCCCTTCTTCGTGAACCTTCTCGCCCGCTTTTTTCGCCCATTTTTTTCGGTTGAGAAGAGGTCTTCCCAGGAGCAGCTGCGGCTGGATTTTGGCGAGTTCCCGCCAACTCCATTGCGATGCGAAAGTTTGACCGGTGAGTTCAACGTGGTCCGCACCAGCGGCATCGGACAGATATATCACGACCTAGCGGTGCAGATGCGCGTGCTGGATGCAGACATTGAGTCACTGTCAACTGACCTAGTAGCCAATTTCGGCGCCGACAGGCTGCATGACTTGCAGAGCACCTTAGAGAAACTCGGCCCCCAAGGCTCTAGGTTTGCAAAGCGCGCAATGTTTGGCTGGCTGTTCGTTGTGAGGACTGTTAGGGCAATTCGGTACGGTACGAAAAGGCCCAACGTCCTGGGCCTTTTCGTACCCTTTTTCAAGGATGAGTTGCAAATTTTCGTCAAGGCGCGCGGACACCTGAATAAGAGCGATGCGCCCATCGTCTACGCATTCATCAAGCAGCACGAGCAGGAACACATGCTCGGCAGTTTATGTTGGTTGCATCACAGCCCATTCATCCGATTCAAGATGGGTTGGCCGGACGCATACCTGTTGGCGCCGATTCAAAATTGAGCCACCGTGCCGATTGAATTTTGAGCCAGGGCTAATGGCCAACCTGTGAAGGTCGGCTGTGGATAAGTGTAGTGCCTTGGGTCGGTTTTGGTCTCCTTGGTGATCGAGCTCGGTGGTCGTCCGTTGAGGGCAAGCCGCGCAGGGCGAAGCCCGTAGCGGCTTGCCCTTGAACCGCTCAGAACGGCTCAGCCTTCTTGGCCTGTTCGCGTGCCTTGATGCGTTTCTTGTACGCATCGAACAGCATCTCGTGGCCTTGGCTGGGGTAGGCCACCAGCCAGAAGGCCCCACTGGCACACAGCTTCATGT